>JACXUO010000045.1 GCA_014763885.1 Campylobacterales bacterium
AGCTCGAACTGGTAATGATTAAGCGTGAAGAGTTGCTGCAGGATGCAGCCTGATACATAAAAGGTGTTTTGAAATTGCGAACTTTTAAGGGCACTATCAGAAATTGACTTCCACAAAAGTGGAAGTCTTAGAGTTTGTGAAGTCTATAGAAGGATTATTCTACTTCTGCATCGATGACGTCGTACTATCGATAGAACACAACCGAGGCAAAGCCCCGTTTGCTACGTTGTCACTTGGACCTCTTCAGCAGAGTGCTCGGCGACTAGTCGCCTCTTACTGAAGTTTCGTCTTACTCTACTTCTGCATCGATGACGTCGTCATCATCAGCTTTTTTAGTACCTTCAGCTGCACCGCCCTGCTCTTTGGCATACATCGCTTCAGCTAGCTTATGGCTCTTTTCTGTCAATGCTTTGACTTTCTCTTCGATCTGCTCTTTGGTTGCATTGTCATCTTTCAATACTGCTTCAAGCTCTGAGATTGCAGCTTCGATGTTCGCTTTTTCAGATGCATCGAAGTTCTCGCCAAGATCAGCAAGCGACTTCTTCGTCTGATGTACCAGCGCATCCGCCTGGTTTCTAGTCTCAACGACAGCTTTTCTCTTCTCATCTTCCGCTTTGTGCGCTTCGGCATCCTGAACCATTTTTTCGATCTCTTCATCACTGAGTCCTGACGAACCTGTGATCTTGATATCTTGAGATTTACCTGTACCTTTATCAGATGCTGTTACTGTCAGGATACCGTTCGCATCGATATCGAATGTCACTTCGATCTGAGGTACACCTCTTGGAGCAGCAGGGATATCTCTAAGCTCGAACATACCAAGTGACTTGTTGTCTTTGGCAAACTCACGCTCTCCTTGAAGTACATGGATACTCACTGCCGGCTGGTTATCTTCCGCCGTTGAGAATACCTGAGATTTTTTCGCCGGGATCGTTGTACCTTTTTCGATCACTTTGGTCGTTACCCCGCCAAGTGTCTCGATACCAAGGCTAAGCGGTGTAACATCAAGCAGAAGTACATCTTTTACATCACCTGCAAGTACCCCACCCTGGATCGCTGCACCGATCGCAACTACCTCATCAGGGTTCACAGACTTGTTAAGATCTTTACCGAAGAACTTCTTCATCTCCTCTTGTACAAGCGGTACTCTTGTTGAACCACCGACCATAACGATCTCGTTGATATCTGATTTACCAAGATCTGCATCTTTAAGCACACCCTCTACCGTTTTGATCGTACTGGCTACCAGATCAGAGATCAGTGACTCGAACTTCGCTCTTGTGATCTTTGTTACCAGATGCTTCGGTCCTGTTGCATCCGCTGTGATGAAGGGAAGGTTGATCTCAGTCTCAGTTGAAGATGAAAGCTCTTTCTTTGCAGTCTCAGCTGCATCTTTAACCCTTTGAAGCGCCATTACATCAGATTTGATATCAATACCTGTATCATTCTTGAACTCATTTGCTACATAGTCAATGATCTTGTTGTCAAAGTCATCACCACCCAGGAACGCATCCCCGCCTGTGGCCAATACTTCTACGACACCATCACCCGTCTCAAGTGCCGTTACGTCGAATGTACCACCACCAAGGTCGTATACTACGATCTGTTCAGCATGTTTTTTATCCAGACCATAAGCAAGTGCCGCAGCAGTCGGCTCATTGATGATACGTAGTACGTTCAAACCTGCGATCGTACCCGCCTCTTTTGTCGCCTTTCTCTGTGCATCGTTGAAGTATGCAGGTACCGTAATCACTGCATCCGTAACCGTCTCACCAAGATAGCTTTCCGCATCCTCTTTGAGTTTCATCAATACTTTTGCCGAGATCTCCTGAGGCGTATAGGTCTTACCTGCTACCTCGATCGCACACGCACCGTTTCTGTCGATGATGTGGTAAGGAAGCTTGCTCTGCGCTTCTTTTGCTTTCTCTTCGCTCATCATCAGCCCCATGATTCTCTTGATCGAGTAGATCGTCTTCTCAGGGTTTGTTACCGCCTGTCTTTTCGCAGATTCACCAACAAGTACTTCGCCTTTGTCAGTAAATGCTACGATAGAAGGTGTTGTATTTTTACCCTCTTTGTTTGCGATGATCTTTGCTTCACCGTTATCATACACTGCCATTGCAGAGTTGGTTGTACCTAAGTCAATTCCTAAAACTTTACCCATTTTCTCTTCCTTTCTATACTTGTTAATTTCTCAATTTTGTTTACAGGTTTGCCTATACGGCTCACTTGGCAGTGCTTACCATCGCCGGTCTGAGCACTCTCTCTTTGATCGTATAGCCTTTTTGCATCACTTGTACGATCTGACCAGATTCATGATCATCACTCTCTACCTGCATAATCACCTGATGTACTTCAGGATCAAACTCACCTTCGCATTCGATCTCTTTGATATTGTTCTTCTCCAAGATCTTTTTGAGTTGTTCATACGTGAGATTCACACCTTCTACCATCTTCGCATATGCTTCAGAGTCGTTCTCTTCATTACTATTCATTGCAGCAAGGGCATTTTCAAAAGAATCTATCACTGAAAGGATATCTTTTGCAAAGCTCTCGTTTGCATAGGATACAGCGTTGTTCTTATCTTTCTCCAAACGCTTTTTGGAATTTTCAAAGTCCGCGTGCGCACGAAGGTACTTATCTTTCCACTCTGCAGCTTCAGCTTGTGCAGCCTCCAGCGGATCAACTGAACCTTCTTCTGTAGCTGCTGCTTCAGATTCGATCGTCTCTTCTGCCTTCTGATCTTCAAGAGTCTCTTTCTCTTCTTGAGCCATAGACAACCTCCTGTTTTTTTTCATTCATTCATACATCATTGATTCGATGCTTGAAAATATTATACAACATTGAGTCATATTTTGTCAAGTATAATATGAGTCAAACTAACTCAACTAAAAGATGAGTCTATTTTCATTAACCTAAAAGTTGATACAACGAGAGCTATAGCAGACAATGCAAAGCCTAAACTATAAGTATAATGGTTAAGAGATAATAGATGTTAAATGATTGGTAAATGGTAATAGAGTGAAGTTAACCATCTCAAATGAGATGGTTTTAATGTGTGGCGGAAATGCTTAGTTTCTAATACCAAGCTCAGCTTTGATCGCTGTCCATCTTGTAAGATCTGTATTCTTAAGGTATCTCATAAGTCTTCTTCTTTGTCCTACCAGTTTAAGTAGACCAAGTCTTGAAGAGTGATCTTTTTTATATGTTTTAAGGTGCTCAGTCAAGTAGTTGATTCTCTCGGTAAGAAGAGCTACCTGAACCTCTGTAGAACCCGTATCGTTTTCGCTTCTAGCGTATTTTGCAATAATCTCTGCTTTTTTCGCCTGATCCAAAGCCATAATTGACCTCCTGATTGGTATTTTCTTTTTCTCAAAATATTATTTCGGAAATGGAATAATAGCATCTCAAGCTTATTTTGCACTTAGAAACAGAGGAGGGTAGAAAAGAATATAAAATGATTCGTTTTTCTAATCTATTTTAGAGTAATATACTCTTAATTATATTAAAAAGGTTTAGTTTTATGTTACTAACACGAGCAACAGAGTATGCGCTGCTCTCCCTGGATACGATCAGAAGATCCGAAAAACCCATTGGCGCAGAACAGCTTGCCAATGAATTGTGTATCCCCAAAAGCTTTCTTGCAAAAATCCTTCAAAATCTTGCCAGAGCCGAGATCCTTGAGTCAAAAAAGGGAGCCCAGGGTGGATTTATCCTGATGAGAGATGTGAATGAGATCTCTGTAAGGGAGATCATCCTCGCAGCCGAAGGCAAAGCGCCGGCAGTATTTGACTGTACCCAGTATGCAGCCACCTGTCCAAATGGGAGTATCGGTACCTGTTCGATCTCTCCGTTCCTGGCAACCTTTCAAAACAAAGTGGATGGCTTTCTTGAGGGATTAATGCTTGGGGATATTATCTGATGATGCAGCAGCATATCTATCATCTGTCGCATATCGATCTTGACGGCTATGGCTGTCAATATCTTACAACACAGTGTTTTGACAACATTGACTGCTTCAATGCCAACTACGGTCCGGAAGTGACCGCACGCCTGGAAGAGATCGTCAAAAAGATCGAACAGGATATTTTCCTCCAGGGAGAGGGAAAAGAGCGAGTGATCCTTATCACCGATCTGAATCTCACCACAAAAGAGGGAAATTGGATCGAAAAAGAGGCGATGCGTATCGGTGCGAAACTCCAACTCCTTGACCATCATGCTACAGGGGCAGGCGCAGCAGAGCGTTTTGCATGGTATCTGCTCGACACAGGCAGAAGTGCGACACTGATCACCTACCACTGGCTGCAGCAACACTATGGGTTTGACAGAGAAAACAGACTTGCTTCCATTGTACAGGCGATCAATGCCATTGATATCTGGGTCAGCGAAGACCCGCTCTTTGAGTACGGGAAAGTGATGCTTGGTATGATCTCCGGGGCAAAAGAGATCAATCGTATCCTCTTCCCTTCTGAAGACAGGGACTTCAAACTCTCCATGATCGAGGCAGCTAAAGAGATGATCCATGAAGCGGATGCCCCGATCAAGCTCGATGATGCGCTCCACCAGATCAAAAAGAACTTTTTTATCAAAGAGAAGAACAATACAAAGGACAACCTCGTGGCTGCCTATGTGACAGGCCTTCTGACTGCCGAAAGAGAACGTCTCACGATCACCTATAAACATGCGAAAGGGATATTGGGATACAACATAGGCAGCGCTTCGGTCATCGGCAATGCCTGTATGGTAGAAAACGAAGCGTATGATTTCTATATGGATGTGAACTTCAGGGGGAACTTCTCTCTTCGAAGCAATAACAAAGTGGATGTCTCCAAGATGGCTGCTGTGATAGGAAACGGAGGAGGACATCCCAACGCCGCAGGCGGTAAGATCGAAGGGTACAAAGACTCCTTTGTCTATGCGGAAGTACGCGAATTCATACAGAACTACATCAACGAAAGAGTCCAGACGGTAATCGAGTAGATCAGGTCTTCACCCTGGATTCCAGTGCCCTTGAGAGGGAGAGCACATCGATATTTTCAAGCTCTACGCCGGTAGGCACCCCTTGCGCAATTTTCGTAAACTCGATCTCTTTGCCCTGAAGTTTGTCTTCTATATACAGTATCATTGTATCTGTTGCGATACTCGGAGGAAAGGCGAAGATAATCTCCTCTACCCCTTCAACGGCATAATAAAGATGCGCCTCATCCATATCGCTGATCTCCGAGACCACATAATAGATACCGTTAAACTGTCCGCTCTCTTCAATCGTTAAAATATCTTTCGCCGACTGTACGATACAGAGCTTGGTGGTATCACGGTAGGGGTCAGAGCAGATTGCACAGAGTTCATCTTCGCTCATATTATGACACTTGCGGCACTTCTGGATCGTATTGACTCCGGTCTCCAGTGCATGTGCCAGCTTCATCGCCCCGAACCCATCCTCCATTACCGCATGGTAAGCAAGGCGAATGGCAGTTTTTTTGCCAATAGAAGGCAACGACTGAAATGCTGCGACAAGGTTTTCAAACGCTTCGATCCTATAGTGTTTAATGCCCAATCCCTAAATCCTGAATTTTTAATTTTTAATTTTTAATTTTTAATTTTTAATTTTTTTCGTAATCCACAACTTTGGAGTACTCTGTGACACTCTTGATAAACTCCACCACCTTGAGGTGTTCAGGATGCACGGCATACTCCTGCAGTCCCTCTTTGTCTGAAAAAGTCGTCACAATACTGAGATCCATCCCACGCTCCTCTTCCGCAAAATTGAGTCCCACTTCCATACTAAGAAGTGTTGGCACCTTTCCCATCAAGTTCTCCAGCATCTCTTTCGCTTTTTCGAGATTGGCTGTTTTATGCGCTTCCTGAAATTTGAACATGACGATATGCACTACCATAGTTTACCTTCACTTTTAATTTTTGTGATTATAACCAAATTATGGTAGAATTCGCCAAAATCTATATAGCTCTATGGAGTATACTATATGACAGAACTTGATTATTACGAAGTACTTGAGGTGAACAGGGAGTGCAGTGGTGCCGAACTGAAAAAATCCTACCGCAAACTTGCGATGAAGTATCACCCTGATCGTAATCCTGAGGATAAAGAGGCTGAAGAGAAATTCAAACAGATCAACGAAGCCTACCAGGTGCTGAGTGACGATGAAAAACGATCGCTCTATGACCGCTACGGCAAAGCCGGCCTCGAAGGCCAGGGTATGGGCGGAGGCTTCGGCAGCACAAGTATGGATGATATCATGGATATCTTCAACTCCATGTTCGGCGGAAGCGGTGGCTTCGGCGGTTTCGGCGGTTTTGGCCAGGCCAGACGCGATCCGGGCCAGAAATATGCACTTGACTTTGAGATTGAACTGCCGCTGAAGTTCAATGAGGCGGTATTCGGCTGTGAAAAAGAGATCGATATCACCTACAAGGTACCCTGTGAAGAGTGTGAGGGAACCGGTGCAAAAGACGGTAAGCTGGAGACCTGTGACTACTGTGGCGGCCACGGCCAGGTAGTGATGCGCCAGGGACGAATGCAGTTTGCACAAACCTGTCCGAAGTGTCATGGGGAGGGAAGAAAGGTTGCCGAGAAGTGTCCGAGTTGTAACGGCAAAGGGTATCAAACCAAAGAGGAGACGATCACCATCAACATTCCTGCAGGTGTCGACTCAGGCAACAGGCTCAGGGCTCAGGGGCACGGAAACCTTGCCAAAAACGGGAGACGCGGAGACCTCTATCTCACATTTATCGTAGAAGAGGACGAGAACTTTATCCGTAACGGCAACGATATCTATATAGAGGTTCCGGTATTCTTCACGCAGGCTGTTCTGGGAGAGACGATCACGATCCCTACACTGGACGGAGAAACAGAGCTTGAACTGAAACAGGGAACCAAAGACAAGGAGCAGTATATCTTTGAAGGAGAAGGAGTTGCCGATGTGCACAGCGGACGCAGAGGCCGTCTCATAGCACAGGTAAAAATGGTCCTTCCCAAGAAGATCAATGATGAACAGCGTGAACTGCTTGAAAAGCTCCAGGAGAGCTACGGGGTAGAAAGCAAGCCGCACAAAAGTACGTTTGAATCGGCATTCGACAGGGTCAAAAGCTGGTTTAACTAACCTCTCCTCCCCAAAGGAGTTCCCTTGGGGGCAACACCCGTAAAATGACAAACACTTTCTAGCTTTTCTTCTCCTCCAACAGCAACGGTGGTGTACCTCCCTGCTCTTTCAGGAGTTTTACCAGCTCTTTCTTCACATTTTTATCTGTCTTTTCATCCACTACGATCTCCAGCATCTTCGTGATCTTTTCATGATGCTGCTGGCTTGCCTGCATGAACGCTTCGTGCCGTAAAGACTCTTCATGCATCTTTGCCTCGTGGGCTTTGTTCTTTTTATGTATCCACAGCAAAAGGAGAAGAATAAGCAGTATGAGCACTGTTCCTACGATCAAGATCGTCTGATACAAGCTATTCTGGCTGCCCTGGTTGGCAAGAAGTCGTTTCTCCTGGGCAAGGGTAAGCTCTTTTTCCTGGGCAAGCTTCATGCTCTGAAGCTCTTTTTCGTAAGCCAGTTTGCTCTCCTGCAGCTTTGCCGCCTCATCTGCCTGCAGTTTTGACTGCTCCAGCTCCAGTCTTTTCAGCTGCTGTAGTTTTTCTGCTTCGATTTTTGCCAAAGCGACCTGATTGGCTCCGACCAGCTTCTGAAGCTCAAGTGTTTCATTCACCTCTTTGGACTTCAGCTGGAGTACTTCTGCCTCCTGTTTTTTCTTTGCGTCATCCATCAGACGCGCCTTGGAAACATTCCCCTGTTCACATCCATAGAGCATCACCAACGCCAATACCAGAAATAATTCTCTTATTCTCAAATTCTGCCTCACAATCTGTTTTCACTATTTTAACGAATTTTTTGTTAGCGAATAAAAAAAGCCCTATTCTCCTTTAAGTTTAATAGCGTTACAATGAAACAGGATAATTTTTCCTTATTAACTTTGAAAGGATCAAGTATGGCAAAAAGAGGCAACTCCATTATCAAAGGTATCGAGATCAACGAAATAATCACTATGCTGAACAAAGCATATGCGGATGAGTGGTTGGCCTATTATCAGTATTTTATCGAAGCCAAGGTGATCAAAGGGATCATGAAAGATGCCGCGATTGCAGAACTGACACAGCACGCCACCGATGAGCTGAGACATGCCAATATGGTTGCGGACAGGATCACGCAGCTGGGTGGTACTCCCCTGCTGAACCCCAAAGACTGGTTCACCCATACCAACTGCGGGTATGATGCCCCGAATGATTTTGATGTCGTTGCAATACTTGAAGATGCCATCAAGGGGGAACAGTGTGCCATCTCCGTCTACTCGGAAATTGCGGAAATGACCAGAGATAAAGATATCGTCACCTACGATATCGTCTCGGAGATCCTCGCAGACGAAGTGGAACATGAAGAGGATCTGCAGGCACTGCATGATGATATCTCTGATTTTGTGGAGAGTTTGAGAAATAAGCTCTAAAAGGAGGGAGAGTGGAGACACTTACCCTTGAAAGCTTCCTGCCGGCCTTCCTTCTGACCCTGCTTGCAGGATTGGCTACGGCACTGGGGGCACTGCTTACCTTTGTCAGCAAAGAGGACAATACCCGCTTTCTCTCCATCGGCCTCGGCTTTTCTGCCGGCGTCATGATCTACATCTCTCTTGTGGAGATACTTGCAAAATCACAGAGCGCGTTTGCTCACCATTATGGCCCACTGAACGGCGAAGTGCTGGGGCTCATAGCCTTTTTTACAGGGATAGGAGCAACCTTTATCATCGATCAGCTTATCCCCGACACGGTCAATCCGCACCATGCACTGGAATATGGCGAAAATCACGTTTCAGCCGTCAATGCACAATACAGTCTCCTCAGCAGAGTCGGGCTTTTTACGGCGGTTGCCATCGCGATACATAATTTTCCCGAAGGCTTTGCAACGTTCGTGATGGCATTGGAGGATAGAAATACGGGAAGTGCCATAGCCTTTGCTGTCGCGATACACAATATCCCCGAAGGCTTGGCCGTCGCGCTGCCGATCTACTATGCGACCAGAAGCAGGAAGAGGGCTTTTTTCTTTGCCTTTGCTTCAGGCCTCACTGAACCTGTCGGTGCCGTATTGGGCTATCTTCTGCTCTTGCCGATTATGGGTGACCTCACGCTCGGGATTACTTTTGGAATCGTAGCGGGGATCATGGTCTATATCTCATTTGATGAACTGCTTCCCGCATCAAGACGCTACGGCAACGACCATACCGCCATCGGAGGGGTAGTCGCGGGGATCTTTGTGATGGCTTTCAGTTTGGTGCTCTTCAAACTATAAAACCCTTTGGTGGAGGATCACTTTTGTCTCTGAAGGTTCCAGGTCCCCCTTCTCCTGTGTGGCATCGTATGCGATCACATAGATCTCGTCACCGCTCTGCAGATAGTTATGCTCGCCGAACTCCGCATAGGCAGTTGCACCGATCGATATCAATGCATGGGTTGGATAGTTACACGCCTTGAGATGCGCTGAGATATTCTCTAGGGGACCAAAATCCTCCTGGTGATTCATCTTCTCTATCAGCCAATTTTTGAGCTTCGCATAAAAATAACTGTACCCGGGAAGAGGAGCATCCACACCATACGCATGGAGTAGACCATCACGTTTTACAAAGGAGCAAAGATGATATCTGTCCATCACTCCCCCCTCTTCAAACCTGTCGATATCGATCCACTTATTCCCGATTCCTTTTGAATTCGGCCCCCAGCTTTTCTTTTCTGAGATTTTTTTGGCACCCTCTTTGCGTATCGTACAGTCATTAAAGGTCGTAAATCTTTCGGCAATCAGATCGACTACCTCGTGATTTTCTCCATAAACAATCTCAAACTGTACCCCGATCTCTGGTTCGACTTGTGCATTCGCCTCATACTCCGGTAGTTTCAGTTCATTGGTAGCAACCGAGTAGATACCCAAAAAACAATCGCTGGAAGGAAGATAAAAAGGGAAAATCCCTTTGGGTGCCTGGGGTTCTTCTGTCTGCACATCTTTAAAGTCTTCAAGCTCGCCTGCCTGCTCAAGATGGTGCGCAAAGTTTCCAGCTACACCTAAACCGATCATCTCATCAACTCTCATTGTCTCTCTTTTTTTTGATGCATTATAGCATGTTGTCACTGGCAGAGTGCACATGAAATACACAGAGGTATTTTATACTGGAAGACAGAAATAAACAAAGGATTATGTATGGCAGCGGATAATCAGAAGAAAAAGGACAACAAAAACATCATTTTTGTATCTATATTTATCGGTGTGATGTTGCTGTGGATGTTGGGCACCGTTATTTACGTGACCAATCAGGTGGCAAACTGCTCCAGTGCAAAAAAATTGGACAATGCCTGTTAGGGAGGGGTGATAAAATAAGGGGGGATTCAAAGGCTACCCATAAGGGTAACCTGAAGGTAATTATTTAGCCGCTGCAACCGCGTCTTTCAATGTTTTACCGATTTTGAATTTAGGTGCAGTGTGTGCAGGTTTTTTATATGTTTTGTTTGTACCAGGTACTGTACCTGATTTTTCAGCTACCTCTACTGTCGAGAATGTCCCGAAACCAACAAGAGAAACGCTATCTTTTTTAACTAGCGCTTCTGTCACAGAATCGATAAATGCTTTTACCGCTCTCTCTGCTGCCGCTTTACTTTCAAACTCACCGTTTTTCTGCACCAACTCTACAAATTCAGCTTTTGTCATGCTTCTTCCTTTATTTTAAGATGTAAATCATTATATCACATTTTATTCTTAAAAATTGCTAAATAAATGCTAATTGTGCCCTAAATTAGGGAGTTTCCGGGCTTTTTAGACGATTTCATCCTCGCGAGAAAGCCTAGGTTGAAAAAATCAATTAAAAATAAAATTAATAGGAGTAGTTAAAAATCACTTATATGAGTACTGTTTCATTTATTTAAAGTTCAAGATATCCACAGTATATCTGAATATCTCTATAGACTGCCAATTCTTAGATCCTTCCATGGGAACAAGTTACAGTACGATACGAAAAAAATTTTATCTGTTGTTATATGATATTTTGGAGTTTGAGTAATGAGGTATTTTAATGGTGCGATCGGAGGGATTTGAACCCTCACACCACGAAGGCACTACCCCCTCAAGATAGCGTGTCTACCGTTCCACCACGATCGCGTGTGTTTGTGTGGACGGGATTATACCCGCCCTAAACTTAAAGCTTACTTAAAATTCCTATTATAGGAATGGGTTAGCGTAAAGAGCAATAAGTGCAATAACAAGTGTATAGATAACTTGTGCTTCGATCATCGCAAGAGCAATGAACATTGTAGTCATCAGTTTACCACCAAGACCTGGGTTTCTAGCTGTACCAGCGATTGTTGCAGCAGCAGTGTGACCCATACCGATAGCACCACCAAGAGCAGCAAGACCAAGACCAACACCAGCAGCGATGACTGAGTAAGCTTGGATCATAGATTCACCTTCACCTGCGAATGCAGCTGCACCAAGTGCCATGAAAAGTACAAAAATCTTTTTCATTAGTATTCCTTCAAAATTTGGTTGATTTAAAGTCTCTACGACTGTCTTCCAAAGTCCGTTCGGCTAGCGTAAACAGTATCTCTACTGCCAACAGCCACATAAATGCAAACTGTTTCCCTACTTATCACTTCGTAATAACGGCGTAATTTTATCTAAAAGTAGATTATACTTTGCTGCGCTATGCCAAATATTCCGGTGTAGCCAACTCTACTTTTTTACCTTTTTGCTCAAGTACCACCACTTCGATCGGATCACCCTCATTGTAACGCTCTGCCAGGTTATCTACTCTCCCTTTCGAGACTTTAGAGATATGAAGCAGCGCATCAAAACCGTCAGGCATCTCAACGAACATACCAAAGTCTACGATCTTTTTGATCTTGCCGGTGTATTGTTTGTTGATCTCATACTGCATCTGTTTCGGTACAGTTTTTGATGCAATTGTTTCAATATGGTCTCTGGCAGCTGCCACCTTGCTGTCATCTCCACCGCTGACTTTTACCCCGCCGACCTCTCTGTCAAGATCGATGCTGACATCGAACTTCTCAATAATCTCACGGATCGTCGCCCCGGCTTTACCGATGATATCAACGATACGGCTCGGGTCTATCGTGAAGTGTTCCACGGTAGGCAGCGCGCCGCTCGGCTGCATCTCCTCATCTGCTCTTTCCATGATCTCCAGGATATGCAAACGCGCTTTTTTTGCCTGATCCAGCGCATCTTTCAGTATATGGAGCTCCAAACCTCCCAGTTTGATATCCATCTGCATCGCAGTGACCCCGTCACGTGTTCCCGTGATCTTGAAATCCATATCACCGTCATGGTCTTCAAGACCCATGATATCGGTCAGTACGGCGTATTTATCCTCTTCGGTGACCAGCCCCATGGCTACCCCCGCAACCAGCTTCTGTGTCTCTACACCCGCTGCTCTGAGTGCCAACGCTCCGCCGCAGACTGTCGCCATCGAAGAGGAGCCGTTACTCTCCAGTATCTCTAGGGCGCACCTCATCAAGTGCACGGCCATCCGCCCTGATCCCTTTATCCAGGATCAATCCCCTTACAATCGTTCTCTTGTATGCTTCGAGTACATTACCCACCAGCTCTTTCTCCAGTGCCACGCCTTCGGCAGCTTTTGCCTCCATTATGGAGGCACGTACCTTCTTGAGTGCGGTACTTCTCTCACTTTTTGCCATAGACTGCACAGCTTCTTCTACCGCCTCTTGATAGTTCGCGGCGATATAGTCATAAAGTTCGCTGTCCACTTTTTCATCGAAAAGCTCCAATACCAAAGGCTCCCTGCTTGCCGGGGCAAACTCGTTGCCATACATCTCTGTAGCTTTCGAGATCGCTTTCTGTGCGATACCGATCGCTTCAAGCAGTGCCTCCTCATCCAACTCGTTGCACTCGTGATGTTCAAGTATCAACGGGATCTCTGCCATCGTAGGAGCAACCACATCATCAATGATCTCCTGTGCCATCGTACGCATCTCTATCATCAAGATATCATCACCGGAACCTGCAACGAAAAGGTCCAGTGTACTCTCATTCTGCTGGCTCAGTGTCGGGTTTACGACGATCTCTCCGTCTATCTTAGCCAGACGTACAGCTGTAACAGCCTGCGAGATCGGGGTGTCTGAAACAAAAAGAGCGGCAGATGCGGCATGGAGTGCGGCAACCTGCATATCCACTTCGCTGTCACTGCTCAATACCGTAACGGTAATGACTACCGGATAACGGAACCCTTTCGGAAAAAGAGGACGGAGCGAACGGTCTATGATACGGGATGTGAGTGTCTCAAAATCTCCCGGCTTTGTCTCTCTCTTGATAAACCCTCCCGGTATCTTTGCGGCAGCATAACTCTTTTCGATATATTGCACCGTCATAGGGAGGAAGTCCTCTTCCACCGGCCTCTCATCAATCGCAACAGTTGCCAGTAGGACAGCTTTCCCTTGTCTGTAAAGCACTGCACCTGAAGCCTGTTTCGCTACCTTGTTAAATTCATATGTCTCTTCTAAATTGTTGATATTGAGCTTTAGCACTGTTGCATCCATTAATTATTTTCCTTTACTCTCATCTGGTTGGATTTTCTTTTTTTCTCTTGACGTTCTACCATCCATGCAATCTCATCAAAAGTCAGTTTCTCAAAGTTCTGAAAATAGTATTCTATCGAAATATAGTCTTGAATCTTATGAGGGCAGAAGATTCCGTCACAAACACCAATCAGGTTTTCATACACGGACTGATCCAGAATAGGTGTCGCGATATAGATATTTTTTGCCTCTCTTGCGATCGCCGACTTCAGTGCGACCATCATCGTAAGGCCTGTTTCGATACACTCATCCACCAAAACAACATATTTGCCTTTCAGGGAGAGCAGGTCCTTTCCTTTTCTATACTTATAGACATAGGAGAGTACTTCGTCTTCATAGATACGGCTCGCCGCCGCATAGACAAAATCCACAGAGATATCAAAGGCATCGATAAGGGCCCTGTGCATTACCACCTCCTCTGTCTCCGAGATCATTGCGATAGGCAGTTCCGGATTATTGGGTGCCATGATCGCTTCTGTCAGCAGGATATCCATCTGGGCATCCAGTGCCGTCGCAACCCTGTCGGCAAAGTAGACCCCCCCTTCACTGATACCGACTACAACCGTTTCATCAGGGGGAAACAGCTCTGTAGGCAGCGTATCTATCAACTGTTCTGCTGCAGCCTGACGATCCTTGAAATAGCAGCAGTTAAGGTTTAAATCGTTGGACATAATCTACTCCCGGAAACTGTTTTTTGATCTCATCCTCATCGAAAGTATAACGAAAATCCTCTATATACTGCATCAAGAGCTTGTAGGATTGGTTGAGCTGCTCCATTTTCGATGCCTCTCCCCCTCTGTCCGGATGATGTTTCTGTGCAAGAAAACGATACTGTCTTTTGATATCTGCCTTGGTGATCATCCTGGGTAACTCCAGAGTTTCCAAAGCAGTTTCTATCTCTTCAACGGGGTTTAACATCTTACTAATTCCTTGTTCCTATGCTTGCAAACGGGATAAAATTAAACTGTACATAGACACTGGTTTCCAACCTTGACCCGGAAGGCAGGGGTCTGATATCCTGAAGCACACCCAGATCCATTGACCAGCAGTCAACTGCATAGCTGCCTCCTATACTCCACTGTTTGTCTGAAGTCTCTTCCAGGTCATAGATCAGCGCACCGTTGACCTTGATACGCGGGCTCACCTGGTAGTGAAAGTTAAAGTTGATGTCATTGGATGGCGTAAAGATGGTTTTATCATCAGGCAAGAGCTCCTTGTAGATATGTCCCAGTGTAAATCCATATGCTTTCTTTAGCAGCGATATCCGGATCAGAGACTCCCGTATCTTGTCAAATTCGTGCGAATAGACGATATCATTGTATATCTGCCAGTTACTCCAATTATACTGCATTTCATTACTGATGTCGCCAAATGCATAGGATCTGTCGAGATAATACTTTTGTGAGAGGCGCTGGAAAAACTTCAACTGCATCGCTTCATCATAAAAATATTGACTCAGGGTGAATGCATAATGCTCTTCGGGCAACCCCACGGCAAACAACTCTTTTTGCTCGGTATCCAGCATTTCAAAAGCCACTGGTGACTGCTGTTCATTGCCCGGTTTGATATACTCCAATGCCGGCTGCAGCACATGGATAAAGGCATCATAGCGTTTCGTCAGATCTGTAAAGAATTTTGCTTTATGAATATTGCTGTAGTATTCAAACTGATCAACGCTATAGTCACCATTGTCAAAAAAGAACTTGCTGTAGTACAACTCCTCGCCCAATGCAAAGCTCAGATAATCATCAAAAAAAGAGACCGTATAGTCAAGTGGGATCTTTGCTTCAGCCTGCTTAAGCCGCACTCCTTTTTGTCTGTAAAAATTATTCAGGTGCATATCTATGCTATAGGTAAGGTTATTCCATACCAGGTGATCCAGGTACTTATGCAGCTGCACCGATGGCAGTACCTGCAGGGTATCATCATTCTCTTTTTGCCGCGTATCAATGAAATACTTTGCATTGATCCCGGTATAGAATGCATCACCCGATACAAAATAGTTCAGCCTGGACTCTTGTAGAGGGTAGCGTCCAAAATTAGTCAGCTTGGTCTTTTGAAGGTTAATATAGTCAATATCATTCAAAAGGATTGCATTGATATACAGCCCGTCATCCAGTCCGTTCAGGGTATCTTTGGAAAGGAATTTCGAAGCATCATAGTAGAATTCAAAACCATAATGTTCTCTATCCTCATTTTGTTCTCTCTCCTGATACTCTTTGCTGTCCAGAAAATATCCTGTCCGTATCATTCCCGAAGAGTAGGCAGAATCGACAAAACGGAAGGTGCCATAGATCCCCTTGCTTCTTTCCGTCCTGAGCTGAGGATTAAACTCCATGTCCATGCTGGGAGAGATATTCCAGAAAATAGGCTGTTCGTAGACAAACCCTTCCTCTTCTGTATACCCAAAGAGCGGGAAGAGGAGTCCGGAGCTGCGCTTTTGGTCAGTATTGAAGGAGAGATAAGGGGTATAGAGTATCGGCGTATCCCAGAAATAGACTTTTGCATCGTAGAGTTTCATCTCTTTTGTCATACTGTCATACTCAGAACGCTGAAAACCTATTTTCCACAAGGGGTCATTGATATCACAGCTGGAGATCATACTGCTGCCAAGTGTATAGTTACCCTCATTTTTCGTGGCATGCTCTGATACCAGCCATACATCATTTTTATTGGACAAAAAAAGCGCATCAAAGACCACTTCGTTGTTTTGCGTGTTGATCTCGATATGCTCGCTTTTTTGCTTACTCCCATCATACCCCATCATCTCGATATCGCCATCCACCGTCAGCAGATTGGTTCTCCTCTCATAGCTGACCCGGTCTGCCTTGATCACAGAGTCTTTAAAATAGACCAGGACACCGCCGGTGGCATAGACAGTGGTTTGGGTACTCTCCATCTGCTTGGCCAGAACTTCGATCTTTTGTGACTCCTGGTTGGCATAGAGCATCGCTCCTCCCAGCCATCCGAACAGAAGAAACCACTGTAAATATTTACGCATCAACGACTACACAGTTTGAGAATTTGTCATGAAAGGTCTGTCTGAGCGGGGCAAAAAATGCCATCAGAAACCCAAGGTAGAAAAAAAGTTCGCTGGGGATACGTAGCAGCGCACGGTACAGTGCCGTCTGCAATGAGGGATTTTTCCCGTTTTCCACCAATATGACCCTGATCTTCATAATGAATTTTCCCAGTGTCATCCCGTTTTGCCAGACAAGAACCGTATGGTAGAGTACTTTAAGCGACAGAAGCCACAGCAGATTGGCAGAGACGAACTGGTTCATGGTCTCAAGCAGGTACTGGGAACGGGATTGCTGCTCGGCAGGTATTACCTGCATATATGCTATGATCTGATCATAAAAAATGACCATGAAAAAGAGGGAGACAACGATATCATCGATTACAAATGAGACGACTCTCTTTTGTAGAGCAGCAATCGGCAGAGAGTTTTGCTCATCCATGGTCTCTCCTAAAGCGCCTGGTATGCGATATCAGTACGGCACTGTTTCCCCGCAAAGTGCACCTGCCCGACAAGCATGTAGGCTCTTTGCTGCGCCTCTTTGATACTCTCCCCTATCCCTACACATACGAGTACCCTGCCGCCGGTAGCATAGAGCTTGCCGTCTTCGCCGCGGCTTACACCCGCAAAGGAGATATGGGCATTCTCATTGAGCTCTTCATGATAGATATCATCGATGATGATCTCAGCAGGTTCCGAACTCTTGTACGGATAGTCCTTGCTTGCCATGACCACACCCACTGCATACTTGTCGTGGAATTCGATCTTCGCATTTGCAAGGTCCCCTGTAGCAGCTTTGTAGAAGAGTTCGCTTGCAGGCGATTTCAGCAGCGGCATCAGCTCTTCACACTCAGGATCACCGAAACGTACATTATACTCCAGGATGATCGGATCGCCGTTAACCACCATCACCCCGATGAAAAGTACACCTGTGAACGGCATCCCCTCTTCCTGCATCCCTTTGAGGGTCGGTTTGATCACACGTTCGTCAAGCTTTGCATAGATATCATCATTGACAAGCGGTGTAGGGGCATAGGCTCCCATCCCGCCCGTATTCGGTCCTTGATCATTGTTAAGCAGTCGCTTATGGTCCTGCGCTGCAGGAAGCACGACATAATCTTTCCCGTCGCAGATCGCAAAGACTGAGAGTTCATACCCGTCAAGGAACTCTTCAACCACGATCGATGTCCCCGCATCACCAAATGAGTTGCCGCTGAGCATCTCACCCGCTGCCCTCTTGGCCTCATCATGACTCTGGGCGATGATCACTCCTTTACCGCCGCAAAGCCCGTCTGCTTTCACGACGATCGGGGCTTTCATCGTATTGATAAAGTCATACGCTTCCTGAAGCGAACTGGTCTCAATATATTTTGCGGTAGGAACGCCATGACGTGCCAGGAAGTTCTTCATAAAGATCTTTGAACCTTCCAGCTGTGCCGCCTTCGCGGTTGGACCGAAGATGGTAAGATTGCGCGCCTTGAATACATCTACGATACCCTCGACCAGCGGTGCTTCAGGCCCAACAATCGTAAGACCGACTCCATGCTCCTCTACAAAATCCGCCAGTGCATCAAAATCGCTGACAGCAAGGTTCTCTCCAAGTTCATCGGTTGCTCCGTTACCCGGTGCAAAGTAGATCTTCTCTACATTCTGATCTTTACGCAATGCCAGGCCGATAGAGTACTCTCTACCGCCGCTCCCTATGATCAATACGTCCATATCTTCTCCAAAAATTATAAAGGTAAAAATTAAAAGGTAAAAATTATGGTCAAGTTTAGCGGGTTTTTAATTTTTAATTTTTAATTTTTAGTTCCATCTGCAATCTACCATTGCCCGTGAAAGCCCCGGATGGCCGTTCTGTGTGAGTCGGCCCTAAAAAGCCAACGGTGCAGGAGAGAGCAGTTCTTCAGGAGGCAATTTCTCGCAGGCCGAAGCCATACTCAGACGAAAATACCTACACACCAAACTGCTACATGTCCCACTAAGATTTAATGTTGGACCCCATATACAGTGGTCGAACCATCTAGGTTATAATAATTATAGCGCATTTAGGGTAAAAAGCTACTTTTTGCCACTATCCAATGGCTCTTCCAGTATACTTTTTGCTTTTTCGATACAGGATCTGATCAGCGGTTTGTCGGCGATCAGATAACGCATTCCCTGCTTCATATAGGCTTTGGTCGCTTCACCGATCAGTACTGCCGTATAGCTCTCATCCCACTCAAAGTTCTGAAAAAAACAGTGCAATGTAGAGGGAGAAGCAAAGATGATGATCGCACCCTTTGAAGGTGCCTTCTTTTCGGGGTAAGTGATACAGGTAGTTTGGTAGATCACCTGCTCACGCAACTCCACACCTGCATTTTCCAAATAGGCTTTTGTGTCAAATGAGACTTTCCGGGGACGCAGATAGAGAAGTTTTTTATCTCTGAAGTATCTTACGATATCCCGGCTGAGGCTTTTGCCATAAAAAGAAGAGGGGTGGTATATCACCCTGCCGCCCAAGGCTTCGATCTGCTTTTTGGTTGCGGGGCCCACTGCAATGGTTGGGTATTTTTTTCCACTTTGGATCGATCCTTTCAGCACTTTTCACTGCCTGTTTTGAGGTAAAGATCAGCGTATCGCATCCATCAAAATCAAGCCTCTCAGATACCAGGGAAAATGAAATCATCGGCAGGGAGATCGTTCCCTCTGCCGGTAAAGGAGAGAGCAGATAGATATCACTTTTTTTCATTCTGTGCGTTATCCGCTCTTTGGGGAAGTGTTTCGTTCAAAGAGGTGCCGTTAAGCAGCGCGTCGTTGACCGCTTCATCATCGTAGGGATCGAAGTGGGGAGTAATGATCCATCGCTTTTTTTTGTCAAGTTCCATCATCTTCTCCTCAACCTCATCGGCAATACGGTGTGCTTCCAGCAGAAGCATGTTGAGACCGAGCACCATATGAAACTCTACAAAGTTTGTCGCACCGTCGCTTCTTGTCCGCAACCAGTGGTAACTCGTGATCTTGGGATGTTTTGAGAGGATCTCCTCGATGGAAGCGACGATCTCCCCATCCAATGCTTTGTCCAGCAATATCTCTACCCCCTCTACGATGATCGCATAGGCGGAGTAGATGATATAGAGGCCTATAGCCAGACCGAAAAGGGCATCGATCTCATGGTATCCGCTGATCCATACCAGGCCCAGCGCCATCAGTACCGCTCCGTTCGACCAGAGATCCGTCTGATAATGCAAAGCGTCCGCTCTGATCACCAGGCTGTTTGTCTCCCTGGCAATTTTGAGCAGATAGGTCACAAGACCATAAGTAATCACGATAGAGAGCAGCATCGCAACAAATGAAGGTGCAAGCAGCGTTGTCTCTCCCCCTTTTGCAAGTTTCATGACCGCTTCATAGATAATATAGAGACCCGACATGGTAATCACCGTCCCCTCGATCACCGCTGCGATCGCCTGCACTTTTCCTTTGCCGTAGTGATACTCCTCATCCGGGTTCTCTTCGGATTTTTTAATGGCAAAGAAATTCAAAACAGAGACCAGCATATCAAGCAGGGAATCTATCGCAGAGGCGAGTACGGCCACCGAACCGCTGGCAACACCTATCAATAGTTTGATAATAAGTAAAAGTGTCGCAACCGAGGTTGAAACAACCGTTGCTTTTTTCTGGGATGACATACGCATCTTGCTCTCCTTCTCTTTTGATCGTATCACTCTGCCGCCTCTTTTGGTTTCTCTGCTTCTGCACTTATTACGCTGCTGCCATTCTAACATAGTGGAGGTGTGAGTCAGGTATATACGTGTGCATTAAAAAGCTATACTCGCCAATCAATCTCGGTAATACCGTGCAATTTAAGGTAACCATTTGCCTGAGAAAAAGGCCTGCTGCCAAAAAAACCACGGTAGGCAGAAAGCGGAGAGGGGTGTGGCGTTTTGATCACAAAATGCCTACTGGTATCAATCGTAGCTCCTTTTTTTTGTGCATAGTTTCCCCACAGGATGAAGACCACATTTTCACGATGCGCATTGATCACATCAATCACCTTCTGGGTAAAGGTTTCCCACCCTCTCCCCTGATGGGCATTTGATTTTCCTGCTTCCACAGTCAACACCGCATTCAGCAGCAATACCCCCTGTTTGGCCCAGGACTGAAGATAGCCCGTATGCGAATTGTCAATGCCCAGGTCCTCGTAGAGTTCCCGGTTGATGTTCTGCAGTGACTTCGGCAATGGCTTCACCTCAGGCATCACTGAAAAAGCAAGCCCGTGTGCGTGTCCTGCTGTCGGATAGGGGTCTTGGCCCAGGATGACCACCTTGACCTGATCCAGCGGTGTGGAGTTGAGTGCATTGAACCAGTGTGAGGTGGGTGGGAGTATCTGCTTCTGCTCTGCGCTCTGCTCATCCAGAAACACTTTCAACGCATGCATATAAGGTTTCTCAAATTCTTCAGAGAGTGCGTTAAGCCAGGAGGGTTCAAGCGTGATGTTTTGGAGCATAATAAGTGGCCTTTTTTGTGGGTATTGTAACAAATTTACTGTTAGTTGTTGAAAATAAGAAGTGTGTTCCCGCAAGATAGGGAACACACTGAAGATTTAAAGCGCCTTGCTGGCTACTGCTGCGATGCGAGAAGCAAATGCCCCTTTGTCTTTTGGCTCCATGCCTTCTGCAAGCTTTGCACTGTCAAGCAGGATCCATGAGATATCGGCAAAAAGAGACTCATCGCCCAGGGTGTCAAGCTTTTTGATCATCTCATGCTCAGGATTGATCTCCAGGATCAACGGGATCTCAGGCATTTCCTGTCCCATCTGTACAAACATATGCGCCATACTTGCCATCGGATCAGAGCTGTCTTTGAGGACACATGACGGGCTTGAAGTGAGTCTTGTTGAGATCTTCACCTCTTTGACCTCATCACCCAGTACCTCTTTGATCTTGTCGGTCAATCCTTTGAACTCCTTGCTGATCTCCGCTTTCTCTTCCTCGCTCTTCGAGTCAGGGGCATCGATCGTGGTAATATCTTTCAGTGTCCACTCTTTGTACTGACCGATCATCGGTGTGACGATCTCATCCACCTCTTTGTCATCAAGGATCAGTACTTCAATCTCCGCTTTTTTATAGGCTTCAAGCAGCGGTGAGTTTCTAAGCACTTTCTCATTCTCACCGATGATATAGTAGATCTCTTTCTTCTCGCTGTCTCCACGGCTGATATACTCCTCAAAGGAGACCAGCCCCTCTTCGCTTGAGCTCTTGTACCTTACGATATCAAGAAGCAGCTCTTTGTTGGTATAATCCGTGAAGATCCCCTCTTTGATGAGTCTGTTGTACTCTTTGGCAAAAATTTCGGCATCTTCACCCTCAAGCTTTTTGATCGATTGGAGGATCTTTTTGACCGAAGACTGCTTGATGTTTGCCATCACCCTGTTCTCCTGAAGCAGTTCACGGGAAACATTCAGCGGAAGATCTTCAGAATCAATGATCCCTCTCACAAACCTTAGATACGGAGGCAGCAGCTCTTTTTCATCATCCGTGATAAAGACACGTTTCACATAGAGTTTCACCCCCGGCTGATAATCCGCTCTGTACATATCCATCGGTGCTTTTTTAGGGATATAGAAAAGTGTGGTAAACTCATTGGCACCCTCTACTTTGTTGTGCAGATACTTCAGCGGTTCATCATCTCCGTGGTTGAGGGTTTTATAAAACTCGATATACTCCTCTTTTTTCAGTTCAGACTTGGGAAGTGTCCAGAGCGCTGTTGCAGCATTTGCCTGCTCTGACTTTTGTACTTTCTTGGTAACAGCATCATCGCCCTCCCCCTCACTCTCTTCTTTCTCGTAGTTGAGCATGATAGGATAGGCTATATGGTTGGAGTACTTCTTGATCACCGCCTCGGTTCTCCACTTGTCAAGGAACTCCTTCTCATCCTCTTTCAGTTTGATATAGATGATCGTACCGTGAGACTCTTTGGTGACCGGTTTGGTCTCATACTCGCCTTTCCCGTCAGTTGAGAACATATAGGCCTGCTCTTCCCCGGCTTTTTTGGAGATCACATCCACATGGTCCGAGACCATAAATACCGAGTAGAACCCTACCCCGAACTGTCCGATCAGGTTGCTGTCCTTTTTTGCATCACCGGTGAGTGACTCCATGAAAGCTTTTGTGCCTGACTTGGCGATCGTACCAAGGTGGTTCATCAGGTCCTCTTCATTCATACCGATACCGTTGTCCCCTATCGTCAGTGAGTTGTCCTCTTTATCCAGTTTGACAAATATCTGTCCTGACCATTCACTCTCTTTGAATTTCTCATCTGTGAGCCTGAGATAGTTGAACTTATCGATTGCATCGCTTGCATTGGAGATAAGCTCACGTAAAAAGATCTCTTTGTTTGAGTACAAAGAGTGTGTCATCAACTGAAGCAGTTGACCGATTTCTGTTTGAAACTGATGCTTAGCCATATATCTCTCCTGATCAATTTTGATAATATACGCGATTATAGTATATTTTCTCTAATATTTCAATTTTTTTTGAAAGAAACTTTAGTCTATATGACTAAACTATTACTATGATTCTTTTCTGATATAATAGGAGCTATGAAAAGATTATACCTGATACGACATGCAAAATCCGACTGGAGTGACCTCTCTCAGAGTGACTTTGAGAGGGGTCTCAACAAGCGCGGGAAAAGAAACATTATCAGAATGGCAAACGCACTGAAAGAGATGGGAATCAAACCCGACCTCATCATCTCAAGCAGTGCGAAACGTGCCAAAAAGACCGCCAAAGGCCTTGCCAAAAACCTTGGTTATGATCATGACATGATGCTTTTGGATACGCTATATATGTGTGAACCGCAGGAGTGGATGGAGACGATTCATCATATCCCGGAGAAGTATCAGTCTGTTTTTATCATAGGACATAACCCTGAGATCACGGATGTAGTCAATATGCTGATTGATGACTATATCGACAATATTCCTACGCTTGGCATTATAGGGTTTGACGTTGCAGCCAAAAAGTGGGAAAAGTTTGAACGCCAACATGCAAAGTTCAAGTTTTTTATCTATCCCAAAATGTATCACTAAATCAGATGCATCAAAAGTGACAGGCTATTTGTAGGCGATACTCTGATACTCCAACGCTTCGTTGATGAAAGGATTGAATATCTTTCTTATCTGATCTTCACGGTATCTGAACGGGTACCCTACTGCTGACCCCTTTGCTGTACTTTCAAGGATATAAAATTTCTTCCCATCTATCCATATTCCTTTTGGGGCTAGACTAGTTTAGAAGGTATAAAGTACGAGAAAGGTACGATATAACCGATGAAAAACAAGTATATAAAAGTTAGCCACATTTCTGAGCCTA
>JACXUO010000046.1 GCA_014763885.1 Campylobacterales bacterium
AAGATCATTCACTCACACTCTCTTGGCTAACTCAGCCTAGGTCTCTGTGTTTGTGGACGGGAATTATAGACAAAAACTCTCCCCTTGTCAAGGGTTTTTCTCAAATAATTTTAAAAAAATTGAAAATTCTTTAAATTTATTTTTTTACTTTCATTATATAGGAAAATTATGGCTATTTCTGATGATAAAATGATTGGTTTATGCATCATGTGCTGACCATTGAAAACTATAGAAACAGGAGGTTGAAAAAAAGAAAATAAAATGAGTAATATTAAAGGGTAATTAGAAAAAGGAAATGGACATGAGCAAAAACTCATGTCCAAAAAAATGCAGTGATAAAAATCTATATTAGATCTTTTCAGCCACCTGTACATCGTAAAGGATATCATCCATTGGGTGTCTGTACATTGGCATAGCAAGTCTCTTCTCATCAAGTACGTGACCGATGAATCCGATTGTACGACCTGCAATAAAGAATGCGTTAAGTGTACCAGAGGAGATAAACTCGTTGATCTCCTCTTCGCTGTATCCAAGCGCTCTCCACATATCTACCATCAAGATACCGATCGTACCGTCAACGTTAAGGATCAAGTTCTCTTTTTTAGATGTAGTAAGCGCTTCAACTGTTCTTGCATAGTCAAGTAATGGCGTTGCAGGGAAGAATTCAGCTGCATAATCCATCAAACCCTTAACACGTAGGTCTGGGTTCTTAAGTGACTTGATTCTGTGACCGATACCTGGAATCGGTACACCTTGTTTTTTCATGTAACCAAGGAACTCTGCCGGTGTCAAGTTGTTGTCATCAGCATACTTGAAGTACTCAGCCGCACCGTCGATCGCACCACCGAATCTTGGACCGATTGTAAGAAGACCGGTTACAAGTGATTCAACGACTGATTTACCTGCTCTTGCGGTTACTTTAGCATTGTGTGCACCTGATACTGCCGGACCGTGGTCTGCAACTGTCTTGATCACAGTTTCAATAAAGTCTGTCGCCCATTTTGGATACTGTTTTTTGAACCAAAGCAATGAAATAACATCACCGATACCTTTACCAGTACTTGGAAGCGCTACTGAAGAGATAGGGAATCCAGCATAAGTTGCTTCTTCACCTCTGTCATCAGAGATCGTACAGATGAACTGCTTGCTTCTTCTTACTTTTGGAACGATATTGATCTCTGGCTCTGCAACCGGAGCGATATTAAGAGATTCAAATACCTCTTTGATCTTCGCCGGAAGGTCATTGAATGTTGCAGGAACATGGATACCCGCTTCTGCCATCGCTTTGTTTTTCGCTTCTGCAGTTTCTCTTTCAGCGTTTGCAGATGCTCCTGCGTGACCGAATTGTACACCGCTGCTGTAGTATTTCGCGATCGTACCGATACACCATGCAATGATTGGTTTAGTGATTCTTCCGGATTTTACCGCTTCGATCACTTTGTACTCTTCTGTACCACCAACTTCACCAAGTAGGATCATGTACTTCACATCCGGGTTATCTTGCATTCTAAGAAGGTTGTCGATAAATACAGAACCAACAAATCTGTCACCACCGATCGCAACACCTTCAGCAATACCGTCAGCATTGATCGCAATAATGTTGGAAAGCTCGTTGAATAGACCACCTGATCTTGTTACAAGACCACATGAACCTGCTCTGTGAAGCTTGGAGTTCACGATGTTTTCGATCGTACCACCAACGTTTGCGATCTTGAATGCACCCGGAGAGATAGCACCGACTGTAGCCGGTCCGATAACGATAACGCCTGCATCTCTTGCAGCCTGGTTCATCTTTCTGGCAAGTCTTTCAGGGATACCTTCTGCCGTGATCATGATAGATTTGAATCCACCGATCTCCAATGCTTCCATTGTTACATCATACGCTGTTCTGAATGATGCAAAGTTCAACAGTACATCCGCCTGAGGCTGAGCAGCTTTCGCTTCAGCAGTAGTCTTGTAAAGTGGAACCATGATCTCATCACCACCCCAGAAGAACTTTTGGAATTTAGCGTCACCTGTAGGTGCAACGATACCTGCTACTGATGGTTTCTCTCTTTTGATTGTGTAGTCATAGTCAAGCATTCTTTGAATTGCACTTGCATTGTTGTTCCAAAAAATTGCTTGTGTATCTCTTGTAAATAATTGTGCCATCTTTTCTCCTTATGCCTCTACTGCCATTCTAACAATGTCAGTCAAGTGTGTTTCTGGTCCGTATACATCGATCCATAGACCGAGTCTGTCTGCAGCTTCTTTGATATCTTTAAGACCTTTTTCGTAGTTTGGTCCACCACGTCTTACATAGATCTTCATACCAACTTCTTTCATCTTGTCAGCATAGTTCTCAAATGCCTGGATGATACCTGTAAATGTTTTTGCAACGTCCGTAAAGTTCGCAATCGCACCACCGATGATAAGGATCTTGTCTCTTCCCTGTGCATCTTTGTTTCTTGTCATAAGATCAAGGATCGTTTCAGCGTAGAACTTTGTCTCACCTGTTGTCGGACCACCGGAGTACTCACCGTAGTTTGCAAGGTCATCAATACCTGCAAGGTCTGCAATCGTATCAGCGTATACCACTGACGCACCACCACCGGCAACCATTGTCCAGATACGTGCATCAGGCTTAAGCAGTGTAAGCTTCAAAGATGCACCTGTTTTTGCATCTGCCTCTTCAACCGCAAGAACTTCAGGAGATTTTTCTTCCATACCGAATGCAGTCGGGTACTCAACATCACCCCATGCTTCAGTCATCATGAAACCGGCAGTATCGTCAAGTTTTGCAACCATATCAAGAAGTTCGATCTTGTTACCCTGCATTACAAACGGGTTGATCTCAAGGTATGCAAAGTTAAGCTCTCTGTATGCTCTAAAGAAACCGATCGCGAACTCAGCAAAGTTTGCTTTGTCTTTCTCAGCTACATCAGCAGGAACGTTCGCTCTGATCTTTGCAGCGATCTCTTCTTCGCTTTCAGTGATCTTGAAAGCAACTTCAGTTACTTTTTCTTCCCAACCTTCTTCTACTTCCATACCACCTTCAGCAGACATGTAAAGTACATCTTCATCACCCACACATGTTGCAGAGATATAGTACTCTTCTGCTTGCTCATGCGGCGTAAACGGCTCTACTACGAAATGAGTCAGGTAATCTACAGATGGTGCACCTACAGGCATGTCACCGTCAAATGCAAAGTATACTTCCTGCTTCTCTTTCGCTTTCTCATCGATCCATGCTGCAGCTTTTTCAAGTGTTACATCGCCGGGCTTTTGGTCTCTAAAAAGTACCAGACCGTTCTTACCTCTTTTTCCGAAGAGCATATCCGGTTTTGCAACCAATGTCTTTTCGTTAAGCCATGCCTTCTCTTTTGCAGCTTCTTTTAACTCTGATCCGTTCTGAACCATCACTGTTTCGTAAGCATACGTGAAATTTGGGAAATATTGATCCCAATGCTTAGCCAAAATCGACTTTGCGTCGTATTCTCTAATCGCCTTTTGAGCCATACGAGTTCTCCTTTAATTAAGTTGATAATAGTCTAGCATGAGATTGATTTATCTTTTGTTTGGCTAATCATACTTATAAGAAGAAAAAAAATAATGTGTATATTAGAAACAGTTTTTTGTCTAAAGTTTTTACTTTTTGTTACAAAGTGGCATATTGTAGTATTGAAACTGATACCATTCGCTTCGTTGTTGCCCATCGTAGCACTTAATCCCCTCTGCTTTCAGTTTCTCTACCTTGTCATAAGGGGCATAGATGCGTTTTGCAAAGTGTTTCTCATGCATGCCCAAGTGATAATAGCTTGCCTGATGTGTAATGATCACAAAAGCACTCACCATCAATGTCAGGATGATAAAATGTGAGCCTGCCTGATACATCTTTCGAAACTGCGGCAGTCGGACACGTATACTCTGGTTGAACACAGAGAGCATCAAAGGAACAGCGATCATCACATAGGGGGCAAAGTCCGTGATATGCACTCTCTGTCGGATCGACAATAACAAGGAAAATGCAAGGGCAGTAAAAGAGATATACCAAAGCAGGTTTTTTTTACCTTTGAGGAGTATACGATAAAGGGCGTAGAAGAAGTAGAGAAAAACGAATGGCGAAAAGAGTGTGGCATAAAGACCGAATATCTCCAGAAAGTGTCCTGAAGGCCTGCCTCCGATCACAATACCTTTAGCCAGATAGATACATACCAATACAAAGGCAGAAGATACAATGGCCAGCCGCTTCTCTTTATGGGCAATGGCATACAAAAGCAGTGCGATAAAAAAAATGATCGAGGCTTCGTGGATGAAGAAAAGCACCAGCATCAACAAGGGGAGTAACCAAAAGTACCCTTTTTCATGCATCAATACAAACAATAAGACAATCGGCAGAACAAGAATCGCAATATTGGCCAGTGTGGTTCCTGTAAGGATACCCGGCAAGAGCATAAAGATAAATGTTACAAAGTAGGTGTCTTCCTCTCTGGCAAAGGCCTTTTTGCTCAACTGGTAAAAAAGCGCGATACTCAAAAATCCTGCACAGAGAAAAAAGAGTCTTAATCCCAGAAATGTATCACTGATCCCCTGCCCCCACCTCATCAAAAGTGCGACAACCGTATCATTGATATAGAGCGTCTTGGCCTCGTGCGGGCTGATGGGAGTTGTCACTGCCAGATAAAACACTGCTACTGCATAGAAAAATGCACTAGCCCAAAAATAGTGTTTTTTCATCGGACCGTTAGAGTTTCAGGAAATTATCCAACATGGTATGTCCATGCTCACTCATAATGGACTCAGGATGAAACTGTACGCCGTAAATCGGCTTATCTTTGATCTGCAGGGACATGATCTCATTATCATCAATACTGTGCGACGTAGCAATGATATTGTCAGGCAGATTCTCTTTGTTGACTGTCAATGAGTGGTATCGTGTCGCCCTGAACTCTTCTGGCAATGTCTTGAAGATAGGTGTCGTAGCATCGATATGCACCTGTGAGGTCTTGCCGTGCATCATATGCTTCGAGCGGATCACTTCACCGCCATACGCCTGTGCAATACTCTGATGCCCAAGGCAGATACCGAAGATCGGCGTAGTATCGCCGAACTCCCGGATCACATCCAGCGTCACTCCCGCATCATCAGGAGTCGAAGGACCGGGGGAGAGGATGATCTTCTCGGGATGGAGCGCCTTGATCTCTTCAATCGTGAGTTCATCATTACGGATCACCTTAAGATCAGCACCCAACTCTTTGCAGTACTGCACTATATTATAGGTAAAGCTGTCGTAGTTGTCTATCATTAGTACCATTTTCTATCCTCTTATTTGAGATCAACCGTCCAAAAGAAATCGATCCAGGCTGTCGCCTCTTTGACATACCAATTTGGTGCTATTTTAGCACTTTTTTTATAAAAGAGCGAGGCGGTCATAAAGGTCCTTTCGGGATATCGATTCCCCAATACCTTCAATACTTCTATGAGCGTATCACCACTGTCTACTATATCATCAAGGATCAAAACGCTTTTTGCCGTCTTGAGATCCGGGATATTGAATACCTCGACACTCTCGTTTTTCTGCATGTCTTCATAGCCGATCGTATTGATACTGTAGACTGCACGCATATCATAATACTCACCAAGCAGATGTGCCATCGTCATACCGCCCCTGGCAATACAGAGTAGCGCATCAAACGGCTGATCTATCTTCGAGACTAAAACCTTAAGGTCCTCTCTGAACTCATCGTAGGGATAATAAACTCTATTCATAGATTTTCAACTCGTTATAAAGACTGTCACGCTCTACAGGTGTGAACCCTGTATTTTTGATCATAGAGATAAACGCTTCCAGCTGCATACCCTTGGCACTGTCTGCTCCCGCAGCGGACTGGATCGACTCTTTTTCGATCGTACCGTCCAGGTCATCCGCTCCGAACTCCTGGGCTATCAGTGCAAGATTGATCGAAGCGGTTACCCAGTAGGCTTTGATATGCGGGATATTGTCCAGCATGATACGGCTGATCGCATAGGTTTTCAGTATCTCCTGTCCTGTCGGGAAGTTGCACCCTTTGAGGTAGTTGTTCTCTCTTTGGTAGACCAGAGGGATAAAGGCATTGAACCCTCCCGTCCTGTCCTGAAGATCGCGCAGACGGATCATATGGTCGATACGATGGGCTCTTGTCTCCACATGCCCAAAAAGCATGGTTGCATTACTCTCTCTGCCCTTTTCATGCCATTTTTGATGGATCTCCAGCCACTGTTCTGAAGTTACCTTGCCTTTGCAGAGATATTCACGCACTTTCTCATCAAAGATCTCGGCACCCCCGCCCGGCATAGAGTCCACTCCGTTCTCGATCATCAGATCAAGTACCTCATCATAACTGAGTCCATACTCTCTGTGCAGGAAATCAACCTCTGCAGCCGTCATCGCTTTGACATGAAGCTGCGGATGGGCCTCTTTGATCTTTCTAAAGGCACCCATATACCACTCAAGCCCTGCATCAGGATTGTGTGCCGAAACGATATGGATCTCCTTGGCGCCATTGGCTACGGCATTGTTGGCAATCTCCAGCATCTCTTCATGGCTCATCGTATAGGGATTGGGGTTTTTGCGTGTCGCAGAATAGGCACAGAACTTGCAGACATCTGCACAGATGTTGGTAGGGTTCAGGTGACGGTTGATATTGAAATAACTTTTCTTACCGTACTTCTCTTTCCGTATCGCATCTGCCAATTCACCCAGCGTATAGAGGTCAAGGTCATAGAGCGCTTCACCCTCTTCCTGATTTAACCGTTCTCTTCTTTTTACTTTTTCTATCAATCGATCTTGTTGCAACTGTGTCATAGATTATCCGTACACTCCACGCACACCCTCCAAGCTTAATATTTCATCAGCTCTGACTCAGGCGCGGCAATAGTTTTTGGTATTATACCAATAAAAGATTAGGGAGTTGAAAGTGGACAGTCTCAAAGCCGAGGTGGAAGAACTTCTCTACAGTAATGCCGAGGACTTCAAGATCGCAAAAGTGCTCAAGGCCGATATCAGACACTATATGGAAAATCTTGAAGAGACCTTCCGTACCTCAGGGGGTAAAGATTTTCTGGTGCAGCATACCCGCAAAATAGACTGTATTCTTCAACTGGTCTATCAAGTTGCGCTTCGGGCAATGTTTGGCAACTATGCGCCGATGAAAAACTCTCTGCCGGTTGCAATGATCGCACTGGGGAGTTACGGACGCGAACAGCTCTGTGTCCACTCAGATATCGATCTGATGCTTGTATACAAAGATATACCGGGATACAACACACAGGCATTTATCGAAAAGATCCTCTATATCCTCTGGGATTCGGGGCTGAAACTCGGTCACCGTGTACATACGGTCGAAGAGCTCTTTGAAGTTTCCAAAACCGACATTACGATCAAAACCGCACTGATCGAATCACGTTTTATCGAAGGATCGAACTTTGTATGGACATCCACACAGAATGTGCTTCAACAGATACGCCACGACAACATAGAAGGGTTCATTCAGGAAAAACTGCAGGAGCAGAAGGAAAAACACCGCAAATACCCCCTGACCATGGAACCCAACCTCAAAGAGGGAGTGGGGGGATTCCGTGATGCGAACCTGGTTTTCTGGATCGGCAAGATGCGCTATAATGTGGACAGTATCAAAAATCTCCCCGAAACGATCATCACAGATCACGAGTACAGGGCTTTCCGTATCGCACTGGAATTCCTCTTCCGTGTCCGTTCCGCGCTCCATCTGGTCACACACAAAAAAGAGGACCAGCTCAGACTCGATCTTATCCCGCATGTCGCCTCGCTGCTTGGATATGGCCCTTCGCCCAAAGAGCTCATGCGTTTTTCGCAGAAGGTTACAGAGAGTCTCAAGATCCTGCGTCTTTATAGTATGATCTGGCTGGAGCTCCTGACAAGAGAATTTCAGACCTTCGATACCATCCGGAACTATCTCTATCCCGAAACGGAGAAGGATGATATCTATGCCCTCCTGGAACTGCTGGTGGCACATGCCGACCAGACATTCACGGCACACCCTACACTGCTGCGTGCCCTGGTCAATGCAGAAAAACCCGAACGGCTGAACAAAAAACTCTATCAGAGCCTCAGGCAGCTCTTTTATCAACCGCATGTCTATCCCGTACTCAAAACCTTCTCCTATGCCAGACAGCTCAGCTATCTCCTCCCCCCGATGAAACGCGTAGTGGATATGCCTCAGTTTGACGGATACCATACCTATGCAGTAGATATCCATTCGCTGCAGTCGGTCAAACATCTTGAAGATATCAAAGAGCCTTTCATCCAGTCACTCCTTGAAACATTGACTGAAGAGGAGAGAGCTATGCTGAAACTGGTAACACTGCTGCACGATGCAGGCAAAGGACGCAAAAAGGACCATCACAGTGTCGGCGCTTCGCTCTTCAAGGTATTTGCCTCCAAGCTGGGGATGAAAAACGAACTCATAGAGATGGGGGAGACCCTGATCTTCTATCATACCCTGATGTCCAGAGTAGCCCAAAGGGAGGATCTCCACAGCCATAAAGTCATCCTCAGGTTCGCTTCACACTTCAAGACCAGAAAGATGCTTGACCTGATCTATCTGCTCACCTATGCCGATATGAATGCCGTAGGGGAAAATGTCTATAACTCTTTTGCCTCCAAACTGATCCATACGCTCTACCTGCAGGCTCTCGATACGCTTGAGGAGGAAAAACTGCTGGATGAGACGGCAAAAAGGGTCAAAAAAGAGCACTCGCTCAAACGCAGCCCCTACTTTCTCAAACTGACAAAGTCCCAGCAGAACAAGATACTGCTCATCCCCTCCAACCTTCTCTTTTTGCGCTACACTCCCAGGCAGATCGTTAAGATCAGCACGCAGGCCTTTGATCTGAAGACCTATACGTTTTCTCTGCAAAACCAGGAACATCTGAGTATCGAGATCATCCGTAAAACGCCGATCAACCTGGGCTATCTGCTCGCGAAACTCTCCAATATGGAGATCCGCCATATGGATATCTACAAGCTCTTTGATGATACAAAATATTTCAAAATCGACTTCGAAGAGAAGGTGGATCCCGAAGAGCTGCGGGCAATCGAACAGATCATCCATGACTCTTTCGTGAAGCGGGGAAGCCTGCTGACCAAAATACCGGTGATCAAACCCGGGGAGATCGAGATAGACTGTGAACACTCCCAGAACTACGGCGCGCTTTATCTCAACTGCCAGAACCAGAAAGGGCTGCTTGCCTACGTGACAGAAACCTTTGAGGCTTTGGGCATTGATATCCTTACCGCGAAAATCTATACGATAAAAAATCGGGCAAAAGATATGTTCCTCATCGAAAAGAATGGAAACTTTTGTCATAATACCGGCACTATTATGAAGAAACTTACAGGGGAGTAATTTATGTGCGGAATTGTCGGATATCTAGGTGTCAAGGAGAAGAAAGAGATACTGCTTGACGGACTGCAGGAGCTCGAGTACCGGGGGTATGACTCAGCGGGTATCGCGGTTATCAAAGGCAAAAAGCTGGATAGCTACAAAGCGATCGGGAAACTCGAGAATCTCAGAAAAAAAACCCAATCTTTCCACTCCGAGGGGTTTGGTGTCTCTATCGGACATACACGCTGGGCCACGCATGGCAAACCTACAGAGCTCAACGCGCATCCCCATTTGGGCAAATACAGCTATGTGGTGCACAACGGGATCATCGAAAACTACCAGGAGCTCAAAGAGGAGCTTACCTCTGAAGGGGTTCATTTTTTAAGCCAGACAGATACGGAGACCATTGTCCACCTCTATGAGAAGTACTATGATCAGTACAAAGATCCTTTCAGGGCATTTGAACAGACTGTTGATCGCCTGCAAGGTGCCTATGCGACACTCCTGATCTCCGAAAGCGCACCCGACACCATCTTTTTCGCCAAAAACGGCTCGCCGATGCTGCTTGGGTTTGACAACGATGAGATATACTTTGCCTCTTCGGATACACCCATCATCGGCAAGGCAAGCGAAGTCTATTACCTCGAGGATGGTGAGTACGGCTATGCCGCAAAGGGGATATTGAAACTTTTTAATGCCGATGGCGAAAAAAGCTTCACCAAACAGCCGCTCAAAGCCGACAAGACACTGGCACAGAAAGACGGCTACCGCTTCTTTATGGAAAAAGAGATCTATGAACAGAGCCGTGTGATGAGCGAAACGATGATGGGGCGCGTGCTTGACAGGGGTATCCGGCTTGAAGAGCTCGACGACAGCTTTTTTGAAGGGATCAATGCGATCAAGATCTGTGCCTGCGGTACCAGCTACCACTCGGCACTGACGGCAGCCTATCTTTTTGAACGTATCGCAAAGATACGATGCGATGTGGAGATCGCCTCGGAATTCAGATACAGAGAGCCTCTTCTCACTCAGGACACCCTCTTTATCACAATCTCCCAGAGCGGTGAAACCGCAGACACCCTCGAAGCGCTGAAAATGGCAAAGCGTGCGGGACTGAAAAGCCTGAGCATCTGTAACGTAGACAACTCTTCCATCGTAAGGGAAAGTGATGCGGCGATCCTCACGCGGGCGGGGATAGAGAAAGGGGTGGCAAGTACCAAAGCCTTTGCCACACAGACGATGGTGCTCTGGATGCTTTCACTTTATGTAGGACAGCAAAAAAACAGTATATCCAATGAGGTGTTAACACGTGAGATCACTGCGATGCTCCATACCCCAAAGGCGCTCATCGTTACGGACATACTCCATGCAAAACTGCACAGACTCTCAAAGCGCTATCTGCATGGGCACGGGTTTTTCTTTATCGGGCGTGATATCTTCTACCCACTCGCACTGGAGGGGGCTCTAAAGCTCAAAGAGATCAGCTACCGCCATGCCGAAGGGTATCCTGCGGGAGAGATGAAACATGGGCCTATCGCGCTGGCCGACAGTGAACTCTTTACGATCGCTCTGATGCCAAAGAGTATGCACTACGAGAAGATCAAGTCCAATGTCGAGGAGCTCAGTGCCAGAGATGCGACCATCTGTGCGATCTCGCCTGAACCATTTGATCTGGCTGATGACTTCATCAAAACGCAGTACAGTTCACACCCGATGCTGGAGTTCTTCGAGATGATGGTCGTCACGCAGCTGCTTGCACTGGAGATCTCGGTAAGACTGGGGAATGATGTAGATATGCCAAGAAACCTGGCAAAGAGTGTCACTGTAGAGTAGGATAAACGGTGCGTTTGCCAACGCACCATGGAGTTTCCAGGGAAAGAAAATTATTTCTCTTCGGTTTTCATATCGATCAGTTCTGCCAACAGCTCTTCGATCTCATCCTCATCGAGTTCGTCACGCTTCAACTCTTCAACGATCGCAAAACACTCCGTACGCATCTCTCGCAACTCCTCCAAATCCTCTTTTTGCTCTTTTGAAGCACTTTTTGCCTTGTCGATCTGCTCAAAAAGCTCATCGATCGCTACTTCCAGATCAGGGATCACTTCGAGTTCCAAAAGGTTTTTCAGTTTTTCTGCCGATGTCATAGTCATATCCTAGTAAAATGATTAACGTATTGTATCTAAATTATAGCCATACATTTCTCTTGATTGATACTTCACTTGCAACATTATTGTGTTATAGTATGGGTCATGAAAAAGTTTGCCTTACTCTATCTGCTTGCGCTTGTTCTGCTCTTTGTCATGTTCTATGCTGATACATCGATCATTTCCAGAGCACTTAATCATACACAGACCTCATTGACACTGATGATGCTTCAGCCTTTTTTGGAGCCTGGACAGCTTCATGGTAACGATATCATTATCTCTTCTTTTTACAAGATCATCATCACACAGGCCTGTAACGGTATGATCCCTATCCTCTTTTATTTTGCTGCGATTGTTGCATACCCCTCCAGACTTTGGATCAAACCGCTCTGGATGGGTGCAGGCTACCTCATCTTTACCCTGGTGAATGTCCTGCGTATCCTCATTGTGGTTTACTTCGTAGAACAGAAAGGGGGCCGGGATAATTTCTATCTTGCCCATGATATTTTCGGGAATGCACTCTTAATGGTCGTAGGATTGGGACTTTTTATACTCTTTATCAAATATTCCAGAGTAAGATTGAAAGAAGTGTGAGAGTGCACTATCTTTGAAGAATGAGATATGGTTTTTGGCTATATCATCTGTTAGATTTTGACCTTTTAGCCAAAATTAAACAGATCCATTATCTCACGCTATAGCTAATTAAGATAAAAATATAAACCTTACAATGCGCTATTAATTTAGGATTGGGTCTGGTAAACTTTACCCGATTTTTTATTCAAATTTAAAGAGGGTTTTCTCTTAAACTTTTTAGCATTATAGCATACAAATCTTTACCCCTATG
>JACXUO010000047.1 GCA_014763885.1 Campylobacterales bacterium
GCGCTTCTCGCTTCGGGTTCTGCCCTGAAGTGCCACTGCTTTCCGCTAAGCGCGTAGATCGTCTGGTATTTTTTGGGGTCTTTTTTGAGCGGCCACTCTGCGACCATCAATGCCCCATAACGGGGATGAAGTGCCAGTGCCTCAAGCGATTTGTTTCTGCTGCGGTAGTTCTCTTCGCCTCTCAGGGGTTTTGGCAGCGTATACTCTCTGATACGCCGGCCCTCTGTATCAAAAAGCCCGAGTCTCGGTTTCCCTTCGAAGGAGATCAACAGCCCTCCCTTTGAGCCCATACAGAGCCCCTCGCTGTCTCTCTTCCATTTTTTGAACTTCTTTCCGTTCTCTTTGGTGATATCTGTTGCCCCTATAGGTTTTAATTGATCAATCCTGTCAGAGAACGTTCCCTGAAAAGCAAAGAGTTTCCCCTCGTCACTGATCATATAGAGCGTGTTTGCTTTTGGATCGTAGGTCAGATCCGACAGCTCCGAAAATCCCAGCCCGCCGATCTGCTTATAGGAGAGGTATTGCTGGTCCAGTATCCTGATCCCCGAGAACTGGCCGCTTTTCGAATGGGGAGCAATATCAACCGTACGTATCTCCGCATGAAGCAGAGAGAGAAGAAGAAGAAAAAAAGCGGCCAGCTTCATCTGGTTTCTGATTTTTCAGGGAAAAAGTAGACCATCACCAAGAGCCAGACAATACCGGCATCGATGGCCACATCCGCATAGTTGAAGACCGCAAACTCAAATCCGCAGTGCCATGCGACATAATCGACCACCCCGCCATGCACAAAACGGTCATAGAGATTTCCGAGTGCACCGCCGATCACCAGGCCAACAGGAAAAGCATAGCGTCTGATATACCCCTCTTTGATCACAAAAGCAAGAATTCCGGCGATCAATGCCGCCTGTATCCACTTCAGATAGGGCCCAAGGAAGGCAAAGAGGGAAAATGCTACCCCCTTATTGTAGTGCAGTTCCAGATCGATACAGGTGCCTGCACGGTAATACCCTTCGATAAAAAGCGCTTTGATCCCCTGATCGATGAGAAATGTACCGGCAGCAGCCAGCAGGAAAATAAAAATACCTCGCATCAGGCCAATGCCCTTTTGAAGAAGGCCACACACTCTTCCATTGTCTCCTCAAGCACCTTCTCATCTTTTCCCTCAAGCAGGAGACGTATCTTGTTTTCCGTACCGGAGTATCTAAAGAGATGGCGCATACCCAGCTTTTCGACCTTTTCTTGAAGATCAGCCAATCCCTCTATCTCATCAAAATCCCTCTTCTCATCGACAAGTAGATTGACCAGCATCTGAGGATAGGATTCATAAGGGTTGAATGCTTCACTCGCTTTTTTGCCCTCACTGACAAGGTATGCGAGAGCCTGCAGTGCACTGGAGAGTCCGTCGCCTGTTTTTGCATAGTCGGAGAAGATAATATGCCCGCTCTGTTCTCCCCCGAAGTTCATACCATGTGCCATCATCATCTCTACCACATGTTTATCTCCTACCGCTGAACGGTGCAGGGTGAGATTGTGTGACTGAAGATACTCATCCAGTCCCTTGTTGCTCATCACAGTGGCAACCATCCCGCCACCCCTGAGCCCTCCCTGCCGATCAAGATGTGTAGCAAGAACGGCCATAAGCTTATCGCCGTCAACCACCTCACCCTCCTCATCGACGACTACCAGCCTGTCCGCATCGCCATCCAGTGCGATACCGATATCTGCACGGTACTCCCGTACTGCTTTGGCAAGGACCTCCGGATGCATCGCTCCGCAGCTCTCATTGATATTGAAGCCGTTCGGCTCATCCCCGATCACAACCACGTCTGCACCCAGTTCCTGCAGAATCGTCGGTCCGACGACATAAGCCGCCCCGTTCGCACAGTCAATCACGATACGTTTGCCTGCCAACGTCAGATGCTTGGGAAAAGAGTTTTTGATATGCACGATATAGCGCCCGATCACATCATCGATACGTTTTGATTTGCCGATCATCTTTTCCGTCGCCTGGGAAGCAGCGATCAGTTCGCTGTTGTTGTAGATCTTTTCGATCTCCTCTTCTTTGTCACGGTTGAGCTTGTTCCCTTCACAATCAAAAAACTTGATACCGTTGTCATAGTAGGGATTGTGGCTGGCAGAGATCATGATCCCCGCATCACAACGCATACTCTCTGTCAAAAATGCGATAGCAGGTGTAGGCATCGGGCCTATCTGGATCACATCAAAACCGACGGCGGTCAGTCCTGAGACAATCGCATTTTCTATCATATAGCCGCTGCGTCTGGTATCCTTGCCTACCAGTATTTTTTTTGTCTTGGCAAACTGCTTAAAGTATATCCCCGTTGCCATAGCCAGACGCATCGATGCCTCTGCCGTTACCTTCTTTCCTGCTTTCCCGCGAACCCCGTCAGTACCAAAAAGTGTCAAGATTTATCCTTCCTAGAGAATTTTTATGATATTTTACCCAAATAGCATAAACAATCCGATAATGAACAGTTGTTCACTTTAATATTATTTTAAGTTTAAAATGATAATATTCGCACAATATTTATAAGAAGGATCATTATGGCACACCATAAATCAGCACAGAAACGTATCATTCAAACTGCAAAAAGAGCAGAAAGAAACAGATACTACAGAACAAGAATCAAAAACATCACAAAAGCAGTGGAGAGCGCTGTAGACGCTTCAGATAAAGCAGCTGCAACGGAAGCACTTAAAGTAGCGAACAAGCAGATCCACTCAATGGTAAGCAAAGGTTTCATCAAGAAAACTACTGCTGCAAGAAAAGTAAGCCGTCTTCACAAGATGGTAAACGCTATCGAAGCATAAGTCACGCTTCACTCTTTCTATACCTATCAGATACTCCTTTCTGGAGTGTCTGAAAATTCCAACATAAAGAACACCCTATGTTCAAAGAAAAACTTCAACCATTTATTGACAGACATAAAGAGATATCCCAACAGTTAAGCGCACCTGATATCGCAAGTGATATCAATAAAATGACCGAACTGAGCAAAGAACAGGCCGGGTTGAATGAGCTGGTGGAGAAAGCCAAACTCTATATCCAGACTGCTAATTCAATCGAAGAGAATAAAGAACTCCTTTACGATCCGGAACTTGGAGAGCTTGCAAAAGAGGAACTTTCGGAGCTCGAACCGATGCTTCCCCAGCTCGAAGAGGAGATCAAGGTCCTGATGATCCCAAAAGACAAGAACGATAACAAAAATATCTATCTTGAACTTCGTGCAGGTGCAGGAGGGGATGAAAGTGCCCTTTTCGTTGCGGATATCTTTCGGATGTATACACGCTACGCCGAAATTGTAGGCTGGAAAGTAGAGATCGTAAGTTCAAGTGACGGTACGGCCGGAGGATACAAAGAGTTGATCGCAATGATCAAAGGTGACGGCGTCTACTCGAAACTCAAGTATGAAGCAGGTACCCACCGTGTACAACGTGTTCCTGAGACCGAAACGCAGGGACGCGTACATACTTCCGCGATCACGGTAGCGGTCATTCCCGAAGTGGATGATGTCGAAGTAGATATCAAGCCAAATGAGATCAAAATGGATGTCTACCGTTCCAGCGGATGCGGCGGACAGTCAGTCAACACCACGGATTCGGCCGTACGCCTTACCCATATCCCTACGGGTATCGTTGTTGCGATCCAGGATGAGAAGTCCCAACATAAAAACAGGGACAAAGCAATGAAGATCCTGAAAGCGAGAGTCTATGAAGCAGAGCTGCAAAAGCAGCTGGATGAGACCTCATCTCAGCGTAAACTTCAGGTTGGTTCCGGGGACCGTTCCGAGAAGATAAGAACCTATAACTATCCACAGAACAGAATCACCGATCACCGTATAGGGCTTACCCTCTATGCACTTGAGGATGTCATGAACAACGGCAAACTCAACCTCGTCATCGACCCACTCATTCAGCATGCACAGGCTGAAGCGATCCAGGAGGCCGGACTCTAAGTCCGCCTCTTTTCCCCCACTTTCTCTTTTAAACCAATTCTCCCTATAATATCACAAACCAATACACGAGTCATACGATGAAACAGTTTGAACCACTTATCCATGAAAACAATCTAAACGCGATCATCAAATCAGCTTTTGATATGGATCTCTCTATCGATGGAGGATGGGGATACACCCAGGAAGAGGCGACCATCATCCATCATCTCAACGGTATTCCTCTCACGCAGTTTGAACACACCTTTGCCTCCATGCGCGCGTATGGTGAGATGAATATGTCACTTCCCGAAGATCAAAGGTACGGAAGTATCAATGTCAATGAAACCCATAGAGAAACAGTACATCGAGATGACAAAATATATGAGAGGGTCACTTACGAGATCAGCGCGATGAAAGAGGATGTCTATGCGGCCTTAATCGATGAATATAAAGAGGGATATGGCAAAGTGGACTTTGATATGGAGGACCACTTCCAGAGGAGGAAAGAGAGTACATTGAAAAGAGAGGTGATACACTGGTTTGACATCACCCCGATAGCATAGATACAAAACAACTGCTTCGTTGCAGCTCTTTCCTATCTAACGCATCCCACCTGACCCGAAGGTCAGTGTAGAGTGTATCTTACTTAAGACCTTTGATCTCTTTATCTTCAGTCACAGTTTTCCCGGAAAGGTCAGTCCAAGTCATCTCAAGCTTATCACCTGCTTTCAACCCTTCTGCACTGAAGTTAAACTTGATCAGTGGGTTTTTTGAGAGGAACTGGCTTGTTGACATGTCAAGCACCACTTTACCGCCTGCTTTCGCAGTAATATGTGTAATGAAGTTCGCTTCTTTACCTTTTGCTTTTGCTTGATCGTAAGTAAGCATATCATGCTTCATCATTACCTTACATTTTACAACGCCGCCTCTTGCACTTGCTTTGATTTTCATATTTGCCATAGGTTTTCCTTTATTCTATTTCTACGCTATTTCTGCTAACTATATATTCGATTGTCGGGAGAGGATTAACCTTCACATCCGCCAAGCGCAACTTCTAGTGACTGCTTACCAAGGTAGAACTTACCATCTTTACCTTCTACGATCGCAGTGATAGTACCAGACGCCTTCATTTTGATCTGAATAGAGTAGTCGATAATCCCACCCTCAGAAAGATCAAATACAGCTACTGTTGCTTCCGGGTTCACATCCTGGAATACCGCCACAGTCTTCGCCGGGATATCTGACTTGATTTTTACAGGTACCGCACCACCGTTTGAAGCAACTTTTGGAGCCTGTACTGTTACACCCTCTTCTACCGGAGTGATTTTCCCGTATAGTGCTTCGATTGCCGGTTGTACTTTATGTGCAGTCCATGCATCAGGCTTCTCTGCTCTAAAATCTTTTGCATTCAATACTGCTGGCAATACTGCAGCTGCAGTCAAACCTAAACCTAAAAATTTTCTTCTTTCCATTTGAATTCCTTTCATTCATTCTACAAGCCAGGATGGCTTGCATCCTGGATAATATTACTGACTAATTGTGAAGCAATAGTGTAAACTCGATTACTTGCTCTGGCTTACCATATAGTCTACGATCTCTTTGATCTTCTCGTCCGGCAATGCAGTTCCACCTTTTGGCGGCATCGCGTTGATACCATTGATCGCGTTATGGTATACTTTATCCATACCCTTTTCAATGACTGCACCCCAGGCTTTCTTGTCACCGACAGCAGGTGCACCCATTGCATCTGTTGCATGACAAACTGCACAGCTTGCTTCATACTCTTTCTTACCGGCAATCTCTCCGCCTTTTTTAGCAGGCATTGATTTGTCTGTTACAAGCGGCGGATCATAATCACTGATTCCAACACCCTGGATTCTTGCGATTTCAGGCTCTCCGTCGAAACAGTTCTTCATACATCTTTTACCGTTACCGTAGTTGCTGAAGTCGTTATAGTATTTACGGACATCTTCCAGTGCATGTTCGCCATCGATATTAGGCTCGAAACCATCTTCGTTTGGCATTTTTATCTTTAGGAACTTCTCTCTGTCAAGTACATACTCATCATCAAGCTCCTCACCATCGATCTCCATTTCGTTGAGCATAAGGATATACGCAGTCACCGCATATACCTCGTCATCTGTCAAACTGAGTGGTGCTGGATGAGGCATACCTGTTTTGATGTACCACCATAGCGTACTCGCTTTTGGCCAGTAAGAGCCGAATACACGTCTCGGTGCATCTACTGTATCGTCAGTTCTCTGGTTTTTAAGAGATTTCACACCCTCGTATGCATTTCCTTTTGCAAGTGCCGGATATCCGGCACCACCTGCACCAAAGTCGAAGTGACATGATGCACACTTCTCTTCATAGATTACATCACCCTCTTCTACAGAACCGCTACCTTCAGGCAACCCTGTTCCATCAGGCATCACATCGATATCCCAGGCTTTGATCTCGTTATCGGTAGGTTTTCTACCAAAAGTAAACCCGCCTTTACCGTGGGCCTTTTCATTGACATGGTAAGCAGATGTTTTTCCTTTTACTACAGGGTATGTAGCACCACCGTCAATAACTTTCTTACCGTTTTCATAAGTACGGGAAGATGGTGCATCCCCCGCCACTGCAACAGATGCAGCTGCGGATACAACGACTGCTGCTGATAGTAATAATTTATGATAAGACTTGAACATTGTTCACCTCTCCTTTCGCTGTAACTTCCCAAGTATGTATAGCATTTCTATGATATACCGACTCAATTCCCATAACCGCTCTCTCCTGTTTTACAGTTGGCTGGATATGGCCCGCGTCGTCTCTTGCACGGCTTCCAAGAATAAGTGGTTTACCTTCATATCTGTACATGAAACTGAATCTTGTCCATGCTTTAGGCAATACTAATCCTTTGAGACTCGCTTCTGCCCAGTTCTTACCACCGTCAAATGTGATATCTACACCTTCTACAGTACCGTGACCACTCCACGCAAGTCCTTCGATCTCAACAAGGTCACCCTTTTTCAGATCTTTCCAGTCATACTCTGGACATGGAGAGGTGATGACAGAGTTTACTTCGTTTGCATAGAAGTGCTGGATCGCTTTCCCGCTTGGTTTCAATGCCGTATACTTTGCTGTCTCTTCTTTCGCGTAGAACGGTTCATCGGCAAACTCAAGTCTACAGAGCCATTTCACACAAAGGTTACCTTCCCAGCCCGGAACAAGCAGTCTGATCGGATACCCTTGCTCAGGACGTAATGCTTCACCATTCTGAGCCCATACAACCATCGCGTCATCAAGCACTTTGTCGATTGGCACAGTTCTACCCATATGAGAGTTGTCCGCACCTTCAGCCAGCATCCATCTTGCATTTGGCTTCAAACCAAGGTCTTTAAGGATATCTTTGATGTAGACACCGGTCCACTCCGCACAGCTCATCATACCTTTTGCAAACTGAATAGATGGGAACTGTGGGTTTCTCCACTCTGGTCCACCGTTCGCCGGACACTCGATAAAGTGGATTCTACTTACGCTCGGATATTTTTTCAGCTCGTCCATTGTGAGTACAAGCGGCTTCTCCACAAGTCCATGGATCATCAGACGATGCTGGTTTGGATCGATCTCCGCTGTACCACCATGGCTACGGCTGAAGAAAAGTCCGTTTGGCGTAATAATACCATTCAGTTCATGGATAGGACACATTGCAATCGATGCATAATAGTTCCCAGAAGAAAGTAGTTCAGTATTTCTTCTTGTCACATTGTGCTCATACGGAGATGGTTGTCCATATAAATTATGCGTTACAGGGTAACCAAATGTTGTACCCCATGGTTTTTCTTCAACAATTGCCGGATCATCTTTTTGTCCAGCTGCGTTGACTTTCACCGGCGCCATGACACTTGCTGCTGCAAGAGCACTTACAGAATACGCCGCAGTCTTCCTAAAAAAGTCTCTTCTCTCTGACTGAATTTCAGTTTGAGAAGCATTACTTATCTTAGTCATATAACCTCCTTATAGTAGTTAACAGTACTCATTTTTAGTTTATATAATAGAATCACTATTGCCACCGATTGTATTAGAAAATAAATTAAAATGTCAAGAAATTTTATAAAGAATTAGCTATATAGGACAATATCAGTCAAAATTCTACAAAATTACTCCGAAATAAAATTTTAATAAATAAAATAGCTCATTTTAATAAAAAATAATGATGAGCATTATGATAAGTAGTTATATTTTTCTTTTTTTTTACTTATTTTTTATGGGAAATTATATCACATTTCTCTCAGTGAGACTCATCAATTATGTTAAAATACATTCATAATACTTTTCAAACAGGACCAATATGGAAGCTATCAAAGCAGGGAAAGTGATCGCATTGTACATCACTACGACTGAAACCAAACAACCTATTCCCAAAGATGCACTGCAAGTGGACGAAAAAGGTATATTGCTGGATAAGCACTACGACAAAAATATTGACCGGTCTATCCTGGTCACCTCCCGTGACAGCTATCTAATGGCTAAACAGCAGGGGATAGAGATCCCTCATGGAGCATTGGGAGAAAATATCCTGATCGACTATAACCCGTATGCACTGCCTGTCGGTACCCGGATGAAAATCGGCAGCGCAATCACTGAGATCAGCCAGGATTGCACACTCTGCAAGCACCTCTCCTCTATAGACAAAAGGGTACCGAAATTACTGAAAAATGACAGAGGAATTTTTGTAAAAGTGGTAGAGCAGGGATGGATAAAAACGGGTGACGATATATTAATCCTTGAATAAATGTCCAGTTTTTTCAGGAAATATCTTTACAGAAGGATCTATAGATTCGGGCGATCCGAATCTATAGATGAACTTATTTCTTGATCTTGTCAAGGATCAGTTCAAATCTTTTTTGTGCATCAAGCAATACATCGATCGATGGTTGATCGTTAATGTTCAGTGCATCGATCCACTTATGTACATTCGGGAATGCTACATGGATTGTCTTTTCTCCACGTTTTTGATACATATATGCTGAACATGGAGCAAATGCACCCGCTTCAGGATGAAGTTTCGCAACCTCATAGATCACGGCGATTTTACAGATCGAGTAGACATCATAGAAGTAGTAATCTTCCAGTTCATTCTCTTCAAAGTCATAGTTCAGGTCAGTAAATCCTGCCATGACAAACCCGTGCGGCGCAAGCTCACCCTCAAATCCCATCTGGTAGTTGTCTTTTGACTCTTCCCAGTCATCACCATCCTGCTGGAATGTCGTACGTGTGATAAAATCATGCTTTTCGTTTTTCATCTCATATGGAAGCGTGATCCACTTACCATTAGGCATAGCAGCCTTCAGTGCCTCTTCCACTTTTTTACCGTAAGCGATAATGTGTTCATTGTCTTCAGGTACACCCATGATTCTCGCCATTGCATGCGGAGCGATGGAAGAGACGGAGATCGTTTTATCCCCTTTTTTTGTGTAGATAGACATACTCATCGGAGTAAAGAGTCCGATCTCAGGATACTCGCTCGCCAATGCCAGTGCCGTATCTTTTCTAAATACTACCGCAAGGTTGTAAAAGTCAAATGAAGTCTCGTTGAAGTCTCTCATGAACGGGGCATTCATATCATTGTTCGCTGCAATAACGAAGCCTGCTTTTTGAAATGCCTCTTCTATCGTAGTCGGAGTGATCTTTTTATCAGCGTTATCCGATACAAAGACTCTCACATCATGTTTTGCTGCATCCGCAGCTATCAAGCCTGCTGTCAAAAGCAGCATAGCAGCAAAGAGTTTTGCCATACGTTTCATAGTATTCCTTTTTCTTTTTGTGTATTATAACTCAAATCTTTTAATCCACAAAACTATTTTCTATCATTGTAAATATAAAAGATAAAAGTATAGAAATTGTGAAAAAAAGAGTCGAATCAGGGTTCACAAAGGGAGAAGATCCCTTTGTTTGAGTAAAATTAGAATCTGTATCTGATGTAGAATCTAATATCTTGTGCTTTGTCAACAATACCAGGTACCATTGCTTGAGCAGTTGGATCACCCATTGCTGCAGCTTTTTTAAGATCGTCAATTTTCATCACATATCCACCATCACCGTAGAATCCGGCACTTCCAGTATAATCATAATCAATTGCTACGTATCTAAGCTGAGCACTAAGTGCATCAGTCAACTGATATGTATAGTTGATTTCATAAGCATCACCACGTGCAGCCATTTTAGAGCCGATCATTGTATCTTCACCCTGTGTAAATGGTTTCCAGTATTTACTTCCATGGTTGTACTCTAGCCCTAGTTTACCACCTTCAAGAACCGGTAAATAGGTACCGAACCAGTAAGAAGTACCGCTCTCTTCGTCACTACTTCCCAACATACTCTCAACTGGCAGAGTCATTCCATCATATGGACCACCTACAAATGATCTATCATTTGCTACAGAAGGATCGGACTTGGACCAGGCAAATGATCCGAACACTTTTACACCTGAAAGATAACCATCATCAGTTAAACCGTCAACAAGCACAGAGAGTGCCGCGCCATACATATCTCCAGTATTAACAAATTGCATTGAGCTTGGGTCAGGCATATATGTATTATATGCGGGATTCCATCCCATCGTACCTGCAGCAAAACCTGGTACATCAAACGCTTTATATGCAGTTGTTTTTACAATATATTGGCCATCATTGTATGGTTCAAAGATAAATCCAGCAAGTGATACATCCTCTAAAGCATCATCATCGTTAACATATGCTGCATTATCCATTCTGCTGAACAACGGCGCTGCATTGGTAGATCCCTGTCCCATACAAAGCTTGATACTCATACCAGGTACGCCAGTGACACCAGAAAGGTCAAGTTTGGAACTTAGCCCGTCAAACTCTACGTTGATTACGTGTCCAAGAGGAGATTGTTCAGGGTCATCTTGACTCAGGTTTGCAAGGAAACCGTTTGTTGATGGTCTTCTCCCTAATGAGAATGTCCATGGCATCCCTGCACCAAAAGCATCATCACCGAGGTAAAGCCAATACGCCTGTCTTACTTTTAATGTACTGTTGCCCAATGCTTCATTGGTTACCCAGTCAAATGAGTCCATTCCTGTTCCACGCATACCGAATGGAGAAGTCAAGGCATTTCCTGTTGCCCCCATATCTGCACCAAATGCTTTATTCATAGAAAGCTGGCCTTTGAAGATATTTTTACTATCAGCTGCAAACTCCATATTCAACCATAGTCTCAGAGACATAAGATCGCTCTTGCTGTATGAATCTTTTCCTGTTACTGGGTTTGCTCCTGCCATATCATAGTTAATATTATCAATTGCAGTTCTTACATCGGCACCCCACTTGATGTTGTCACCAGCATCATGTGCTTTTACCTCATTGATCTTCTTGTTCTGTTTTTTTAGATCTTTCTTGAGTTTTGCAAGTTCAGACTCAAGTTCGTTTATTTTATCATTTACCGAACTCGCGTTTACACTTGTCAAAGCCATTGCAGTCACAAGTGAAGCCGTTAATAATTTTTTCATGTTTACTCCTTTGTTGTATATGTCCAAAACATGTAGCCATTATCTTATGACAGAGTGACTAAGTATAGACTTAAAAAAATAAACTTTTTTTAAAAAATTATATAACTTAATATAAGGTTATAAAAATTATATTTATAGCCAAAGATAAGAAGGCTAAACAAGCATAAACGGTGTTTACAGAGGATTGATGCATGAAATAACTCATGATAATTATAGATTTCTCTAATGAAAAATTGGTTGTAATAAGCGTTTATTGGTGATAGTGATTGGTCATTCTCCGTTCACCCAGGCATGTCGGAGAGGGGGCATGGTTCAACAGGATCACCATGACAGTGATCTAAGAGGATATCAAGTTGTAGGGTGGGCTTGCCAGCCCACGCAGTAAGCGGCCAGGGATTACGAATTAGTGATTAGTGAGCAGTGAGCAGTGAGCAGTGAGCAGTGAGCAGTGAGCAGTGAGCATCATGACAGAGTTATGAGAGTGAGTCAAGTGTATTTCGACACTACTACTTCGCATAGGGTGCGTAATCACACACCAAATAGGAAATTTTAGAGGATAATTGGATATATCAAGTAAAACGGATAAAAATAGCATAGAAAGAATAAGTGTTTTAGTTAAAGTAACTTAGGTTGAAATGGATGAGTGATTGAATAAAAAAGAAGATAAACTCAAAGTGGCAGCGACCTACGTTTCCACAGACGTAGCCTGCAGTATCATCGGCGATGAGAGGCTTAACTTCCA
>JACXUO010000132.1 GCA_014763885.1 Campylobacterales bacterium
CACCGCGCTGTGCACCGAGCTTTGCGACAAGCTGATCGAGGGCGGCGTGGAAGACCTGCATTTCTACACGCTCAACCGCCCCGGCCTGACCCGCGACGTGTGCCACGCGCTGGGTGTGACGCCCGAAGCGGTGCTGGAAAACGTCGCCTGAAAGGGTGGTGGAGCGGAGTGACTGAAGGGGGCCCGGCTGGGCCCTTTTCTTTGGTTGGGGGCGGGTGTGCGATGTCAGCTTTGCGGGACTAAGCAGTCGTCCATTGCGCAGGAAGCTATGTCCTTTCGCTGCTCAAAGCGGCCATTACGAACCGCTTGGTGAAGATGGTGTTTGGTAGTTCTTCTCGCTATCGCTTCGTGGTATCCGATCGGGGGCAGCGAAATGAACAACAACCTAGACCGATTGCAGAAGCAGCTTTTGGGTGACGGCACTGCCGAAAAGCAGGTTCTCTTATTGAAACTTTTGCATGAGTTTGAGAACGCACCACATTTCGGTGAGAAATACGTAGCTGACGCTGATTCTGCACCTCAACGATGGATCGCGCGAATTGGTGCTTTGCTTGCACGAGCAGGTATTGAGCATAAAGTTAAGTTCCAAAGTACCAAACAAACGTCAGTTCAGTTTTGGTCAGTGACTAGGGAACCCTTTCGACAGCAGCTTCTTGCCGCAGCCGAAGAAATCAAGCTTGCATTGGAACTCGACGGTCATGAGGATATAGGTCAGGTCTATGGTTCGCAGCAGCAATACGATTTTTTGCGTGACCTAAAAGAGATCATACTAGGGGCACAAACTGAGGTTTTTGTCGTCGATCCATATTTTGATGGTCAAGCCTTTGATACATACCTTGGTCCACTTGGCAGCGGTTGTTCGATCAGAGTTCTTTGCAGCAGATATTCGAGTGATGTTGCTGGCCACGTCACGGCCTTTTCAGCACAGTACAACGTCAACCCGGAACTACGAAAAAGCCAGAACCTTCATGATCGTCTAGTAATTATCGACAGCTCAGATTGTTGGATTGTAGGTGGTTCAATTAATGATGCAGGTAAGAAACCTACCTACTTGGTGCCGCTTCAACCCAACATCGCCCCGACAAAAATTGACATATATGAGTCTCTTTGGCGGGACGCAAAGCCGGTGTAGCAAACCCTTGGAAACGCTTTTTGTTGTGGTGCATTCCCGACTGTTCAAAAGCCGGAATCCCCCGCATAGCGATCATTGGTGCAACACGCAGCATCCGGGACTCTGGGCTCGAAGCCGCCACCCCCCCTTCCCTTTCCGGCCCGCCACGATAGCTTAAGGTCCGACCCGGAAAGGACCCCACATGCCAGACCAATATTTCGCCGAAGGCCCGGAAGACTTCCTCCCGCTCGAGGAGGTGCTCTCGATGCCTGGGCTCGACTATATCCGCAAGATGGTCTCCGGCGAGGTGCCCTCGCCCACCGTGCAGAAGCTGATGGCCTATCGCATCACCCAAGCCGAGGAAGGTCGCGTCACCTGTCGCGGCACGCCCGGCCATCCGCAGACCAACGGCTATGGCGGCATTCACGGCGGCTGGTATGCGATGATGCTCGACACGGTGATGACCTGCGCGGTGATC
>JACXUO010000133.1 GCA_014763885.1 Campylobacterales bacterium
CCCATGCTCACGCCGCCCCGCCCGGATCAGTGCGAGGTACCAGTCGAACGGCGCGAGCCCCGCCTGCCGCATCAGCGCACGATAGGTGAAGGCGCGCTGGCCGGTCTCGAGCACCAGCTCGATCTTCTCATAGTGCAGGCCCGCCCCTTCGGCCGCATCGAGCGCGGGGATGTCCTCCGCCGCGATCTCGAACAGCACGCCGGGGGCACGCGCCACCCCTTGCGTGATCGTCGCCTTCCCCGTCCCGTCGCGGCCATGTTTCGAGAAATCGAGCGAATGGCCGGGGATGATGGCCCTCCCGATAGCCCGCGCCGAGGGGCAGCGCGCGGCAAGCCGGGAGGTGAGCAGGTTGGAACCGTAGGCGAGGTAGCTAATCAAGAGCACAAGACCCTATGGATTTCCGTAGTAAGCTTTTGCCCACCTAGGACACAACGGTGAGCTTTTCAGACCGGAGCAGACCCGTCGGAATATCTCATCGTTCAGATCCTCGAGTATTGAGACTTCGCGACGCTTAATCCTAGCCCATAGAGGCCCTGCATTCCAAAGCTGAGTTCTCGAATAGTGAATGCAAGATTCCTTACGTATATCCGGGTGGTCGCCAGGGAGCAGAAGGCACGTCTTGTCACCTTTAGGCCTAAGACTGCTAATTGAGACTAGAAGAACCTTTGATGATGCGTCAGCACTTTTCAAGCATACATGCATATGTGCAATGCTCGGTCTTTGAGGTGAACCAGTCCCCGGAATTCGAAGTACTTGCTTTGGATAAAACTTCATCGAAATAGAAAAAACTCACTGACGAAGTTGTCTAAAGGAGAGAATTTCCTCAGCAATCTCTTCTGGATCGGACACTCCGACGGCCGAAAGAACGTCCTGATAGCTGATTGAACGACGGCCATGCTCAAGCTCGAAGTATTCTGGACATTCCTTGTGAGTGTAATTTCTTAGTTGAGAGGCAGTTTTGGTCTTATGACGCTCCCACACGAGCTTCGCACTTCCTATTTCTGCGTCACTTAGAAATTCACAATCGATTTCCGAAAATTGCGACACAGCACAAACGTCGCGCTTTCGATGTAAGGCAAAGTAATTCTGAGTGAGCTCAGGGAAGAGAACGCCGTCGATACAGTTCAGTGCAGCGCTTGCTGTAGGTCCGTGGGGAAGCGAGAAAAACTCGTCCCACAATATTGGTTCTTCATAGTCAGCTAAGTGCTGGCGTTCCGTCAAATAGATGATTTTTATAAGTTTCAGCTTTTCGATCTTTCCGCCTGAAAACGAAATCAGAAGTGCGCAAAGTTCAGCCGCTTTTTGCGGCTGAAAACCCTGAACAGGCTCAAGATAGCTGGGTAGGCGTAAGCGCATGACAACTGTGATCGCAACAACTTTGAACGTTAGTATAGCTCAAGACGTTAAATAAGTCATAGCCCTCAAACATCCAGCTCCTCCACGAACTGCGCGTTCTCCTGGATATACTGGAACCGCAGCTCGGGCTTTTTCCCCATCAGACGCTCCACCAGATCGCCGGTCTCCCCGGGCTCGTCGTCGTGGATCGTGACCCGGATCAGCTTGCGCGTTTCGGGGTTC
>JACXUO010000134.1 GCA_014763885.1 Campylobacterales bacterium
TTATAGATATCCTGAAGCTCCCGGATCCCTCCTCCCACAGTAAGCGGGATGAAAACCTCTCTGGCAACTTTTTTCACCACATCTACGATCGTCTCTCTTCCCTCGTGGCTTGCTCCTATATCCAGAAAGGTGATCTCATCCGCACCCTCCTGGTTATAACGTCTTGCCACTTCAACGGGGTCACCCGCATCACGCAGGCCTACAAAATTGACCCCCTTGACCACGCGGCCGCCGTCCACATCCAAACAGGGGATGATACGCTTAGCAAAATAATCCACTCATTTTTCCTTTTTCAATAAACACTAAAATGCGACTGGTCTCATAAGCCCACTGCTGAAGTGGGCATAGTCTCAACAATCAAAAAAAATAAAGGTGCCTCTATGGCATGTTTTTCACAGACCCGATGGAGTTCATTCATCAAACATTCTATAAATGATAAAAAGATTCATCATATTTTCCTTTATTATGGTAGAATTATACAAAAATTATCTCAATAAGTGGGAAATCCTTTCTCACCTTTTATCAAAAGAAAGAAAGTTCTCAAAGAGTAATAGGGAAATATAAAGGTAGATTATAGTATGATTCATGAAGATTTAGCAGGTTTTGCTGAGAAAAAGTTTGGACAGAACTTTCTAAAGAACAATACCTATATTCACAAGATCATCCAATCGATGCCCGATGACGACCTGAAGGTTGCAGAGATCGGGCCTGGATTAGGTGATTTAACCAAAGAACTTGTAAAAGTTCGCAATGTCACAGCATTTGAGGTTGATAAAAGATTATGCGAGCATCTGAACAATGAATTCAAAGAGCCGATTCACGACGGCCGCTTTGAACTTCGCTGCGGAGATGTGCTTGAGCGTTGGGAGTCGGGGAAGCTTCTGGATGAACCTTATCATCTTGTAGCAAACCTGCCTTACTATATTGCCACCAATATCATATTAAAAGCGCTGAAAGATGAACACTGCCGGTCTATTCTGGTCATGGTTCAAAAAGAGGTCGCTGACAAGTTTGCGGCAAAAGCCGGAGAGAAGGCGTTTTCTGCCCTCTCCGTCCTGGCCGACAGCGTGGGGGATGCACATGTATGTTTCGAGGTGGAACCCGAAGCATTCATTCCCCCGCCGAAAGTAACCTCGGCAGTACTTTTAATAGAAAAAAACGAAACCAGAGATGATGAAGGTTTTGAAGCATTTTTACGGGTTGCCTTCGCACAGCCCCGCAAAAAGCTCTCAAAAAACCTCACAGCTCGTTTTCCGAAGGCATTGGTAGCAGAAGCTTTTATCCAACAGGAACTAGACTCCAATCTACGGCCTCATGAAGTTGAGACATCTATGTATCATCACTTATATAATGCATTGAAGGATAATCTAGATGAACGAGAACCAAAACAACGAAGGTCAAAAGCAAGGTCAGCCAACACAGAGAAACAGAAGGCCTAACCCGCACAGACAGAACAGACAGCAGAAGCCTAATCCCAACAGAAAAGAGGCACCCAAAGAGGTAGATGGCAACAGAGCCGATACCCCTTCAGAAAAAATGCCGGGGAAAAAACCGCAGCAACAGC
>JACXUO010000048.1 GCA_014763885.1 Campylobacterales bacterium
GGGCTATTTATAGGTATAATTATACCGTTTAGGGGCTGTTTACGGTGTTAAATATCTACTTTTTAGACGCTTTTTTTGGAGTTCTTTCACAGTCTCTCCGTAGGTGAGATGCAGATACCACACTGATCAATCCGGAAAGTTGCTTGCCATCTATCCGTAGAGTGAATCCTTTTCGATTACTTCTCCTTGCTCCACCCACAATGTAGTGGAATACATCTCTTTGACAAATAAACAGGTAAATCTCATCTCTTCCGTATTTTCATGTAGAAAAATTTAGAAAACTGTGGTATAACCTCAAATAAGAAAGATAAGCAAGGGGCATGAATGCTTTACTACTATGCAAACAGCGGACATAAGATCGGCTTGGACAGGGTCAAAAGAGCAGTAGCACTGTTAAAAGCATTAAACGATAAAGGTGTTGAGACAAGACTTCTGGTCAACGACTTCAGGGCGGGGCTGGCAGCCAGAGAGCTGGGACTGCGTGACTATGTGACGATAGAAGGGGTCATGGATATCGATGCGATCGCTGATACAGGGGATAGTATCATCATGGATACCCCCGAAGATGACAGGGGCCGTATCGAGAAGTACTGTTCGGACTTCTCCCATGTATTCCGTTTTGCCAATGGACCGGAGGATGAGGTACGTGTGAGCGAAGTGCTCTTCAGGCCTGAGTGCAAGGATGAGAACTGTATCGAGGCACTCATTGTGGACAGTATGTATGAGAGCGAGCCCAAAGAGGATCGAGTGCTCTTCTTCCTCTCGGATGCAGACTATGACAAAGAGATCCTGGGCCATAAGGAATTTTTTCAGGATTCGGGTATGGAACTGCTGCTTGGAAACTACTTTTTTGTAAAATACGAAGATGAGCTGGCAGAACTCTTTGAGAGACTTCATGAAGCCGAAGAGTATGAAGAACTGCTCAAAACCTCTTCTCACATCGTGACAGCATCGGGACAGACTGCCCTAGAGGCCCATGTATGCGGAGCGAACGTTGTCTATATCAGGACGGGAAGAGAAGAGATCATCCCGCTTTCGGTGATCAGAGGGCTTGGTATACCGGTAGTGGAAGGTTTTGACAGGGCAGCTTATGATGCAGTGAAGCAAAACCAAAGAAGTGAAAAAAATTTGATGCTTTCTGTAGAGGAAATCGCAGAAAAATTGATGAAAAAACTTAAAAATTAGTTTAAATTATGATAAATATTAGGAGTTTTATACTCCTAATTTACTCTTTGTAACAAAACTCCCCCATATTTACTTTTTTTTAAAACACAATTATATTTAAATCTAATATAGTCTATAATAAGTGGTTAAATTATACAATTAAGGAAAGGAGTAAGTATGAAAGAGCAAGGTCGTAGAGACTTTATGGGTATGGCTCTTGGCGGTTTTACTGCGTTGGGTGGCTTAGGTGCACTCTATGCAATGAAGCGCAGCTGGGACCCATTACCTAGCGTAAAAGCAGCGGGTTTCACTACAATTGATCTAAGTGCTGCACAGGAAAATGTGCTTAACATAGAAAAGTGGAGAGGAAAGCCGATTTTTGTACTTAAGAAAACAGCGGATATGAAAGCAGATGATAGAGATGTGGTAGTCGGGTCTGACAGATTCCTTGTGGCTATCGGTCTCTGTACCCACCTTGGATGTATCCCCGCATATCTACCGGGTGAAAAGATCTTCAAATGTGCCTGTCACGGTGGAGAGTTCGATCCATCAGGACATGAGATCTTCGGACCACCGCCAAGTCCTCTTGAGATCCCTCCGTTCAAACTGGAAGGCAAAACGATTGTTCTTGGTGAAGAGGGACCTGAGTTTATAAGAATGAAAGACGCCGGTCTAACGGTATAAGGGAGAGAAGATGGCAAAATTTGATGAAAACGCAAGACCATTCTCCGAGAAATGGTTAGACGAACGTTTAGGGGTTGTAACACTTAAAAAAGTACTTTCAACTGAGTATTGGATTCCAAAAGATATAAATTTCCTCTGGGCGATGGGTATGGTACTGGCTGCAACATTCGGCCTGCTGCTGATTTCAGGTATCTTCCTCTTGATGTACTACAAGCCGGATAGTGCACTGGCATTTGATTCTGTAAACTATACGATCATGACGGAAGTAGGTTACGGATGGTTATGGAGACATATTCACGGTGTAGGTGCATCGGTGGTATTCTTGATTATCTATATCCATATGTTTACAGGTATCTACTACGGTTCTTATAAGAAAGGTAGAGAGATGATCTGGATCTCAGGTATGCTTCTTTTCGTGGTATTCTCTGCTGAGGCATTCTCTGGATATATGCTTCCATGGGGACAGATGAGTTACTGGGCTGGTATGGTTATTACAAACCTTTTCTCCGGTGGTTCTCTTGAAGCATATGGATTGGTTGAGTGGATCAGAGGGGATTATGTTCCTGGTGATGCGTTCTTGACAAGATTCTTTATGCTTCACGTACTTCTTCTTCCATTGGTAATTATCGGGTTGATCGTATTGCACTTCGGTACATTGAGACTTCCGCACGTAAATAACCAAAAAGGTGAAGAGATCGACTTTGAAGAGGCTGCAGAGCTTTATAAAGCAGGTAAGAAAAAAGAGTCAAAAGTTATTCCTTTCAATCCGGTATTCTTGAGTAAAGACGTGTTTGTGATGGGTGTCTATTTTATCCTGTTCTTCTACCTTGTGTTCTACCATTTTGACTTTGCAATGGATCCGGTCAACTTCGATCCGGCAGACGGACTGAAAACACCACCGCATATCTATCCAGAATGGTACTTCCTATGGAGTTATGAGATCCTCAGACCATTCCCTAAAGATCCGGGTCTGATTGCATTTGCTATCGCACAGGTGATCTTCTTCCTGCTTCCATTCCTTGACAGAAGCCCTAACGTTGCTCCGGCAAGTAAAAGAGGTCTCTTTAATGTATGGTTCTGGCTGATGCTGGCTGATGTGCTTGTCCTTACTGTAATGGGTAAATTGCCTCCGGAAGGTGTATGGAACCAGATCGGTCTTGTTTCAGCATTGCTATTCTTTGCACTATGGGTTGCATTGCCGTTCATTACTAAAGCAGAAAAGAAACTATAAGGAGTAGAGGATGAAAGAACTAAAAATATTAGGAGTTGTTGCAGCCTTTACCCTTTTGCTCTATTGGGGTGTGGAACCGTTTGCTCACGGGCAGATGCATAAGCATGTTGAAGGGCATGGTTTTGTTTATGACGGCACTGCAGATATCGAAGGTGCAACATCTGCAGAGAAAAAAGAAGCAAAAAAAGCTTTTTGGGGTGAAGTAAACGAGATCGCAAAACTTGAAGGAAATGCAGCAGCCGGTGAAGCTGGATTTGCAATGTGTATGGGATGTCACATGGATGGTGCAGCAGCGATGGGTGGTGTTGTACCTCCAAGTCTTGACCATGCAGGTGCACTGTATGATAAAAAATATCTTATCGCATTGATCAAAGATCCTGCAATGGCGATGAATACGGACCACAAGTTTGCAGATACAATGATGCACCCTATGGGACCGGTAATGACAATGTTCATGGATAATCAGTCTATCGCTGATGTGGTTGCGTATCTTAAAGAGAAGAAAGCGGCTGAGCCTACAACAAAAGAGGCATTCACAGAAGCGTGTGGCAGATGTCATGCAATGCGTTATGCGAAGATGACTCAGCTTGGTGACACGCCGGAGTTCAAGTATGAAAAAGATGCATTGGCGCATCAGATCAAAGTACTTGAAGCGCAAGATGGTGTGAAAGGTTACATGGGTAAACTGCCACCGGATCTTTCGATCATTATCAGAGCGAGAAGTGCACACTTCCTTGAGACTTTTGTTGAGAATCCTCAGACACAGCTTGCTGGTACATCTATGCCAAGAGTTGGTCTAAACAAAGAGGGTTACGAGAAGGTTGAGGCTTACCTTACTGAGATCGGTGATCCTAGTAAGCCGAAAAGAGAGGAACTCGGACCATATGTACTGCTCTTCTTTGTGGTATTCTCTTTCCTTGCATTCCTATGGAAAAAGTATCAGTGGAGAGATTTACATTAATTAGAACGTGAATAGGGCTTTGTCCTATTTGAGCCTACAGCGGTGCCTTTGGCACATCGCTTTCGGTTCCGAACCTACAAACGCAAAGCAGTTTGCGTTTGCTTAACGGTTCTCATGTTAACACTGGGTTCTACCTAAAGGTATACACTGCGATATCTTCAGCAGCGGGCTCAAGCGGCTAGCCGCTTTTTTACTTCGTTTCACTCGTTAAATTTCTGCAAAAGTCTTGACATATTGATTCTGGTATGTAAAATCTATTCACTATTCACTATTCACTATTCACTATTCACTATTCACTATTCACTATTCACTATTCACTATTCACTATTCACTATTCACTATTTATGCCGTTTATCCTATTTTTATCTAGTTTTGGATACCCTACAAAAAATTTATCTCAAAATGTTATTTTTTGAGGATGATGGATATGCAATGCTAATAGATGGACACGGACGTACGGTTAACTATCTTCGTATCTCAGTGACAGAACGATGTAATTTCAGATGCCAGTACTGTATGCCTGAAAAACCCTTCTCGTGGGTACCCAAAGAGAATCTTCTGAGTTTCGAAGAGCTCTTTCTGTTTGTAAAAGTAGCGATCGACGAGGGGGTGAACAAGATCAGGCTTACCGGCGGGGAGCCGCTGCTTAGAGAGGATCTGGATAAATTTATCAAGATGATCTCTGACTATAAACCTGACATCGATCTGGCGATTACCACGAATGCCTACCTTCTTCCTGCTGCAGCACAGAGGCTCAAGGATGCGGGACTGAAACGTCTCAATATCTCTCTTGACTCGCTCAAGGCCGATGTCGCGGCAAAGATCGCGGGCAAGGATGTGCTGGGTGAAGTACTCAAGGGGATCGACAAGGCGCTTGAGGTCGGGCTTAAGGTGAAGATCAATATGGTACCCCTGAAGGGGATCAATGAGGATGAGATACTTGATGTGATGGATTACTGCAAGGCGCGCGGCATGAAAGTACGCTTTATTGAGTATATGGAAAATGAACATGCGGATAGAGCACTGAAAGGGATGCATGGAAGAGAGATCCTTGCTAAGATCAAAGAGCGCCATACGATCAAGGCACTGGGGAGAGAAGGGGCAAGCCCTTCGTTCAACTATCTGCTTGATGACGGGTACGAGTTTGGGTTGATCGATCCGCATAAGCATGATTTCTGTGAAAGCTGTAATCGTATCCGGCTGACTGCAGAAGGGTTTTTGATCCCGTGCCTCTACTTTGATGAGGCGATGAGTATTGCTGAACATGTGAAGAAGGGTGATGTGAAAAGTGCCTCGGAAGTACTTGCCCAGGTACTGAAGGATAAACCGAAAGAGAACCGCTGGAGTGAAGAGGAGCTTGAAGATAGAGAGATATCCAAGCGGGCATTTTATGAGACGGGCGGATGATCGCTTTGCGATCAAAATTAAAAGTTAGGAGTGAAGAGTGAAGAGTGAAAGTATGCGGTACAGTGGCCCCGCTTTTTTTATCAAAATAGTAAACAGGCATAAAAGTTTTTCGAAGAAAAACCTACAAAAACTCCTCACTCCTCACTCCTCATTCCTCACTAAAACAAGGAGTCTTCCTTGTTTTACCTAACCGAAGAGTTTTTTTCTATCCAGGGAGAAGGGAAGTATGCAGGTGTACCTTCTTATTTTTTACGCACAGCGGGGTGTAATCTGAGTTGTCCCGGATTTGGTTCCCGTTATGAGATCGACGGGCAGGTAAGGTATGGATGTGATACCTACTTTGCTGTGGATAGAGGCTTCGCCAAATCGTGGAAAAAGATAGAAGAGCCTTCCGGACTGATAGCAAAACTGGACGCAGCGTTTGAAGAGATCGGATACCTGCCGCATCTGGTGATCACAGGCGGGGAGCCACTGCTCTACCATAAAGATAAAACGTTTTATAGCGTGGTGGAGTGGCTGGTTGAGAAGGGTGTGAAGGTGACCTTCGAGACAAACGGGACAGTGGTGATAGACTTTGCTGCCTATCCGGCCTATACCTCCTGTATCTTCTCTCTCTCACTCAAGCTCTCCAATTGCGGCGAAGCGAAGTCAAAACGTATCATACCCGATGCACTCAAGGCGATCGCATCATCGGCAGACGACGCATTTTTGAAATTTACGATTGATGCTCCATTGATCGAGAGTAGAGCACTGGAAGAGATAGAGGAGATCCGGGAGATCGTTCCCGAACTGGCAGTCTACTGTATGCCGGTAGGAGAGAGCCGTGATACGATCAGGAAAAATGATCAAGCGGTTTTCGCATTTTGTATGCAGCATAATTTTCGCTATAGTGATAGACTACATATCCGTGTTTTTGATACGACACAAGGGGTATAGTTCAAATACTCTGTATTTGAAAGTGAGGAGTGAGGAGTGAGGAGTGAGGAATTATGGTATGCTTTCTTTGAGAAAGCTTTGATCAAAGGAGTCTCTGAATGATCATACGTAAACTGTTTAAGTTTGAAAATGCCCATATTGTACGTGGATGTACGACACAAAGATGCAGTCAAAATATCCATGGACACTCCTACAAGGTTGAAGTGCTTTTGGAGTCTAACTACCTTGATGACGGACAGATGGTCTATGATTTTGGTTTGACCAAACTGACCATTAAAGAGCTTATTGACTCTTTTGATCACAGTATTACCTTATGGAGCAGGGATGATGCAGCATACCTTCAGGCGATGAAAACCCACAGTGCCAGATGGGTAGAGCTTCCGGTCTCTCCTTCGGCTGAACAGTTCTGCCGTGTGATCTATCTGATTGTTGAGCGTATTCTGGAGTGTACAGCAATGCAAAACGGCGAGAGGGAGGTGAAGCTCAATAGCATCATCGTCCATGAGACCGATACCGGATATGCACAGGGATTCAGGGAGGATGCGCACAGTCCGCTCATGGGAGAGATCAGGCTTGAGGAGCTCATTTTCTCCGCACAGGTACAAAAAGAGTGGAGCGATCCGGAAATCTGGCAAAAACTTCTGAAAAGGGAGAAAATCATCAACCCCACAATTGTTTAACGATTTTACTGTATAATGATTTCTCAATCATAATTAAAAGGAAAGATGATGAAAAAAACAGTATTATTTTCAATGGTAGCGGCTGCGGTACTTTTTACCGGATGTAGCGAAGAGACGAAAAAGGCGGCGGGTGAGACTGCAACAGCAGCAAAAGAGACGACGCAGTCAGCGGTGCAAGATGTAAAAGAGACAGCCCAAAAAGCTGTGGATGCCGGTAAGAAAGTAGCAGAAGAGGCGAAAGAAAAAGCAGCGGAAGCGATGGAGGCGACAAAAGAGGCGGCAGCACCGGCTGTAGAGGCGGCAAAAGAGGCTGTCGCAGAGACGACAGGAGCTACGGAAGAGGTCGATGGTAAAGCACTCTATGCCAAATGTGCGAGTTGTCACGGCGCTGATGGCAAGAACTCTGCACTGAACAAATCGGAGATCATAGCGGGCCAGAGTGCAGCAGATCTTGAAATGAAGCTTATGGAGTACAAGGCAGGTACAAGGGATGTATCGGGTATGGGTAACTTAATGCAGGCGCAGGTTAGCAGATTAAGTGATGAAGAGATTAAAGCAGTATCGGCATATATTGCTACGTTTTAATATCTAATGGGTCTGTCCTCCGGGACAGCCCTCCTTCTTTTATCTTCGAAAAATTTACTTTAGTTCATTTTTATCTAATAGAATACACTATTGCGTATCTGTAAGCATAAATTGCTTAGCAGTTTATGAGATCCACACGCTTTTCTGTGCACGCTTCCCATCTTAACGGAATCATCTTGACTGTACTGTTTTTCGGCAGTTCAGTGATATCTGGACTGAGCAGTATCATCCCCTCGGCTTTCTGCATCGGGGAGACCATTCCCGGTTTCTGCTGATGGAGCGGGGTGAATGACGCTCCGTCAAAGGTACCCAGCAGCGCTGTGGTTTTCCCCCCTTTGAGCTTCAGATCCTCTCCCAGCACGGTGGTGATCGTCGCATGACGTGCATCACTTCTCCCGCTCATCTTGCGGATAATCGCTCTGAGAAAGAGCTCATAGTTCACCATAGAAGCAAGCGGATTGCCGGGGAGGTTGACCACAGCGGTTTTCCCTATCGTTCCGAATACCGTAGGACGCCCCGGTTTGATATCGACTGCCTGGAAGTGTATCTGCATACCAAGATTGGTAAATGCCTCTTTGGTAAAATCCTTGTCACCTACGCTTACCCCGCCGCTTGTGATGATAATATCCGCATCCAGTACGGAAGCGATGGAGTCCTGTAGTGCTTCAAGTGTATCCACAGAAGAGCGGATGAACCGTACTTCGCAGCCCAGCTCCTTGCTTCTGGTGAGAAACATCGGAGAGTTGGAGTTGTAAAGCTGATGGTCCTCGATCTTTTCAAAATGGGGCCGGAGTTCATCGCCTGTCCCGAAGATCGCGACCTTGATCCTGCGGCTTACCGTGACATGTGTGACCCCCTGTGAGGCGAGCGACGCGATAGTGTAGGCATTGATCACCTCTCCTTGATGGAGGTAGCTTGTGTCCTTGGCGATATCCTCTCCTGCAAGACGGATGAAGTTTCCCATTTTGATCTTACCGGGCAGGGTCACTTTCTGCTGTTCTATTGTCACCTCTTCGATCGGTACGATCGCTTCACACCCTTTGGGGACAGGTGCCCCTGTCATGATCCTGATCGCCTGTCCTTTTTTGAGTTCCATGGAAGGATTGTCCCCTGCATAGATCACCTGGGTGCAATGTACCGTAGCTCCGGCATCGGAGACTTTGACAGCATAGCCATCCATCGCGGAGTTGTCAAATCTGGGAAGATTGAACTGTGCGTAATAGGTGTCCAGTATCACACGGCCGACCGACTCTTCAATAGGGATGATCTCAGTGTCCAGAGGAGTGACCCTCTCATGGATGAGATCGAGTGCCTGGGGGATGGTTACGAGCATAATAAACCTTCTTATATGAGTTATGGGGATTATAACAAATTAGAGTATAATTCCGATTATGAAACAGAAGGATATTTGATGATTGAAACGATATTGCTGACACATAGTCTCTTGACCAAACTTTTTTTGGGATTTTTGGTCGGAGGGCTCTTGATGCCTATGATGACCGCTAAAAACCCGCAGTCACTCAAAAAAGTCAGCCTGACCTATACCGCTATCTTTCAGGGGATCATTACAATGATCGCGTTTGCAGGGCTTGTCGCAATGGTCGTCGGGGAGTACCCTATGAGCCTGGCGATCATCCTCATGATTATCATCTGGGCAGTGATGATGTATATTGAGATACGCAAACACAAACTGGTAAAGATCGCCAATCTTGAGAACCCCGTAACCTATAAGCTGATCAGGGGAGCATTTGTCAAGGTCGGTATCGTGCAGATACTTCTGGTAGCTGCAATGGTCGTATTGATGGTATTGAGGGCGAAGGGTGTTATATCTTTATAATACTTTAGCAGGACAGCCTTCACTGATACTGGAGGGGGACGATCACCGGTATATTTTCAAGGTGCGCCGGCACAGGGTGGAGGACACCCTTTATCTGCGCAACCTGGAGGATGGCCTGATCCATCGCTATCTGATCACGCATATGGATAAACGCAGTGCGACACTGATGCTTCAGGAGAGTCAAACACTTGAAGTGAAAGCCAGGCGGGATCTGCATATAGGATGGTGTATGATCGATCCCAAGAGTGTGGAGAGAGTGCTCCCCTCGCTCAATGAGATGGGGGTGGCAAAGATTACCTTCATCTACTGTGCCCGTTCGCAAAAAAGTTTCAAGCCGGATTTTCAGCGTTGGGAGAAGATCCTGCTGAACTCCTCCCAGCAGTCCGGGCGAAGCGTGATGATGCAGCTGGAGATGGCAGAGAACCTTGAAACTTTCATCGCCCAAAACCCCCAAAGCTATCTTCTGAACTTCTCGGAGCATACACTCTCCCCCGGCATGCCTGTCGATACGATCGTGGTAGGATGCGAAGGTGGACTGACCGGGAAGGAAGTTGCGCTTTTCTCTCCTGAGAGAGTGATCGGGTTTGATACCCCTCTGGTGCTTAAAAGCGAGAGTGCCGTCTGTGCAGTGGCTTCCAGGATACTGCTCTAATCCTGTGCGGCTCAGAAGGTATAGGCACTGATGATCCTGAAGTAGCTCTTGTCCTCTTCATGGGCAATCCACTGTCTCTCATATCTCAGCAGGATATACTCCCTCGGCCTGAATTTGAACTTATGGTCGATATAGAGTGCATTGACGGTATCGGAGCTGTCGTCCCCGTAGGTGACATTGGTGAGGTAAAGAGCACTTGAGTACTCTTTGTCTTTTGTTGGAGAGTAGTATCTGTAATTTACTTTGAGGGATTTGGCAAAAGGGTGTCCCCTTTTTTTCCGTTTGTGATCATGGAGTTCGTATAGAGAGAAGATAACCCTCCATACCCTCTGTTGATCCCGTCCTCTCCGAAATTATAGGAGAGCGAAGCGATATAAGAGAACTTTTGGGACGCTATCCCCGCCTTGGCAGCGATCAGTCTGGCATCTCCTCCCCCGTTATTGCCTGTGATGGTATGGCTTCCCCCTGCATTGTCAAATGTATAGATCGCCTGTACCCCATGCTGTAAGGCTTTGGAGCTCCCATAGGGGGTGTTTGCGGATACCTCCATATGGAGTGTATTGTAAAGTCCGGGTGCATGGTAGTAGTACCACTGATGTTTCACGCTGCCAAATTGCGTATGAAAACCAAGATAGGTTATACCACTTTCTGCCAGCCCGCTCGAAGTATAGGAAGTATACTCCTCACTGTTATTGGTCCTGAACCCTGTGACGTAACCCAGTGCAAGAAACGCATCGGTATCCCAGGAGATACGGGAAGTGACTCCCCTGTAGCTAAAGGGGATCAATCTGGTCGTATCATCGTTGAGCAGGGGTGTAGAGATCTGCTGTTTTTCCTATGCTCAGAGAAAAATTTTCATTTTTATAGTAGGCGTAAAGCTCACTCAGGGGATTGATATCCTCCCCGGCAGAGTCGGTCAGCGAGGTTAAGGCGGGGTTTTGGGATTCGAAGATTAGGTGCGAAAGGTAGTGTTTGATGCTGAATCCAAAGTGATAGATGGGCCTGGAGGTATAGTGCAGATACCCGCCCAGCACGGTTGCCCTGGAATCCTGATCACCCTGGCCATGAATGTCGTAATGGAAGAGTTCGATATGCGTGTCGAATCTGCCCCACTGTGTCTCTTCTGCATGAGTGTTGACAAATGATAATGAGGTGATAAGTATGAGAAGGGTATGTTTTGTATAAATCGACAAGCCTTTTGTTTTTTTGCAATAGATTGTACATTAAAACCATTGAAAGCACACAGATTGATTTGCAGGTGAACACTTACTGTGTGATAAGCATTCACATATATCACTTACAATGACAAATGATAGTGCAAAATAAAGTTCGCAATTTTCATTTACGATACCCTTTCAGAAGAAAGAAACGGAGAGTAAAATGAGAATTGATGAACGAGAGCTGTTTAAAAGTGTCAT
>JACXUO010000049.1 GCA_014763885.1 Campylobacterales bacterium
TACCCTCTGAAATATGCGAACGATTGTAATACTTGTTGAATGCCCTTCTGCTCATACTTTAAGATACCTTTTTGGTTCTTAAAGTTTACCAGACCCAATCTCTTTTTAGAAATGTTTAAAGACCAAGATATGGATAAATATAAAAATAATAAACCAAGTACAACAAATATAGTTCTTAACCTGTTATCCATATCTTTAAAATTAAAAGAAACCAAAAAGATGAAATCAGACCTACTTACATCGTATTATTATGTCAACCTTGCTATGGATATCTTTATGGGCTCAACTGATAGCAAAGAAATTTTAACAACAATATACTCAGAATCAAACTTTGTGCCACTTGCTACAAAAATAAGATTTTTAAAAGATATACAAGAGTACTTCAAAGATAATGATGTAAATCTAAATAAAAACATTGAAAAAGTGTATGAAAGTATCAAGGAAAAAATGAAAGAAAATGTGAAAGACATCAAGCTAAAAGAAGTACTAGCAGATTCAGAAAATAAATATCTAGGATTCAATGGTTATAGAATGATGGAGGCTTTAAACTTCTTCAATCTTTCTCACGATCAATTTACTGAAGACATAAAAAAAATTATATTTGAATCAAGAGAAAGCTTTTTTGAAATTCTTGATTTTTTTAAATCTAAAATCAATGTAAATGGTACAAATATTGATGTCATTCAAGCTGAGTACATTGAAAAATATGTTGACCTTTCATTGATAGATGATTATATAAATAAACTGGATAAAGAATCCATTAATGATAAAGAGAAAAATCTGATTAATGCTTGGAACTTAAAATATGAATATAATTAGTTTAAAAAATGTCAACCGTAAATTATCACAAAATACCTATATATAAAAAATAGAGATGAATCCGAAAAAAGTCATAAGGGAAACGACCAAAAAACTCACCGACCTTCCCAATATCGGTAGGTCTATGGCAAAGGATCTGGAACGTATCCGTATCGACGGTCCTGAAAAACTTGAAGGGAAAGACCCCTATGCACTCTATCAAAGACTCTGCGAAGTTACGGGGAAGCGGCAAGACCCCTGTGTCCTTGATACCTTTATCTCTATCACCGATTTTATGAATGGCGGAGAGCCGAAAGCATGGTGGGAATATACAACTGAGAGGAAAGAGAAGTACAAGATTTAACCCTCTCCCGGCGAAGTCTTTTTTCCATTCCTGACGATTACACCAAAAAACACCAGCATCATCAAAGTCCCTGCCAGCGAATACCCCAGAGCCATCTGCATCCCGAAATACTCCCATATCATACCGCCTATATAGGCACCAAGAGCACCAAAGAGCGCTACCCCCGCATAGAAGATCCCGTAGACCGATCCTTTGTTCTGGGCACTATCAGCGATATAGGCGCGGTTGGCATTGAGCGAGGCGACGGTAAAGAGCCCCAGGAATGCAAAAGCAAACCAGGTTGAAAGCGGGTTTTGAAGATACAAAAGCACCTGCGCAACCACACCGCTGAGATAGGCAAAGAGCATGATACGCCTAACACCGACCCTGTCGATCCATGTCCCGATGATATAGCTCGTTGCCGTCTGTATCCCTGTAGAGACAACAAAAAGCAGCGGGATCAGTGCCGTTGCGATCCCCACCTCTTTTGCCTGTACGGTAAAAAAGGCAGCAGAGAAGATGAAAAAGACAAAGAAGAAGTAGACAAACAACGCTTTGACCGTCTGCTTGTCCTCGGCACTGAAGGTGAACTTCATGCTTTCATGCCGGGAGGGTTTTGGGATATCTTTGACAAAAAAGATCATAAGTGCCAGACCGATCATGCCCGGGATGAGTGTGGCATAGAAGATATTCCGCATCACACTTTCGCTCTGACCGAAGATCGCAAGCACTCCAAAAAGGATCACTGTTGCGCTGAGTTCCCCCGCGATATCCAGCGTCTTGTGAAAGCCGAAGGTCTTTCCTGATGCATTCTTTTTGCTATAGGCTGTGATCATCATATCTTTGGGTGCCGAGCGAAGTCCCTTTCCAAGACGTTCCAGGGACTGGAGTACGGTGATCTGCTGATAGTTGGAGGTGAACCCTATCAGCGGTTTGGTCAAAGCCGAGAGCCCGTATCCTGCCACAACAAAAGGCTTGACGATCCCGTAGCGGTCACTGAGGTAGCCTGAGAGTAGCCGCATTGCATAGGAGACAAAGGTCGCAACGGCTACGATAAACCCCAGTTTGTCCATCCCCTCATGCAGTATCAACACGATAAAAAGCGGAAGGATGGGTTGGATCATTGCGGTTGCCATATCGGTAAAGTAGCTTACCCATCCAAGCATCACGACATTTTTATCTATACTCTTCATATTTATACCTCAGTCTTGCTTTTCAATATTTCACACTTCACTCTATCTGTATTTCAGGCTAGAGCCTCTCTTTGAGCTTTTGTATCCTCTGATAGGCTTTGATGATATTCTCTTCTTTGATCTCTCCGCTTTTTGCCAGTGCCATCATCGTATCGACCAGTGTTTTTGCGCCCACCGTCTTTGCAGGATCAAGCTGGTTGCCAAAGAGCAGGATATCGTTTCCCGCATTGACCGCCAGTTTGAGCGTGTTTTTCAAGCCGTATTTCTTTGAGATCGCCCCCATCTGCAGATCATCGGTGATCACAACACCGTGATACCCCAGATGCCACCGAAGCTTTTTGGTCACCGTCTCATAGGAGAGACTGGCAGGGTATTGGCTGTCCAGCTTTTTGTTGAATACGTGTGCGACCATCACGGTATCCGCCTTATCGGCAAGCAGCCTGTAGGGCTCCAGCTCCTCGGGCTGCCAAAGATCGGTCACATCCACAAAACCTTTATGGGTATCTCCGAGCGAAGAGCCGTGCCCCGGAAAGTGCTTGAGGGAGGTGAGAACGCCGTAACAATGCATCGCATCGATAAAGGCAGAGGAGAAAGCAGCGACCTTTTTGGGATCTTTGCCAAACGATCTTCCCAGACCGTTGATCACATGGTTTTTAGGATTGATCGCAAGATCGACCACCGGTGCAAGATCGAAATTGATCCCTACGCTTTGAAGCTCTTTCGCCATCTTTTCATAGGTACTTTTAACCTGTGAGCGGTCCATCTTGCTGACATCTGAAGCTTTGGGGTACTGGCCGTAAAATCCGTACCTGCTCTTCAGCCGCTGAACCCGCCCGCCCTCCTGGTCCACGGCGATCAGGAGTTTGCCGTCATGGGAACAGGACTGAAGCTCTTTTGTCAGTTTGGCCAGTTGCGATTTGCTTGCGATATTTTTGGGTTTGTTCTTATCGACGGGGTTGAAGTCAAAGAGGATCACCCCTCCCAGATTGTATCTTCTGATATCCTGGCATATCTGTGAACTTTCAGGGGCGGAGGTGCCGTGGAACCCTACCATCAGCATCTGTCCGGCCATTTCAGACAGCTCTCTCTCTTTTATTTCATCTGCTGAACTTCCAACGCCCGCCAACAGGATAAAAAACACAAACCAGATTTTTTTACTCATACAATGCCCTTCTTTCACTTTAAAAAACCATTATAATACAACTGGGCTTCATCCCGTGCCATAGGGACTATCACATACAGGATCAATAGATGTCGTATTTTCCTTCCTCCACCTCTTTTTTCAGCGTATCAAGCGCCTCCTGCATCACCCCGATGATCAGCTCGGCTCCAAGCCTGTCATTTGCTTCCGGGACATTCCAGTCTGTGAACTTCATATTGGCCTTAAAGATCGCTCTCACTTCCGTAAGGATCTCCTCTTTTCTTGCCTGAATATCTTTTTCTACCGGATCCATCGTTTCTCCTTTTTTGCATGATCTATGCTCTTATCTTACTCCTCCTATGGTTAAACCACTCTTGATGATTAGTGTTCGGTTTACCTTCTCTTTGTATCATTTGATTACAAGAGCAACTATGGGCTGTATAAATCTGAACTCCCCTTTGAAGATTTCATACCTCCTTATAAACATTTCAAACTTTTCCCTTTAAACAATCCCTTCCATAGTTGCTCTTTGTATTCCCCCTATCTCTCCCTCAAATACTTTTATCATTCGCTTCACGTTTATTACATATTGTTACTGTATAATGTGTCCATCAATTTCTCACAAAGGTTTTATCGATGAAAAAAATGCTTACTCTCTTTTTTCTGATCGTTTCGCTGGGGACATGGTCAGTGGCGGAAGAACATCCTGATCTCTCATTCAAGGACATCAATGGTACAACTGTGCAGGTCAAAGGTGCGGATCAGGGGCTGGATATCCCTTCCCTGAAAGGAAAAGTGGTCTTCCTTGAATTTTTTGGACACAAATGCCCTCCATGCCTTATGTCCATCCCCCACCTGATTGAGCTTCAGGAAAAACACAAGGATAAACTGGCGATCGTCTCGGTCGAGGTACAGGGGATGAATGAAGAAGAGTTAAAAGACTTCGTCTTCAAAAAAGGGATCAACTATACCGTTTCCACAGAAAAAAATGCAAGAATGCTGGTCAACTATATCGCAACGCGTGCCGAATGGAGCGGAAGTATTCCTTTCATGGTTGCCATGGATAAAAAAGGGGACGTACAGTTCATACAGGCGGGGATGATCCCTCAGGATTATCTCGAAAACCTTTTTGAACAGCTTTCAAAGTAACCCTTCGGATCACTCCAGTCTCACGATACCGTTCTGTATCGTGATGACCCCTTCCAGTTCCGCTTCATAGACCCTGCCCCCGAAACGTTCCAATGCAGCATCGAATGTCGGCGAGGTCTGACAAAAATAAAAAAACTCATCTCTGGGAATTTCACTCTTTACCTTCCTTCCAAAGCGTGAAGCAAAAGCTTCGATCTCATAGATCGGCTTGGCCTTCCCCTCTGCCAGCAGGGTATTGGTCCCCTGGCTCTCTCCGAGTCTATGGGGACATACATAGATCTCCTTCCCCATCTTCATGGCATACTCCACCGAGCGCATCGAACCGCTCTCCAGGTCAGCTTCAGTGACGATCAGTATCTCCCCCAGCGCGACGACCAGTTCATTGCGGACGACAAAACTCCATCCGGTTGCCTTGAACCCCTCATCGAACTGACTCAGCACCAGCCCCCTGGATTCAATTGCCTCGATCAGTTTCCTGTTGACTGCCGGATAGCGAATATCCAGCCCGTTTGCAGCCACGGCGATCGTATTTTCCTCCCCTGCACCCTTATGGGCTACCGCATCGACTCCCATCGCCGCACCGCTCACGACAGAGACCCCTCTTTTGGCCAATGCCCTGGCTAGGGTATAGGTGAAATTCTGGGTATAGACAGAGGGACTTCTTGTCCCGACGATAGAGACTTTCGGCCGCTGCAGAAGCGCCAGGTCCCCTTTGTAGAAGAGCGGATCAGGGTACTTCTTCATCGCTTCGAGTTCCCGGATATGCGCTGTCACTTTCTGGCTCATACCACCCCTTTTTTATAGATGATAGCCTATCAGAAAAGCCTGCGTTGAAAAAACTTTCATATTGTCATATTTTTATTTTTCTCCAGTAGCTTCAGGGATTCTTTTGCGATCTCAAGCTCCTCATCGGTCGGGATCACAAGCAAGGCTATGCTGCTTTGGGAAGCAGAGATAGATCCGGCATTGTAAGCGTTTTGCTCCCTGTTCAGAACAATCCCAAAGCCGATATTTTCTAAAACTTTCCGGCGGATCACAGCGCTGTTCTCCCCGATCCCGCCAGTAAAGACAATCGCATCAACATGCCCCAAAAGCGCCATATATGCCCCGATATATTTTTTGATACGCCGTACCATCATATCAATGGCAAGCCTGGAGGCTTCATCCTCCTGCGCCAGGATCATCCGAACATCTTTGATGCCGCAGATCCCCGCAAGGCCCGATTCTTCATTGAGGATACGATCGACCTCATCGACACTCATCCCCAAAACCCGCTGCATATAGAGTACCACAGCGGGATCGATATCCCCGCAGCGCGTACCCATCACAAGCCCCTCCAGCGGGGTAAATCCCATCGAGGTGTCGATACTTTTTCCTTTTTCTATCGCACAGGCACTCGATCCGTTGCCCAGGTGCAGCGAGATCACATTCAGTTCGTTTGCCTCTTTTCCCAGAAATTTTGCCGCTTCACCCAAAACATAGGCATGAGAGCTTCCGTGAAAGCCGTAGCGGCGTATTTTATGTTCATCATACATAGAGCGTTTCAGCGCGTACATATAAGCCTCTTTGGGCATGGTCTCATGGAATGCGGTATCAAAAACGGCTATCTGTGCCGCTTTGGGCGCTTTTTGCATGGAGATCCTAATCCCCTCGAGGTTGGCCCTGTTGTGCAGGGGTGCCAAAGGGATCAGCACCTCTATCTTCCCGATCACATCCTCCGTGATGAAGGTCGCTTCACGAAAGTACTCTCCGCCATGCACCACCCGGTGTGCCAGCAGATCCAAAGAGGAAAAATCCTCCAGGATATCCTCTTCTGCCAAAAGTGAACCGATCTGCTCCAACCCCTCCTGATGATCCCTGATCACCGTGTCGAGCACCTTTTCCCCATCTAGGGATTTCAGTGTAACGGTCGAATAATCCTCACCAATCTTCTCGATATGGATATGCGCGAGAAGTTCCAGCGTGTGATGACGGTAGAGTTTGAACTTGATCGAGGAACTTCCTGCATTGATCACTGCTATTTTCATCCGGCATCCCCTGCCTGGATCGCTGTAATGGCAACCGTATTGACAATATCTTCGACACTGCATCCTCGGCTGAGATCATTGACCGGTTTCCTGAGCCCCTGCAGGATCGGTCCGACCGCGAGGGCGCCGCTTGAACGCTGGACCGCTTTATAGGTATTGTTTCCGGTGTTGAGATCGGGGAAGATAAAGACGCTTGCCTCCCCCGCGACTTTCGAGTCGGGGATCTTTGTTTTTGCCACCGCTTTGTCGATCGCAGCATCGTACTGGATCGGCCCCTCGACAGGGAGATCCGGTCTTTTTGCCCTGACAAGTTCTGTCGCCTTGCGTACCTTATCTACCTCCGCACCGCTTCCGCTCGATCCCGTCGCATAGGAGAGCATCGCCACTTTCGGTGCTATCCCGAAAGCGCGCGCCGTTTCTGCCGAAGCGATCGCGATGTCTGCCAAAGTGTGGGCATCGGGGTCAAGGTTGACTGCACAGTCCCCGTAGACAAGCACTTTTGTTTTAAAACACATAAAAAAGATGCTTGAGGCCACGCTGACACCCGGTACTGTTTTGATGATCTCAAAAGCGGGGCGGATCGTATCGGCGGTTGCGTGGGCCGCCCCGCTCACCATCCCGTCGGCATACCCCATATAGACCATCATCGTTGCAAAATAGTTCATATCCTGCATGATCTCATGCGCACTCTTCTGGCTGATCCCCTTTGCTTTGCGCAGGGCATAGTATGCTTGGGCAAAACCCTCCAGATACTCCGAAGTACGGGGATCGATCACTTCCGTCTGTGCAAGATCAAGCCCCAATCTTTGGCTCTTCTGTTCGATCTCCTTTTTCTCTCCCAGCAGTATTATTTGGGCGATACCTCTGCGCAGAATGATCTCTGCAGCCCGCAAAATACGCTCATCAGAGCTCTCGGGCAAGACAATTTTTTTGATCTTTTTGCGTGCCAGTTCAAGCAGTCTGTATTCAAACATCAGGGGGGTGAGCACCTCACTGCGAAGGTGCGTGAGTTTTTGTGCCAGAACCGCGGTATCGACACTTTTCTCAAAAAGCCCCAGTGCCAGAGCGATCTTCCTCTGGTTCCCCGCACGCAGCCGCGCATGTACACCGGAGAGCTCCTGCACTATCCGGTAGGTCTCTTTTGGCGTGCTCAGAAGAGGTATCTTGTACCCCTCCAACCCATCGATCATCTTCTTGATCCCGGGATGCAGCGGCACCGAAGAGGGGAAGATAATCCCGCTGATCTTGGGATAGGCTTGTGAATAGAGTGCCAAGAACAGAGAGAGAATGATCCCCACCCTGTCGGCAGTGACCACCACAAGATCATCCTCCTCAATCTGCTCCAAAAAGTGCACTGCCTCCATATCCGCCACACGAAAAGCCCGTATGGTACGGGTATAGTCATGCTCGCCAAAAAGCACCTTATCCAGCTCCAGCGTCTCAAGCAGATCCTGCATCGTGGGAGTGCCAAGCTCCCGAAGTTCAGGCAGATAATAGAGTGCCATCTCTTCCTTTATGAGCTTTTTTTGCAAAAGCTTCTGCTGCTGCGTATCGACACGGCTGACAAAGCTTGCAAAGTGCACACATCCCGCGTCCCTGAATCTCTTATGCTCCAGGAGTATCTCTTCACAGATATCCTCAACCTCCCTTAGCTGCGCCGTGACGACATTGACAACCGCACTTGAAAAGTTTTGCGCCAGCTGCAGGTTTGGATCATAATGCTCCAATGCCTTCAGCACACTTCGCGGCAGCCCCTCGCACAGTACAAAGTCGTAACGCGCTTCAAGTGTTTTAAACTTCTCCAGAAGCTCGGTGTAAAGAGCTTGACTCTCTCCTGCGGCAAACATCTTCTCGGCGTATTCAATATCGCATCCGTAGCACGCTTCATAGTCCATATCAAGCTTGTAGTGCTGCAGCATAAAAGTGATGCTGTGGTCTTTTTTCTCTTTTGATTCTATGATCGGGCGGAAAAACGCCACTCTGTGAAGCTTGCGTTTGAGCATCTCCATAAACCCCAAAGAGACAAAAAGCATCCCGACGTTTTTCTGTGTTGCGGTGATATAGAGTGAGCGCATCTGTTTCCACCTCTTTTGTTTTTTGGAATTATCTTTCCTCGTTTCATATCTCATATGATACCACATCATCAAAAAGCTACAGTAAAACAAAACATGCGATTTCAGTATATCCAGGTGCACTCGGGGCCATTGCCTCAGGATACAGTAGATTTTAACTATTTTTTTAGTAAAATTCTTTGCTTTATGAATGGGGCATTAGCTCAGCTGGGAGAGCGCTTCGCTGGCAGCGAAGAGGTCAGCGGTTCGATCCCGCTATGCTCCACCATTCTACAATTTAAATCAATCCCCCTAGACTTATCATCATCCTTAAAATACGGATGCATAGATTCATGGATTTTCTCACAGAGAGTGCAAGCACAAGATAACGATTTCTTCCCATCAGTCAGTGTAGCAGCTTTATATTTGCTGATTTATTGGCGGTTTGATAGGCATACCGTATCGTAAGGCCGAACCCCAGCAGAACAAGCTTTTCATCCAGGGCAAAACCTGCTATTTCTTTCAGAAAAGTATTTGCAATCAGAAGAGAGGCAAGGATCCCTATGATCCAGTAGAGTCTTCTCTGTTCACTGTTGAGCTGCGGGACATCCTGTTTGACATTCGTGACCGACTCACCGGTCACTCCCAGTGAAAGCAACCAGGGGATGATCAGCAGCATGCTTCCAACCACCGGTGTCATCATAAACATCCACTCGCCAAACGCCAAAGTAGGCAGCGCATGCTCCTCCAGGAAACCGAGCAGTATCAGGTTGGGGGCCGTCCCGATAGGGGTGAGTATCCCCCCGATACTTGCACCGTAAGCCGTCCCTAGCAAAAAACGGACCTTCAGCCTGATATTGTCACTCAAGAACAGTGCGATAGGCATCAGCATCAGTGTCACCGTCGTGTTCGAGAGTATCCCACTGAGCAGTGCGGAAGTGATGGAGAGGGCATAGATGATACCCCTCGGGGTTTTAGGGAAAAAGCTTAACAGTTTTGCGGAGAAATATTTGTGCAGGTTGATCTTCTCCAGTGCGATCGCCAGCATAAACCCGCCCAGAAAAAGGAAGATGATCGACTTGGAGTAGTTGGGGGTGACCTCATCGACATCGAGAATACCAAAGAGCGGAAAGAGGATAATCGGCAGCAGAGAGACCGCCCCCAGCGGCAATGCTTCGCTGGTCCAGAGTGCCACCATAGATGCGACCAGTCCGATCAGCAGACTGTGCCGGGGTGTAAAGATCCATGAGGAGAGACCGAAAAACAGCAGGCCTATCAGGAGTGCTATGATGATTCCTCTCATCTTCCTGCCTTTCCCGGATAGAGTTCATCGATATAGACCAGCTCTACCTCCTTCAGGATCTCTCCTGCACCGGCAAGCGCCTGAAGTGTCACCGTATGCGGATGGGCGATGGCGATCGCATAGCCTCTTTTATTCGCAATATTTACGGCCTGCCTGAGCTGTTTATGTATATAAGAGACATTGTGTTTGTTATCTATAAATATATCACGTGCGATATATCGCTGTGCATATTTTTTGGCGATCTGCGGCACTTTGCTACCGGCGATCGTACGGCTGTCCACGAAAACAAAGCCCTCCTTCAGAAGTGCCTGATAGAGACTCTCCATCGCGGGATAGTGCGCGGTAAAGACTGAACCGGTATGGTTGTTCACATACCTTGCCGCAGGGAAAAGGCTGCGAAGCTCTTTCACCCTTTCCTCTATCATCTCCGGGGTATCTGTGACCATCAGGGTTTTTTCCTGTTTGTCAAAAACTTTGCCTGACTGCATAGGGAGATGGATCATATAGTGCGTTAACCCTTCCGCCAACTTGTGGTTTGAGGGAGAAAGCCTGTATGGTGGAAATATCGAAGGGGTAAGCTTCAGCCCGGTTGCACGGATATGTTGAAGCTGGGACCTTGAGGAGACATCATCGATAATGATCACCAGTTTGGGCTTCCCTCTCTTCGAAACAGTGGTCGGCTCTTCATGGAGTATGCTCTCTCCGGGAGAGGAGAGGATTTTCCTCTCCTCAGTCAGTTTCTGTTTCTCTGCTTCCTTTTGAGCCTGAAGCGCAGCCTTTTTCCTCTCCTCCTCCTGCTGCTGATTCGCTTTGCGTTTCTCGGCAAGCTCAGCCTCCCTCTTCTTCTCCCTGAGTATTCTCTCCTGTTTTACCTTCTCCAGACTCTCAAAGAGTGCTTTGTTATCAGAATTGCTCTTCAGTAATATCGCGTTGGGGTTCGGCTCGATGGCAGCTTCGCTTCTTCCTATAAAGTATCCCAACACCACCATGGCGATCATCATGATTACGGTCCCGAAGATCATCAGATCTTTTTTCAGCGTACTTTTTTTACTGCCGGATCTGCTTCGCCTTGCCGGTGCTTTTTTTGTCGTAGATCTACTTGATGATGGTTTGCGCTTTCTCTCTTTGGCCATATTTTCCCAGTTGTTTCTATTTTTTGCTTATTTTATCGAAAAAGAACTGATTGCCTATATCCTGGAGAGAATGAATCACAAATTATGAAAATTGGGTAGAAATGAAAAGTTTCGTTGAGCGTTGAGCGTTGAGCGTTGAGCACGATAACAATAGGTAGGTCAATATGTCAAGCATTTTATAAAAATTTCTGCAGATTTTATATTTTGGGGCTAGACTAGTTTAGAGGTTCTTTTCTGAAGATTTTTAACAATAATTTGTATAAATCTTCACCTCTATTATTGAACCTAAATTCACACTCTTT
>JACXUO010000135.1 GCA_014763885.1 Campylobacterales bacterium
CTCGGGCGGCGCGGAACTGATCGAGCTGGGCGACGCGCAGGTGAACTCCCGCGCCTATTGCGGCGCGTTCAACTTCAAGGGCGGCGACCAGCAGAAGAAAGTGGGCCTGCTGTCGGGCGGTGAGCGCAACCGCGTCCACATGGCCAAGCTCTTGAAAGAGGGCGGCAACGTGCTGCTGCTCGACGAACCGACCAACGATCTGGACGTCGAAACCCTGCAGGCGCTGGAAGCCGCGATCGAGGATTTCGCCGGCAACGCGATCATCATCTCGCACGACCGCTTCTTCCTCGACCGCCTCTGCACCCACATCCTCGCCTTCGAAGGTGAGGCCCATGTGGAATTCTTCGAGGGCAACTTCGAGGATTACGAGGAAGACAAGATCCGTCGCCTTGGCCCCGATGCGGTCGAGCCGAAGCGGGTGAAGTATAAGAAGTTCAGCCGGTGAGGGAGAGGAGGGCGTTAGCCCTCCTTTTATTTTATGGAAACAATTTTTTTAGATGCCAACATTCTTCTCGATTTCTTTCGCTTCGGCCCGGACGACATTGCCGAAATGGAGAAGTTAGTCACGCTCATCAAGGAGAAAGAGGTCAGACTGATCACAAACTCTCACCTCCTCAATGAAGTCGCCCGGAACAGATCTAAGGTTATCTCGCAGTCTCTAAATACCCTGAGTGGAAATAAGTTTTCTTTTGCTCCTCCCAGGATCTGCGACGATACGAGTAAGATAAAGGAAATCAGGAAAAAAATATCGGATGCCAACAAGCTTCTCGCCGAAATGGTTTTGGACATTAAAAACCATGCCGAGGCGGAGACACTGGCCGCCGACAAGCTGATCTCTGATTTATTCTCGGCCTCAAAGCACAAGGCCATCGGAGCCGCTGATGTTGAAAAAGCTAGGTTGAGAGTGAAACTGGGGAATCCTCCAGGAAAACCTGACAGTCTTGGAGACGCGATACACTGGGAGGGCCTTATTCAAGAGGCGGGTGGCTTTGCCTCAATAATAAGCCGCGATGCAGACTTCGCATCACCCTTGAATGAGCTAGCAATAAATCCGTTCTTGGCTCAGGAGTGGAAAGGCAAGTATAACTACGGGTGCATAAACCTTTACAAGTCTCTGAGTAGTTTTTTTGCTGAGAAATTCCCTGACATTAGACTTTCTACTGAGTCCGAAAAAAACGAACTTATAGAACAGTTGGAGAGGTCTTCAACCTTTCAATACACGCACGATGTCATCGAAAAGCTCTCAAAACATAAGTTTTTCACGAACGCCCAAGTAGCCCGTCTATTTGAAATACTGGTTGAAAACAATCAGGTGAGTTGGATCGCGAGCGACGAAGATGTTCGTAGCTTTTACCTAAGCCTTCAAGACAAAGCTTACTGGGTTTCTACATTGTACGAAGAAGAGATCGCGAAGCTACTCGATGTCGACAAGGATGATTTCTTCATGCCATTTTAACCCCCCGACCAAAACCACACACCCTTCCCCCATCTGAC
>JACXUO010000136.1 GCA_014763885.1 Campylobacterales bacterium
TGCGTACAGCCGTGAATGTCACGGGCGATGCCGTGGTGAGCACCATTGTGGCAAGGAGCGAAGATGAGCTGGATATCGGGGTATATCTGGAGAGAGAGGCAGGACTGGTTGAAGTTCCCGAGATCGATAAAGAGGTCGGAGAGGAGTTGTCTGAAGCGGTTCACAGGGTAGAAGAGAAAGCATAAGGCGGAAGAGTGAAACAGAAAGAACGTGGCAAATACGATCAGAACTTCGATCCTCTGGTTGACAAGTTTAAAGAGAGGATATATGGTGGTCTCAAGGGGGAGTGGCGGTTGAAACTGCTGCAGGAGGATCTGCGGGAACTCCACCAGAAAGATGCGATGGAGATCTGGGATGCCGGGTGCGGACTGGGGCAGCTGGCGCTATGGTTTGCCAGAGAGGGGCACACGCTCACCTGTTGCGATATCTCCTACAAGATGCTTGAAGAGGCGAAAAAAGCCTTCAGAGAAGCGGGGGGCCGATGCCCGTTTTGAGAAACTACCGGCCCAGAAGATGGCTGCAGAGATACCGCAGCAGGACTTGGTCCTCTTCCATGCAGTGATCGAGTGGCTGGCTGATCCTCTGGAGACGCTTCGTGCGGTATCGCAGAGGGTCAAACCCGGAGGACACCTCTCGCTTCTTTTTTTCAACTACCACAGTTTTGTCTACCGTAATGCACTTCGGGGAGGGTGGTGTGTCCCCTTTGTGGGGGATGAGTCTGCCTGGTACGGAAAAGGGAAAAAACTCACCCCTCCCTATCCACAGAAACCCGAAGTCTTGATAGAGTGGCTGAGAGAAAATGGCTATACGATCAAAGTACAGACGGGTATTCGTGTTTTTCACGATTATATGAAAAAAGATGCGCTTGAAGATACGGATCTGGAGGAACTGATGGCGCTGGAGTACCGCTACTGCCGGGAACCGATCTACCGGGATATGGGGCGCTATATCCATATCCTTGCAGAAAAAAAGGACTAAAGACTGGCGATCAGCCTTGCCGCACTTCCGGCTTTCCCATTGGTGGGTTGGTAGAGGTAGCTGTGCACTTTTTCGGGAATATGTGCCGGTATAGTCAGCGCTTCATACTCCTCTTTGGCTGCCTGTTTGGCTTTGAAAAGTGCCATCTGTACCCGTGAGTGGAAGTTGGCAGCCCCCTCTCCGGAGGTCTCTATGGCAAGGAAGTTCGCTTCGGGATGGCGGGCCGTGACAAGAGACTGGATACCGTCAGAGACGGCAGAGGAGGGCATACACCCAAAGGGTTTGACGGAGATGACCAGGTGGGCGAGGTTCTCTTTGACACTCTCCAGCAGGTGCGCAACCTCCAGATGCCCCTCTCCTCCTTCGCACTCCAAGGTGTAGTAGGCTTTGGCGTAGTCTGCCAGCTTGTCGATATCGGGGATGTGGTAGTCGTGGAGTCCTATTGCTTTGGCATAGAGGGTGAAGTAGAGTTTGACAGCCGCCTTGCCGGCTTTGAGCATGACTCTG
>JACXUO010000137.1 GCA_014763885.1 Campylobacterales bacterium
AGTGCGATTAAGCGACTAGTCGCGTGAGCCCGCTGCTGAAGCGAACACAGTGTTAACGTAGCTATTGGGACTCTGTTCCAATGGCGTACTAAATAATAACTTAACCTAAAGCTTCGGTGTACATCTTAGCCCCGTTATATTTTCAGCGCAGAATCGCTAGATCAGTGAGCTGTTACGCTTTCTTTAAAGGATGGCTGCTTCTAAGCCAACCTCCTGATTGTCTCAGCAACTCCACATCTTTTTCCACTCAGATGTAACTTTGGGACCTTAGCTGTTAGTCTGGGTTGTTCCCCTCTTGACGATTGATTTTATCACCCACCGCCTGACTCCCAGGATTACGCATGTAGTATTCGGAGTTTGAAAGGGTTTGGTACCGCGGTGAGCAGCCCTAGCCCTGTCAGTGCTCTACCCCTACATGTTACGACCTGAGGCTATACCTAAATATATTTCGGAGAGAACCAGCTATCACTAAGTTTGATTGGCCTTTCACCCCTATCCACAAGTCATCCGGAGCTTTTTCAACAGCCGTCGGTTCGGTCCTCCACTGGCTCTTACACCAGCTTCAACCTGCTCATGGATAGATCACTTAGTTTCGGGTCTGCAGCATCTGACTCATTCGCCCTATTAAGACTCGCTTTCGCTACGGCTTCGCGTTTGCTTAACCTTGCCAGACACCACAACTCGCAGGCTCATTATGCAAAAGGCAGTCCATCACGGATGTGCACCTTATAAAAAGGTTCACATTGGATACGCTATCCGAACAAAGTCCGAATAGCTACGTTAACACTGGGTTTTCTTCGGCAGAATGCCCAATCGCACTAGTGCGATGAGTGCTCCGCTGAGGAGAACTTAGCGTTAGCGTAGAGGGGGGAATTACTTCCGTCCTCGTCTCAACAATGTGCACCGCTCTATAAGGTGCACAATCCCGCTCTGAATGATTGTAAGCCATAGGTTTCAGGTTCTATTTCACTCCGCTCACCGCGGTTCTTTTCACCTTTCCCTTACGGTACTGGTTCGCTATCGGTCTGGTAGTAGTATTTAGGATTGGAGGGTGGTCCCCCCAGCTTCAGTCAAGATAACACGTGTCCCGACCTACTCTGGATCCTGCTGGCTCTTCGTCAATTTCGATTACGGGGCTATCACCCTCTATGGCCCAACTTTCCAGCTGGTTCATCTATCGACTTAGAATGCACTCTGCAGTCCGCAACCCCGATGGCAAGCCATCGGTTTGTCCTAATCCCATTTCGCTCGCCGCTACTTTGGGAATCTCGTTTGATTTCTCTTCCTTCAGGTACTGAGATGTTTCACTTCCCTGAGTTCGCCCCCCTAAGGGTACTGTACCTCTCGATACAGTGGGTTGCCCCATTCGGAAATCCCCGGATCAAAGCCTCTTGGCGGCTCCCCGAGGCTTATCGCAGCCTAGTACGTCCTTCATCGCCTCTACCAGCCAAGGCATCCACCTATGGCCCTTA
>JACXUO010000138.1 GCA_014763885.1 Campylobacterales bacterium
CATCAAACGCGCCCCTCACGGCCATCAACACCATGATTTATATCGGAAATATTGAGATCCTGACAGCAAAATCAGCGATTTACTTGGGGAATGTGGGATAATAGGCTTGGGTATTCGGCCCCTCAACGAGGCCATGCCGAGAACTGTGCCGGAGGCAAAAAAACCTAACATGAGTGCGGTCAATGCTTCGTTCATTTCCACCAGCTTCGAATACTCTGAGATACCAAGTACGGAAGTGAGCGAGATCGCGGCCACCCAAGGCGCGGCTTTGCTCGCAACCAAAAACTTTGTGGAGAGAAAGGCACCCAATATACCAAACGCGAATTGAACATTATGAGGGTTAAAAAACCAGTGTGTGAAGACGCTACTGTCTGGCACAAACAATGACGCAATCGACCAGCCAAAAACGACCACAAGGCCAAGAGTGGAGTGAATGAATGTTAGCGAGAAGACCGCGTAGAACAGAAGTTCTTGTTTCAATGTCCATAGGACGACAGGGGTGGCAGTGGTTTCAGATGGCATCAAAAGAATTGAGCTTGCGATCTGATCTAGACTTGGCTGCCGATTGTAAAGTAACCATCCGAAGCCTAGGAAAATTACTGCAGTTAGAATGGAAATCGGATATATCCGCAATAAGCGATTGACGACATATCGCCCGATTCTCTGGCTTTTTCCGAGAAATAGCGGAAGCGATATTACAAAGCCAGAAATAACGAAAAATATATCTACCCCACAGTCAAGCCCGGAAGTGGCCTGCTTGATCCCCGCTAGCGCGAAGTATTTGTCGGCTCCTACAGCACCTCCAGCATGATAAACTACCACCGAGATTGCCGCAAAGGCACGTAGAGCGTGAACTCCATCAATAAACCCGTATCTTCGAGGAGCACGTTGAAACGCGTCAATAAAATTAGCTACTACCATCACTTACCCTTCTAAGGATACCGGCAGGTCCAGCCCGTGTTCTTTGAGAAGCGCATAGCGCCGCGCGGCCTTGTGGTCCTCGGCGACCATCTCTGCACACATTTCCTGCGCTGTGATGTCGGGCACCCAGCCTAGTTTTTCCTTTGCCTTGGTTGGGTCGCCTAGAAGTGTGTCGACTTCAGCGGGGCGGAAGTAACGCGGGTCGATCCGCATCACCACATCGCCGGTCTTGAGGGCAGGAGCCTTATCGCCGGTGACTGAGGAGACAATAGCGATCTCTTCGATGCCCTGGCCCGAAAATTCGAGCTCAATCCCCAGTTCACGCGCGCTCCACGTGATGAATTCGCGCACGGAATATTGCTTGCCGGTGGCGATTACGAAATCCTCTGGTGTGTCCTGCTGCAGCATCATCCACTGCATGCGGACGTAGTCCTTCGCGTGGCCCCAGTCGCGCAGGGAGTCGATGTTGCCCATATAGAGGCAAGGCTCGAGACCCATCGCGATATTCGAAAGACCGCGCGTGATCTTGCGGGTCACGAAGGTTTCG
>JACXUO010000050.1 GCA_014763885.1 Campylobacterales bacterium
TTTTTCTAGCCATTTTTATCTCCCGTTTTCAATTCATTTATTGTATCATTGGGAAATAAATCTGAGGATTTAGCTGTCTAAAATATTCAGGCCATTATAAACTTCTAAAATTGGTGTAAATGTTTCGTGATATTTTGGCAATTCCATATTATTTCCTTACTGTGTATAACGGGCGCGCTGATCACCATTCAGTATGATATCGGAAAATCCCGAAGGGTTTTCTGGTAGCAGACTTGATGTGTGTATCCTGTCATTTGTTGGACGTAGCGGAGCGAAGACCAGCAAATGGGAGAGGGTCACGTTCAGTGATCAGGCTTTGTTAGGTCTTAAGAGTAGCTTCTTATTTCAGAGTCAAAATTTGGAAATGTGTAGATTCCATTTATTTGAAGCCAAAATCCATCTTGATATTCCCTACCTAAACCAACTCTTAAGAAAACAGTTTCTTGTTTTCTTATAAAACTATTTATTATATTAGGAAAATCTTTATCATGAAAATGTTTCATTGCATAATTATAAAAACCTAAATCCGTAATTGATAAGAATGAAAATCTTTTACCATCATTATCTAATAAGTTTAATCTGATTTTACCCTCTTTAAATCCATCTTTTACAATTTCAATATTATTGGTATTTATTTTTAATGTGATAATTGATTTTGAAGGCGCAGATTCTTTGGGAATTACTTTCCCTTTTTCGGGAAAACTATATCCAAATCCCTCACTAATACTATTTGATATATCACTTTCAAGTAATGCTTCAAACTCTTCAGAAGTACAAATCTTTTTTCTATTTAACTTGGTATAGTTACAATCTTCAAGATGTGGTTTATCTAAATTTTGAACTTTTTTGAAATCTCCATCAATCACATTTCCTGGTAAAATATTATGTTTTTTACACTCTGCTAATTTAATATAAGGAAGTGGGCGAACACACTCTCCTGTATCTTGGTTGATACCTGCAATACATACTATTTCAGGATTACTAAATCTTGTTAAATCGGTAATAATAATTTCCATACAATCTTCTCCTATAAATGTGTAATCTTTATATCTTTAAAATTATCCGCTATATACTCAGCGGCTAGTCTTCTATGACACTGCTTTGCAGTAGGCTCACTACATAATAAAACAGAATTCTCAAAATCATCAATAGATATTTTTTTCAAGATATCTCTTTCAATTAATATTTGATGATATATTTTTTCATAATTTTCCCAGCTTATTTCTTTTTTTTTGTACCCATCTAATAAGTCTTTTGTAGGTGCTAATTCAGGTCTATATTCATAGTCAATATTATGCAATCGTAACAAATAAGGCAGATGTTTTGCATTTGTAAATCCAGCTAGTTGTGATTTATTATTGAGCCTTATATCAATTAATTTTTTTACGCCGTTTTGTGTCAATAATGTAAAAAACTCTTCGGCACTTTTCCCCGAAAATCCAATAGTAAATATATTCATTCTTCATCCCCCTCTTTAGTTATTGCATTGTAAGCAATATCTTTATTTCTCAAAATATATGCCTGTTCTAATGGTGTTTTATCTGATTCTAATCCAAGATAATCTATCTTTTTGTGATATTTTTTTATTAATTGATTTTCTAAATCCTTTTGAGAAAGGATTTTATCTGGGTAGATATGTTTTATTTCAACATCTGTTAGGTTTTCTCTTATATACTCTGATATTAGTCCAAAACGATGGCAATCAAAAGCTTCTTTTTCAGAACACATTAAAGAAATGTTATATCCTTTTACCATACCTTTATTTAGTCTAGCAATACCATCTTGAAAGATTTTAGTTTCTTGTACTTTTTTAAAATTAACACTTCCATTTTCAAATAATAAACTTTCATCTTCGTGTCTTGCTCCAAGCATATCACCCATGAAAATGTAACAAATCTCATTTTGTTTCAAATATTGATGAAGTGCTTCTTTATTGTATTGAGGTGCAAATTTACTGTAAGGTGTACTTCGCACATCAACAATAGTATTAATGTTATTCTTTTTCAATAATTCTATGAAGTTATCAATTTCATAAATGGAGTGACCTACTGTATAAATTTCTTTCAAAAAATATCCTAAAATTATGTTTTTTATATTTTATCCAATTTCATTTTCATATCAATTGAAGTGTAACCTAACGCTTCGCGTAACCGGATGCCAAAAGCTGCATAGCGAAGCGACGCCGCTTTTGGCAGTCCGAGTTGACGCGATTGTTATGCCTCTTTTGCCTTTAATGAGAAGCTCCGCACTGCAAACAAGCCTAGCCACACCATAATAAGGCTTAACTGATTAGCCAATGTAATCAACATGCCAAATTCACTACCAGACACCCTCCCAGATGTGCCAATGAATAAAAGAAACCCGTCAAATATCATGTATGCGCTCAATATGACTAGTGCAATATCTGCAATTCTTTTTATTTTTTCCATAATGTGTTCCCCTTATAAGTCTGATGCGGCCTTCTTGGCATTTTTCTTTTTAATGTCTTCCTCAATAATATTTTTCATTTTATTTACTTCCGCCAAGGCCGGTGTAAATACGTAGGTAAGGGAAGTTTTTTGTTCACTACCAAAACCAAATGTATTTCTGCCAAGTGTGATTTCTACTTTACCGTCTCGATATTCATAGCTTTGATTGAAGCCCATACCGCGTGCTGATGCTGAACCATATTTAGTATCCAATGCGTCTTTCATTGTTTTAAATGTTTCACCGGCATCACGCCATGTAACAGATATTTCATATAGCTTTTTATCAGGAGAGAAACTTAACCATGCCTCATGAACCTGACCATATTTATTAAATTTTTCGTAATAATCGACCTTCATTACTGGCAGGTCACTATACCCCTTGTACCCATAATTGTCACTAAAACGAGAACCAGATTTTTTAAAATATTCCTTTACTTGATCTGTGCTCATCTCCCCAAGACCAAGCCCCAAATATTCCCCAGCATAGAGATTGGTTACTAGAGAGAAGAAACCAATAACAAATAAAACTACCCTTTTCATTTTTAACACTCCTTCTTTGGTTTAATTTGCATAACTATTTATTAGAGGAACACAATGTCCTCACTCCCCTTTATTGAAGTATTAGTAGTATACAAAAAATGTCCGGCTATTTCAAGAAATATGACAATTTGCCATATTTTTTCTATTTTTATAGGTAAAAACCTAGAATGATAAAAGTTGCTTATGTCCTTTTTAGCGGATATCAGCCAATATCCGGACAAAATGTTCCTCTATCTGTCAAATACTGGCCATAGAGGACAGTGTGTCCTGCTATTTTTTAAAGGGGAATAGTATGGAAGTCAAGAAGAAACTACTGGATATCGTTCGTGATAAAATACGTTTTAAACACTACAGTATCAAAACAGAAAAATCCTATGTCGGGTGGATCAAACACTACATCTTTTACCATAACAAAAAACATCCCATAGAGATGGGTAAACCTGAGATAGAAGCATTTCTTACCTATCTGGCAGTAGAAAGGAAAGTTTCACCGACAACGCAAAATCAGGCTTTTAGTGCTTTGTTGTTTCTATATAAAGAAGTATTGGGGATAGATATGAGCAGTTGGAACATACAGGCGCTCAGGGCGCAGGAGAGGAAGCATATCCCGCAGGTACTGACAAAAGAGGAGGTGAAAAGTGTTCTGGATAACCTGACCGGGACCTATCAGCTTATAGTAACGATGATGTATGGGTGTGGATTGAGGATGAATGAAGCACTGAATCTAAGGATAAAGGATATAGATTTCGGATTTGACAAAGTCTATATCTGGGATAGCAAGAGTCTTAAAGACAGAACAGTACCGCTTCCGCAAATGGTCAAACAGAGACTCAAAGCCCAAGTAGAGTATGTTGAAGGGATACATGCCAAAGATAGAGAAGATGGTTATGGGAGCGTCTATATGCCTTATGCATTGGAGAAGAAGTATCCCAATGCAAAGTTTGAAACAAAATGGCAGTTTCTTTTCCCAATGCGAAATATATCAAAAGATCCAAGGAGTGAAGTTATCAGACGGCATCATATCCATGAAAAGACACTGGGACGCAATATCAAGCATGCGGCACAAAGGGCGAATATCCATAAAAGAGTCACTTCACATATCTTCAGACATAGTTATGCCACACACCTGTTACAAAGCGGGATCGATCTACGGAGTATACAGGAGCTTCTGGGACATAAGAGTGTAGAGACAACAATGATCTATACACATGTCGTGGCAGAGATGAATAAAGGGAAAGTGGCTAGTCCACTGGATATGTGATCTAAAAGAAGAGGAGGGAGGAGACTCTATTGGAATGTATCTGTGAACACCGCTCGTATTGCGCTTGTCGGAATATGGTCCGTCAAACCCTTCGACAGGCTCAGGATCACTGTTTGGAAGGCTTCAAAGCTTATGGATTCCGGATCAAGTCCGGAATGACGATATTTTCGGGGGTTCAATTCCTGCTTACCCTAGGTCTGCACCCATGGAACAGCTTTCGATCTTCTCCACACGGCCGGCATGTCTTCCGCCTTCAAACTCGGTATTGATAAAGGCTTCGATCATATCCTCGATCACCCCTTTGCCTACCACACGCTCCCCAAAGCAGAGGATGTTCGCATCGTTGTGCATACGTGTCAGTTTGGCGGTATAGGTGTCATGGCAGAGTGCGGCACGCACACCCGGTACTTTGTTGGCAGCGATCGAGATACCGATACCCGTACCGCAGATCAGGATACCGAAGCTTCCTTTGTCTTCGATGACCTTGCGCGCACACTTCTTGGCAAAGTCTGGATAGTCCACTCTCTCATCCGAGTCCGGGCCAAGGTCGATGATCTCGCACCCAAGACCGGTGACGACATCTTTGACGAAATCTTTGATGGCAAAGCCGGCATGGTCAGTAGCGATGTAGAATTTTTTAGACATGATTTTCCTTTTAGTGCTAATTTGGAGAGAGGCAAAAGCTCTCTTTATACTTTTGTCTTACGACTCAGCATTCAGTGCTTCGGATGCTCAGAGACTTTGTTGCCCCTGAACAAAAAAGCACACGCAGCCGGCTGTATTGCTGACATTACTCTATAGGCTCCTCCAGCTGGATCGTATCGATCTTTCTTCCGATACGTCCCCATCTTACCGTATAGCGCTGGTCGTTCCAGAGCGCTTCACATTCAGCTGACTCCAGCGGATGGTCACCGCAGACACGGCGGAGTCGGGCATTGTCCCTGCCGTTGCCGTAGAGGTCGCCGCTGAGCACCTCCTCATAGGACCTGAACTCAATGCTCATATAGATCAGCCACGGCTTGCCTACGATATATTTGTAGGCAACCGACCCCCACATACGGCTGTCACTGGAGTTGTCCCTGTTGTCGCCGATCATGTAGTAGTGATCCTCTTCCACTTTTTTATAGAATGCATTTTCTCCCAGCTCCTCAAGATATACAGGATACATATCGATGGGCTTGTTGTTGCTGTAGAGCATGGCAAGGTATTCAAAAGCCGTAAAGTTTTCAGGTGCGTACTGGATACCCGGATATTTTCCCATATAGGGGTTCTCTGCCCAAAGTTTTCCTCTGATGCGGAGTATTTTCGCTTCAGGATATCTCTCTTTGATCTCTGCTTCAGTCGTCAGGTCATGAAAATGGATCAGCAGTCTCTTGTCCATATAGAGCAGTTCATCCCCGCCTACAGCCACACAGCGCTTGACAAAGTGGACCTTCGGGGTCTGAGGCTTTCGGAAGATGACGATATCCTCTCTTTGCGGGCGTGGCCCCTCTATCAGGTGTCCGTTGCCGTTGAAATCAGGAAGTACGGGTACTTCCAGCCACGGGAGGTGAGGGGTGGGGATACCGTAGCTGAATTTCTTGGCAAAGAGAAAATCCCCGATAAGCTGGGTACGTTTCATCGATCCGCTGGGGATCACAAAGGATTGTGCGACAAAGAAGATCAGGAAGAGTACGATGATGATCGTCCCGGTCCACGAACTGGAGAAACGGTATGCCGAAGAGAGAACCTTTTTCACTTAGATCCCTTGCTTTGCGGATTTGAGCGTGTTTTCCAGAAGCATGGCGATCGTCATGGGCCCTACACCGCCCGGTACCGGGGTGATATAGCTGCACTTTTTGCTGACGCTTTCAAAGTCCACATCGCCTACGAGTGAACCGTCCGCGATACGGTTGATCCCGATATCGATCACGATCGCACCCTCTTTGACCATATCTTCTTTGATCAATCCCGGTACACCGACACCTACGACGACGATATCTGCCCTGCTTGTGTGGGATCTGAGGTCTTTGGTATAGATATGGGTGATCGTCACTGTCGCATTGGCATTGAGCAGCAGAGAAGCCATCGGCTTCCCTACGATATTGCTCGCACCGACCACGCAGACATCTTTCCCCTGAAGATCGATGTTGTAGGCTTCAAACATCTTCATCACCCCAAGCGGCGTACAGGCGACGAAGCTGTCCAGACCCGTCACCATACGGCCTACGTTGTATGCATGGAACCCATCGACATCTTTTTTGGGGTCGATGACTTCAAGGATGCGGTCCGTATCGATATGCTTGGGGAGCGGCAGCTGTACGAGGATACCGTGAATATGGGGATTGTTGTTCATCATATTGATGATCTGTATGATCTCTTCCTGAGAGATCGTGTCAGGCATCTTATGGACGATAGAGTAGAAGCCTACTCTTTCGCACGCTTTCGCTTTCATCTTGACATAGGCATGGCTTGCGGGGTCATCGCCTACGATGACGACTGCCAGTCCGGGGACAATATTTTTTTCCTGTTTGAGCTTGGTGACTTCAGCAGAGACTGTCTCTTGTACTTTGTTGGCCAAGGCTTTACCATCGATCAGTTGCATGGGAACTATCCTAATTGATTTTTGGGTATTATAGCAAAAATAGTTTAGGAGAGTTAAGCTGCCATGATGATGAAACGTCTGATTTTTTTGCTCATGCTTTCACCGTTTGTTTCTTCTCCTGTCAGTGCTGATGAAGATTTCATTTCCCATTACGAATATGGACAGATGCTCTACAGCTATCCTCGCGGCGTGAGCTGTACGGAGTGTCACGGTGAAGCGGGAGAGGGGAAAGTGATCGCCGAGTTCCGGGATATCCACGGAAAAGAGCAGATCACCGGTCCCGATATCCGGCAGAAAACGCTTGATGAGATGATCCAGGCACTGAATGGCTACCATGATATCATGCCGCGCTACTATCTCACCGATGAGGAGATCAAAGCGATCCATGATTTTCTCAAAGAGAAGACAAAAAGGATAAATGCGGCCAGAAAGTAATTCTCTTTTGTTATAATAGTCCATAAGAGATCCTGAAGGAGGGGACTATGATGAAAAAGAAGCTTTCTTTTCTACCTTTGATAGTTGTCACAACACTGTCGCAATCAGCATCACTTCAGGTCTATCAGGATACTGCGGTCTATACCTATATGCCACAGAGCCTGTATCTTGGGATGACAGAAGGGGTCCAGGCAAGCTGCAAAGGGCAGCCCTTGCCCCTGGAGCAGAAAGCGATCTGTGAAAACGATGAGAGGCTTTGCCGAGAGTTGAATGCGCTGCAGAATGCGCAGGCAGCACTGGAGAGCCTGCAAAGCAATATCACGCTCCTTGACAAGATCACCGGACTCTATCAACCCACAACGCTTGATGCCGGGATGATGATCGATGCTGCAAGGAAGATCAGCAGCGAACGGGCTCAGCTTGCAGCGAGTTACGAAAAGGATAAAACGGCGCTTGAGTTCCAGAAAAAAGCCTTCCTGAAGCAGGCCGGTGCAGAGGTACCCCTCTACTACTCCCGGCAGTGCGATGTGCCGGTCACGCTGGAGTTTCCCTACGGATCGGTTCGCTTCAACACTTTTTATGAAGCAGATCTCTCAGGGGAGAAGAGCGTGAATGTCACACAGTATCTGGCTCTCACAAACCGTTCGGGGGTGGATATCGCCGCAGAGGATGCGAGGTTTTACTTTCGCAAATCGCAGCGGAGTGTCCGACCGGTCCATTTCCATCCCTGGATCATCCGGGAATACCGACCCGAGCCGGCAGTGCCCCGTACCCAAACCCTGATGAAGCGCAGTGCGATGGTGGAGAGTCCGGTTGCAGATAGCCTTTCCACACCTGCTGTGGAGTATCTGGATGCAAGAGAGTACAGGGTGAGAGAACTGCATCTGCCCTCCACAGGAGAAGCTGTCAATGTCAGGGTGGATCGCTGGAGTGCGGATATGGAGTGCGGACTCTCCGTCTCTCCCTATGCCAGCCTCTCCGTCTACGAAGCGTGTACCTTTGTGCCGGAAAAACAGATAGAGAACCCTGAGTGGAAGATCACGAAAGGGGAAGCACTGATCAGCAGCCATGCCTTTGGCGAATACCGGGAAAAGCGCTACCATCTCTATACGAAAATCGATGAGGATATCAAAGTCACGCGGAAACCGATCGTTCACAAAGAGAAAGATACAGGGTTTTTCGGAGATACTGTCCGTAAAAAAGACGGGTATATCCTGACCCTGACGAATAAGTCTGACAAGTCTAAGCTGATCACCGTTAACGAACGTATCCCCACCTCTACGACCGATGAGATAGAAGTCAAACTTCTACAGATCAATGCAGATAAAAAAATAGACTACAGGCTGCTCAAAGAGGGGGAGATCAGGATGGAGGTTGATCTGTCTGCGGGTGAGGAGAGAAGGATTGAAGTGCTTTTTGAAATCAGTTATGATAAAGAGAAGCAAATCAGCTACTAACGGGCCTTAGTTAAAATAGGAGCACAAAAATGAAAGTAGTCATCAACCTCTATAAAAAACACAAAAAAACGGTAGACAACTATATCCTTACTGCGATCAAGAATGCACCCCGGGACTATATCGAACATGCAGATCAGCTGCTCAAAAAGTATACGTTTTTACAACTGATCTACAGCGTGGATGAGCATTTTCAGCAGATTAGCCCGGTGATCTGCCGCCAGAGAAAAGAGGACTTCAATGTCGGCAGCGATAAACGCCACTACTTTACCAAGCTTGAGCTTGACGAAGACGGTTTTTATATCTCAAACCCCTATATCCATTACCGTACAGGGAAAGCGAGTATCACGGTGGTAAGGAAGATAGGGGAGATCTACTATATCTTTGACTGCAACCTCATTGCGGTGCTTGAAGAGCTGCGTCTGATCGAGTATAACAGTACGCACCACAAGTTCAAACAGGTGGTCTATCTCTTCGGCTCGGGGCTTCTGGTCGCGATAGCACTCGCACTCCTTTTTTACGGGGGATACAAATTTGTGATGATCTTTTTTGGTGAGAATGCAGATTTTTTCCATGATATCTTCAAGGCAATCATTGCTGCGACATTGGGGATAGCGATCTTTGATCAAAGAGGAGCAGTAAACGTTTACACGACTTTACCTGAGCAGTTTCAATACTGCTTCGTCAAGCCTGCTGCGCAGTACAGAGCGTACGGGGAGGGGTTCTCCCTCTTTGGAGATAGCTACGAAGGTAAAAGTGGCATGGGTCACTGCCATTTCGCACCGGGTATCACAGTGCGGCTTACGGCACTCCACGACGACCTCTACATAGACAGAGACAGAGGTGTTTCCTATCCTTTGGATCGTGGTATAGATCGTCACGATATCCCCGCTTCTTACTGGTTTGATAAAATGAAGGTCTGTTACCCCGACCGTTGCAGCAGGAGAGTCGATCAGATCATCTACGGCAATGGAAGCAGCTTTGTCCATCATGGACATGATCCATCCGCCAAAAACTGTCCCGATAGGGTTGAGGTCGCCGGGATAGGCCTGCATACGCAGTGTCAAGTTCCTCATGATCTCTTCTTTATCAAATAATATCCGATAAGGCCGAACATAAGAAGCGTACTCACACTATCGAGTAGAGTGAAATGTTTGATTTCTGTGCTGATATCCAGTATCTCCAGTTTACCGAAAAAAGTATCGAAGAGATATCCAAAAAGGATACTCATTGATGCGATCGTACCAAGATAGAGCAGGAGCGACTTTTTGCCGAACATTTGGGCAACCACGCCCATGGTGACCGTATTGGTAGCCGGGCCGGCAGAGAGAAAGACAAAGGCTGCACCACCGCTCATACCGCTAAGCATAAAGGCCGCAGCGATAGGCAGTGAAGCTGTAGCGCAGACATAAAGCGGCATTGCGATGAGCAGTACGGCAAAATAGGTGAGGAATTGATACGCAAAGAGCGGTTCGAGTATCTCTCTGGGAATCAAAGTGGTAAAGAGGCCGCCAAAGATCAACCCGATCAAAAGCGCCTTATAGATATCGCCGAAGAGGGTCACATAGGCATAGCTGAAAGCTTCCCTGAAACGAAACTCTTTTTTCTTTTTGGCTGTATGCTCCGTACAGCAGCAACCGGAACAGCAACCCGACTCTACAGCCTTGACACTCTCCTTGTGATCGATCCTGTTTTGAAGTAGCCCGGTGGTGATGGCAATGATCACAGAAGTGATCACACGGTAGAGCGTAAAGAACCATCCGAAGAAACTGTAGGTAGCGAGGATAGAGTCCACTCCTGTGATAGGTGTGGAGATCAGAAAACTTTGCACAGCCCCTTTACTGGCCCCTTCTTTTTGCAGTGATTGGGCCAAAGGGATCACGGAACAGGAACAGACAGGCATGGGGATACCCAGTAGGGTTGCTTTGATGACTGATGCACTCTTTTTCTCTCCCAGCTGTGACGAGATAAAATCATCGGGGATGAGCTGTTTCAGGATACCTGCGATCAGCAACCCTGTGAGGATGTAGAAACTCATCGCATTGGCAAGAAGCAGGATATTCTCAAAGAGTCTTAGCAGCAGTTCCAAAGTTTCTCCTTTTTGAAGAGCATTTTAACAAAGCACAGGTGTAAAAAGTGTGTATTTGGGGACAAATTGATGTATAATGACACAAAGGGGTGATATCTTCACAGGAGTGAGAGATGACAATTGACGAGATAAGATTCGAGATGGATCTCAATGATGTCAAACCGACTGATATCGAAGAGATCATCGAGGAGTGCAGACATTCGGGTTTTAGTTTCGAAGAGCTGGACGAAGCGCTTCAGAAAAAAGGATATCCAAAGATCTTTACGATCGATTATGATGCGCTTGATACCTATGATGAAAATGCGTGGGAGGATGACTGATTGGTATCCGGGAGAGACAGGGAGTATGGAGGAGAGTCCTTCTCTTTATATCCCGGTAGATTGAGGGATGAATAGATTATCTATCATAAACATAATCATAATTAAGTATAATGATACTCCTTCATTTTAGTTAAAAGGTGGAAAATGAAAGATAATTTTATTCGTACGGTTATGCTATTGGTGCTGGGATGCCTTCTGGTATCCCATGCATCCGCAAAAGAGAGTCTCGGAGACAACAACAAAGTCCAAGAGCAGAACATCAGCAGGGTCGATCAGAATGCAACCCTCCTGCAGCAACCTGACCGGGAGATGGTAAAACCGGTGATAGGTGCGGTGGAGAAAGTACGGATCATTCCGGGGAATATCATACTGGATGCCCGTATCGATACGGGAGCAACGACGACCTCTTTGGGTGTTGATGAGATAGAGATTCTGAATGAAGATGGAAAAGAGTGGGCCGAGATCACTCTCAATGGTATAAAAAGCAAACATGAGATCGTCAGTTTTGTCAAGATCAAACAGCATAGGAAAAAAGCTCTGGAACGCCCTGTGATACGTTTGAGGTTGATTTTGGGAGAGGTGTCCGAAAGCGTGGATGTCACATTGGCCGATAGAAGCAATTTCAAATATAAACTCCTGATAGGCCGCAACTTTCTTTATGAACGTTTTGTTGTGGACGTTAGTCTGAAGCATACCAGATTCCCCAAATTATATGAGGAGAAGTGATGTCTTCAAAATTTCAGGTAATGATCATCGCTTTTATGCTTGCAGCGGTAGGTTTTTTTATCGTATGGTATAAAGTGGCATTCCTCAATATCCCTTTGACCCCGCATGAGAAAAAAGACTATTTTACGATCAGTGCGGAGGTGAGCTTTAGCGGGGAAAATGCTCCGGCTGAGATCACCATGGCATTGCCCGCCCAGCAGGAAGATGTGAAGATCGTTTCGCAGGAGAGTGAGTCCGGAGGCTTCGGTTTTACGATTTCGGAGACAGAAGAGGGTGAACGCGCCGTCTGGTCCAAAAGAAGCATCGAGGGAAAACAGAAGATCTACTATAAGATCACCGTTTCTCCCGAACCAGTCTACAGCTATATGCCTGAAGTTGATACGGAGGCTGAGACTGTACGGCCTCTATACAGCAACACGCTTGATACAGATGCTTTTTTTGCCTTGTGGGGTGAAGTGGAACGTGCTGCGGCATTGAACCTGATCGAAACGGTACGTGTGCATTCTTCGGGGCCGCTTACCTTCGCAGCACAGTTGATCGACCAGTTGAATCATAAGGCTCCAAGCGATTCGGTTAAAATGCTTCTCAATATGGAAGGTGAAGATAAAGTATCGCTGATCACAAAGATCCTGATGCATGAAAAGATCATCATACGAAAGGTACGGGGCATCTATCTCAAGGACAGACAAAAAGGGCGTACCCTGATGGAGATGCTGGAAGTCTATACGGAGAAAGGATGGAAACTTTTTGACTATGAAAAAGGGCATGTTTACAAGCCGAGGGATATGTTTATCTGGCAAAGAGGCAATGATGCGCTTTTCACGGCAAAAGGGGTGAGCAAACCGAAATTGCGCTTCTCTGTGATCCAGACACAGGTACCGGTCATTTCGACGATTCAGCAGAATATCTATGGAAGCAACAGCGAGTTCCTGAACTTTTCGCTCTTTACGCTGCCTGCTTCCCAGCAGAATGCATTTAAGCAGATACTCCTGATACCGATGGGAGTTTTGATCGTCGTTATCCTGCGTATCCTGGTAGGAATACGTACCATGGGGACATTTATGCCCGTGCTTTTTTCCCTGGCATTTATACAAACAACCTTGCTGAACGGACTTGTCATGTTCTTCGTGATCGTCTTTTCGGGACTCTTTATCCGGTTTTATCTCTCCAGGCTCAGGCTTTTGCTGGTGGCCAGAATTTCGGCAGTGATTATCGTGGTGATCGCGATTATGTCGCTGATGAGCATCATCAGTTATAAGCTTGGACTTACCCAGGCACTGAGTGTGACGTTCTTCCCGATGATTATCCTCTCATGGACGATTGAACGTATGTCTATCCTTTGGGAAGAAGAGGGAGGAAGGGAAGTCTTTATCCAGGGGAGCGGCTCGCTGCTTGTTGCGGTTTTGGCATATTTCGCGATGATGAACGAGTATGCAGCCTACCTCTTTTTCAGTTTTCCTGAACTGTTGCTGGTAATTCTTGCGGTGATCATTGTCATCGGTCGCTATACGGGTTACCGTCTGAGTGAACTCTTCAGGTTTGCACCGTTGGGGCACTCATGATCTTCTTTGACCGCATCAAAAAGCTTCGTGCCAACGGTGTAATCGGCATGAACTTCAGGAATATCGAGTTGATCGGACGCTGCAACGAAAGAAGCAAGTATCCGCTTGTGGACAACAAGCTGATCACCAAAAAGATCGCAAAAGAGGCGGGGATTGCGGTGACAGAGCTCTACGGGAAGATAGAGTGGCAGTCCCAGCTGGAAAATCTCCATGAGATTCTGGCGCCTTATCAGAGTTTTGTGATCAAACCCGTACACGGAAGCGGCGGGAAGGGGATCGTCGTGATCACACACAGGGAGGATGACCTCTTTATCCGGGCAAACGGCTCATCGATGACGCTTACCGAGATTCATACCCACATTACCAATATCCTGAGCGGACTCTACTCTCTGGGGGGACGATATGATATCGCGATCATTGAGAAGATGGTGGAGTTTGATCCTGTTTTCCAGGATTACAGCTATGAAGGGGTGCCCGATGTCCGTCTCATCGTCTATAAGGGGTACCCTATGATGGCGATGATGCGCTGTCCGACACATGAGAGCAACGGCAAGGCAAACCTTCATCAGGGTGCGGTAGGGGTAGGGATCGATATCGCAACGGGCAAGGCGACCAATGCTGTCCAGCACAATCTTCCCGTGACTCTGCATCCCAATACCAAACATGACTTTTCCGAGCTGAAGATACCCCAGTGGGAAGAGATCATGAAAATCGGTGCGAAGTGCTATGATATGACCGGCCTTGGTTACCTGGGAGTAGATATCGTTTTTGACCGGAATGTCGGGCCGCTTCTTCTGGAACTCAATGCACGTCCGGGGCTGGCGATACAGATCGCCAACAACAAAGGAGAGTATTACAGGGTTAAACGCATCGACCAGGAGACGCAGGAGCGGAGTGCCGAAGAGAGGGTTGCCTTCAGCATGAACGTACTGAGTCGGATATAAAAAAGGATCTAGATGAAAAAAACAGGACTCTATTTATGTTTGGTTTTCTGCTCACTGCTTCATGCCGCAGAAGTGGATAAACGTTTTTTTTCCGATGAGAGCAAAAAAACCTATCTTACGGAGATGGAAGCCAATATTACCGTCAATCCGGACAACGAAATTTCGACCATTGAATCTGCCCTTCTCAAACAGATCCTGTCGCAAGATCAAAAAACCGTTCAGATCGATTATCAGAAAGAAACGCTTGGCCCTGATGATTCTCTTGATTCCGAAGCATTTGGAAAAAGTATCGATCGCTATATCGAAGCCAGACAGATTTTGAACCTGGGAGAAAAGAAAGCTGAACAACTCAGCAGCAAGCTTGAGTATGTAAAAAGACAGATCAAGGATATCACCGAAGAAAACAGGGATAAGCTAAGAACCTATCAGCTGCAGTATACGCTTTATAAACAGCTTTTAGCACATGAAAATGCCAAAATAGTCCTGCTCAACGAGGTGATCACGTTTAATGAAAACTTTTTTGTCAGTATGCTTGCCAAACTCCGTACTGATGGATATGAAAAGGCTCTGGAGGAGCTTAAAGCTGACCGTTCCGCGCTTGAAGAGCTGCGAAGTAAAATCGCTGCGTTGGATGTGAAGATAGAACATGACAAGTTATTGGAGTCTAAAGAACTGGATACGCTTCTTGCAGAACGCAACGTCCTGGAAGAGACGCTGAACAGTGCATCGGTCAAGACAGCAAAGAGTATGCTGGAGATCGCACTGTTTGAGCTTGCGCTTAAAAAAGACAGCACCTTTTATGAAACATTGAAGCACGCCACTGATCTTATTGCCTCTGTGAGAGCCGCAGACAGGGAGACCCTTCAACAGCATCTTCAGCTCCTCAGATCTCTGGGGAAAACATACTTCGGTGTTACATCGGTCGCAGTGATCACATCCAAAGAGAGTCTGACGGACACGTTCAACTATGTCATATCGCTGCTTTTCAAACCCCTCTTCGTCTTCAATGAAAAAGCGGTCAACAGTGCTGATATTCTGAAGATCGTGTTGATATTCGTCGTAGGCGGTTTTATTGCTTCCCTTTACAGAAGACGTGTCGTACGATGGTCTACAAGCTGGGTCAAGGCTACCCCTATGACAACCAAACTGATGGCCAATTTCGGTTACTACTTTATTATCGTGGTCACATTTTTGGTGGCGATCAACAGTGTAGGGATCGATCTGACCTCTTTTTCGATGTTCGCCAGTGCATTGGCTATCGGTATCGGTTTCGGGCTTCAAACAGTGGTGTCCAATATGGTCTCGGGGATCATCATGATGTTTGAAAGAAGCGTGAGGGTAGGGGACTTTATAGAGCTCAGCGATACACTGAGAGGAACGGTGACTGATATGCGTATCAGGTCAACCGTGATCAAGACGCTGGACAATATCGATATCGTCGTTCCAAACTCTTCCTTCATTCAGAACAATATTGTGAATTTGACGCTGGATGATACAATGCGACGACTTCATATCCCTTTTGGTGTAGCCTATGGAACCAAAGTTGAGAAGGTCAAGGAAGCCATACTCGGGGAGCTTGGAGAAAGCGAACTGCCTTATTATAAGGGAGAGAGTGAAGATCGGCAACCTCTCATCCGGATGACAGGGATGGGTGCAAGCAGTGTGGATTATGAGCTCTTGGTATGGATCGATTGGAACACTCAAAGACAGAATGCCACCAAGTCAGACTTTTTGATACTTGTCTACAATGCACTCTATAAACACGATATTGAGATACCGTTCCCCCAAATGGATCTTCATCTCAAAAGTCCCCAGGTGGATACTCCGCATCTGACGGAGTAATCCTCCTTTTATCGATAAAATTTTCAAAAATTTCCCCAATGCTATCTTAATGCTATTTTTACATGAAATAATCTGTAAATAGAGTTGCATAAGGAGCTTTTTTATGGCAAAAAAACTATTTCTTGTGATCGGAGCACCGGGCTCCGGTAAAACAACGAATGCAAGTTTGATTGCCCGAAGGCATAAAGAGCATATCGTGAACTACTCTATGGGAGATATGCTTCGTGATGAGATAGCCTGCGGCAGTGAACGCGGAAAAATGATCAGCAGTTACATCAAGAGAGGTGAACTGGTTCCGCTGGATATCATTATGGATACGATGATCACTGCCATCAAATATGCACCGACAGAGGTGGTGATGATTGATGGTTTCCCGCGCAGTGTCGAACAGATGAAAGTCTTTGATGTGCTTGTCTCTCAGGAAGCGGAGATAGAGCTTGTTGCCGTGATCGAGATCGAGGTAAGTGAAGAGACTGCCAAATCGCGTATCTCTTCAAGGGCTGCCGAGGCGGCACCCGGCCAGATACGCAGCGATGACAGGGAGGAGGTCTTCCACGAACGCATGAAGATCTATAGAGATTCACTCGAAGAGATCGAGACATTCTACAGCGAGAAAAAACTTCTTAAAATCATTGACGGAGAGAAGCCGCTTGAGATGGTGGCGAGCTTGATGGAGCTCTTTGTCCTGATCAGAAGCAACCTCTCTTCTATTTATGCCTCCGGAAGCAGCTATCGCGCAGCAAGGACCTGACGGGTTTGAAAGGAGTAACGATGACACTGATTGAACTGTTTAGCGATTATGTAAGAAACCAGAAGAGTTTGAAACTGTATATACAGGAGAGAAAAAACTACAGCACACGCGGCGAGTTCAGTGACCAGACGCTGCTAGAGGCCGAAGAGTCCCTGCAAAGGCTCAAGGCAGAGGAGCCTGAGATCTATGCGTTGATGTACGAGACCCTGGAACAGTATTATGAAGAGGATTGCGGTCACTATGTGGAGTATCCTCTGAATTTTATACGGCAGATTTTGCGGATATACAGAAATGGTATTCCTGCGAGGAAAGTCTATGAACACTACAGAGAGGGCTTGAAACACCACTATTGTGATGCATAAAGCCATTCCAGAGATATAAGAAGAGAGCCCTCCGATACTTGCTGTGGGCTGAGAGATCCATGTTTTTGTTCCCTTTAATATCGACCGATTTGAGCCATAATTCGGTAGCATGGATCTCCCAGCCCATACCAACTGTCATTTGATATCAAAACGATCAAGATCCATTACCTTGCCCCAGGCAGCGATAAAGTCATGGATAAACTTCTCCTCCGCATCTGCACCGGCATAGACTTCTGCAAGTGCACGTAGCTGTGCATTTGAACCAAAAATCAGATCGACACGGGTCGCCGTCCACTTCGGTTCATCTGTTGTACGATCCCGTCCCTCAAATAGCTCTTTGTCTTTTGAGAGTGACTTCCATACCGTACCCATATCAAGCAGGTTGACGAAAAAATCATTGCTCAGCACTCCCGGTCGATCTGTAAATACACCGTGCCGGGTTCCACCGAAATTGGTGTCCAAAACGCGCATACCGCCGATCAGTACTGTCATCTCCGGTGCAGTGAGCGTAAGCAGCTGTGCTTTATCTATCAGCAGCTCTTCAGCTGATACGGCGTATTTTGCTTTTTGGTAGTTTCTGAAGCCGTCGGCGATCGGCTCAAGAACGGAAAATGCCTCTACATCGGTTTGCTCCCCGGATGCATCCATCCTGCCCGGAAGAAACGGCACGGTGATATCGTATCCGGCATTCATGGCCGCTTTTTCTATCCCTGCGGATCCTGCCAGGACGATCAGGTCGGCAAGGGAGACTTTTTTATTGCCCGAGTGTGTCTCGTTGAACGCTTTTTGTATCCCCTGCAGCACGGTAAGCACTTTGTCAAGTTGATCCGGCTGGTTGACCTCCCACTCTTTCTGAGGTGCCAGACGGATACGCGCACCGTTCGCACCGCCGCGTTTGTCCGAACCGCGGAAGGTGGAGGCGGAGGCCCAGGCGGTCGAGACGAGTTCGCCCACAGAGAGTCCGGATTCAAGGAGTTGGGCTTTGAGCTGGGCGATCTCTTTCTGATCGATCACTTCATGGTCACGGGAGGGGATGGGGTCCTGCCATATCAGCTCCTCCTCCGGGACTTCCGGGCCGAGATAGCGTGTCCTCGGGCCCAGGTCACGGTGTGTCAGTTTGAACCAGGCCCTTGCGAATGCATCGGCAAACGCATCGGGGTTTTCATAGAAATGTCTTGAGATCTTTTCATAAACGGGATCGAACCGCAAGGAGAGGTCCGTCGTCAGCATCGTCGGTGCATGGTGCCTGGAGGGATCATGGGCATCGGGGATCGTATCGGCAGCATCTTTTGCCCTCCACTGATAGGCTCCCGCAGGGCTTTTGGTCAGTTCCCACTCGTAGCCGAAGAGGTGTTCAAAGAAGTGGTTGCTCCATTGTGTCGGTGTGGAGGTCCAGGTGACTTCCAGGCCGCTGGAGATCGTATCGGCCCCTTTTCCTGTACCAAAACTGTTTTTCCAGCCAAATCCCTGTTCTTCGATACCCGCTGCTTCAGGTTCAGGACCCACATGGGAGGCATCACCGGCACCATGGCATTTTCCAAAGGAGTGGCCGCCGGCGATCAGTGCCACTGTCTCCTCGTCATTCATTGCCATACGGGCAAAGGTCTCACGGATATCTTTGGCCGCCAATAGCGGATCAGGCTTGCCGTTCGGACCTTCGGGGTTGACATAGATCAGCCCCATCTGCACCGCTGCAAGCGGGTTTTCCAGCTCCTCGTGATCGCCTTTGTAGCGTTCATCATCCAACCAGGTTTTCTCTGCACCCCAGTAGATATCTTTTTCAGGTTCCCAGATATCTTCACGTCCGCCGCCAAATCCGAAGGTTTTGAAGCCCATGGACTCCAGTGCAACGTTCCCTGCAAGTATCATAAGATCGGCCCAGGAGATTTTCCGGCCGTATTTTTGCTTGACCGGCCAGATCAGTCTCCGGGCTTTGTCAAGGTTGACATTGTCCGGCCAGCTGTTAAGCGGTGCAAAGCGCTGATTGCCGCTGCCGCCTCCGCCGCGGCCGTCACCGGTACGGTAGGTACCTGCACTGTGCCATGCCATGCGGATAAAGAGCGGCCCGTAGTGGCCAAAATCTGCCGGCCACCATGCCTGGGAGTCTGTCATGAGGGCACGCAGATCCTTTTTTACCGCTTCTAGGTCCAGGGTTTTGAAGGCTTCTGCATAGTTGAAATCCTCACCCATGGGATTGGAGAGAGAAGAGTGCTGGTGTAGGATATCGAGATTGAGCTGGTTGGGCCACCACTCCCGGTTGGACGCACCGCCGCCCGAAGTGTGCCTCAGAAAGGGTTGATTGTCAAACATAAGATCCTTCTTGGAAGGTTGGGTTTGACTGAGAGATACCAGGGAGGGCATCTCAAACACTGGCGATAGATAAAACTATACTTATTATATTATATTAATTTTTAAAATATAAAAAGAGGATAGTGGAATTTTTTGATGGAGTGGGAAGGGGGCGAATGGATCAAAAGTCCATTCGCTGTTTTGTCGATTCGTGCAGATATTTTGCAACGGCATCTTCATCGTTGGAGTGCGGCAGGATGATATCGGCAACCTCTTTGACTTCATCCAGGGCATTGGAGACGGCTACGGAAGTGCCGGCAAGCCTGAACATACCGATGTCATTAATACTGTCTCCGAAGACCGTCATCTCATGGGTATCCCGGCCAAGGTACTCTGCCACCTTTTTCAATGCATGGGCCTTGTCCCCTTCCGGATGGAGGATGGTCAGAAACCAGCCGTCTGAGTACTTCTCCGGCGAGAGCTTGTACTCCAGCACTGCACCAAAGGTCTTTTGGAGATGTTCGGTCAGCGGCTTCAGGGTATCAAGCTGGCCGAAATAGACGATCTTGAGGTTCATCTTATCGGCACGGATCCGCTTCTGTATCTTTAAACGAGGATCACCCGCGTAGTTGTTGAGTACTCCCTCCTGATAAAGGTTCAG
>JACXUO010000004.1 GCA_014763885.1 Campylobacterales bacterium
ACCCTCTGAAATATGCGAACGATTGTAATACTTGTTGAATGCCCTTCTGCTCATACTTTAAGATACCTTTTTGGTTCTTAAAGTTTACCAGACCCTACTCTTTTACGATCTTCCCGTTTCGGAACATATCGGACAATACTTTAGCAACCTCCTGATCGAGCGCAAAAAGCAGTATCCCGGAGGTAGGTTTGTCCAGACGGTGCACGGGATAGACATACCGGCCTATCTGGTCCCGTACGATCTGCAGGGCAAACCTGGTCTCGTGTCTGTCGATGGGGGATTTGTGGACGAGGAGTCCGGAAGGTTTATTGACCACGATAAAAAACGGGTCCCGGTAGAGCACCTCCAGTTCCTCTTTTGGACACGGTTCTACCAGTCCGCTTTCCAAGGGTTCAGTCAAGATGGATTCTTCTCTCTGAGAAGATATACTCTTTCAGGAAAAACGGGTCTGTCACACCGATGGTTTTTGCCATTTTTTCGCTGATCAATCGGTAAGAGAAGGTATATTTCGCATAATTTGCCCCCTGGGGTACATCAAAGAGATAATCCTGGGTAGTGGTTCCTGCCAGTCTCGTATCTTTCGCTTTGGATGTTGCCAGGTGCGGGATCGTCTCTTCCCCTTTTGCATCCAGCCATTTCGCCGCCAGTACCTTCCTTGCTTCTCCCACTTTTTTATCTGCCTTGTCAAAATAATCTACATGCAGAATAATCTCTCTCAGCCCGTATCCTGTCGGGATAAAGTGCGGTGATTTATTGGTGATCGTGAGGATAAATTTGCCTTTTCTTGTACTGCTTTTGACATCGATGTACTCGATCATGATATTGCTGTTATCCACACTCGCAAAGCGGTGCTCCCTGACCATCCTCGGTTTTGGGGTTCCCCCGTTCTTGCTGTAGTTGGAAGCAAACCCTTCAAACTTCCCGCTCATATGACAATCCCTGCACCCTTCGGCCGAACCTGATACATCATACTCTTTCCCTGTGGCATAGACTTCTACACCGTGTTTGTTGGACGCACTGTGGTGGCAGACAAAACAGAGTGTGGGATCATCGGAGGAGAAGTGTGCTCTCTGCGCTGTTTTATGATACGGCGAGTCTGCATCATCAAACGGCCCGAACATCGTTCCCTGTTCACCGAACTTCACACTGTTCATCCCCTCGGAACCCTTTGACTTATCCAGATGGATCTCGTCGATATTGTGGCAGACCACACAGTTGATACCGTTTTTCATATTCTCCGTATTGAGGACTTTCTGCATCTCCTGCTTGTTCTCCTCGATCCCCATCAGCAGCAGATACTTGTCTTTCTCTTCCACTGTCTTCTTTGTGATTCTCGGGTTATGGCATTTGGCGCACTCGACCTTCATCTCATCCAGGATCAGCGTAGGATTTTTGCGGACCATATACTCCAGTGATTTTTTGAAAAGATCATTTTTGGAAAAGTGCGAGTTTGCGTGTCTTGAGGTCTCCCATCGCTTGGAGATATCCATGTGACAGGCATTACAGTTCTCATTGGTTTCCCACTTTTCATTAATCTCTTCCGCCTGCAATAGTGTGACAGCCGCCAGTGCAGAGAGTATCCAAAACAGTTTCATCGTTCTTCCTTCTTTAACATGATGAGAAGTAAACCAGTGAAGCAAAAAGAGCATCAATCCCTTCCATAAATCAAACTCTTTTATTTTCTACCCGTCACTTTACCTTTGACTCTATAGAGCATAAATATTATACTGGATTATAACATGGTTAGATTAATTCGTGGTTGATTACTCCGCGACAGAGCAGACGCTCATTATGCTATAATGTCATCCATAAATATTAAAAAAAGGAACGCTTTGGCTATCAATATCGTCGCACAAAACAAAAAAGCCAAACATGATTATGAGATTCTCGAAAAGTTTGAGGCCGGCATAGTCCTCAGCGGTGCAGAGGTCAAAGCACTGCGTGCCAAACGTGCCAACCTGCAAGACTCCTATTGCCGCTTCATCAAAGGGGAACTCTTTTTAATGAATGCCCATATCGCCCACCTTGAGACTGCCAGCAAACACTTTACACCGGACACCAGGGCCCCAAGAAAACTTCTGCTTCACAAAAAGGAACTTGAAAAACTCTATGTGAAGGTACACAAAGAGGGGCTGACGATCGTGCCGCTGATGATCTACTTCAATGAACGTAACCTTGCTAAGACAAGTATCGCCATTGCCAGAGGGAAGAAACTGCATGACAAACGTGCCGACCTGAAGGCAAAAACCCTGGATCGGGAAGCAAGCCAGGCGATCAAGAACCGCTCCTACTGACCTTTTTTTTTCAAACGCCTGACTTTGATCTTTTCATAGGTGGAGAGAGCTCTCTTTCGCTTCCTCCCCCTCTCTGCACGTCTTTTTTTCAGCTTCTGATAGGGGCTTGGACTGAAGCTTTTGAGCTTCTGAAGCGCATACCAGGAGGATAATCGTTTCTCCCCGATAAAAGTGTCGATTGTATGCTTGATCCATCCCGCCAGTTTCGCAAATACTGTTCTCAAAGGAAGCGCAATGCGCTTCTCGATATAGATTTGAATTTTTTTCAAACTCCCCTGCAGCGCCCCGTATAGATTTTGAAAAAAACTTTTCAGAAAAGGGATCTTCTCCATCCACTCCAATAACCATGAAAAGAGAAGCACTTCAACAACAGGCCCGATCCAGCTACCCCACAGATAGTCGGTAAAAAAGTAGCCGACTGCCGTACCAAGCTTGAGAAAGAGTGCCAATACTACACTCCAGAACTTCGCCACGAATACCTTAACCGCCAACATCCATCCCATGAACTTTCCCACAAATCCCAGTGAACCGAGAAATGTCAAGAGAGCGATAAGCTGTCTGATAACCGGGAATTTTCTAAAGTTCCGCTTGATGTAATGTCCAAGGCGCAGCAGATCATCTTTGATATGGTCTAAAAAATGTATTTTGATATGACGGGTCAGAACCTTTTCAATAAAGTAACGTTTACTTAGACCCGTTGCCGACAATAAAGCCACCTTCTTGATAAAGAGTGAAAAGATAAACTTTCCATTCACAAGAAAGAATGCCGAGAGTATCCCTATCAGATGGTGTTTGGTGAAAATAAAGAGCCGGAGAGATAAAGCTACCAGAAAGGTACGGCTCTGTTCTATACCGAACAGTAATCCTAAAAGCAGTATCATGCCAAACAGGAGGATCCAGATCCAAAAAATGCTTGCTCTTTTCATTGCTTTGATCTGCGCAGCATCTCTTTGATCGCCCTGTAGAACGCTTTTATCTTTGTAACAAAAGGGCTCTCATCGGGAAAATAGTTTGACTTCATCGATCTGAACCACGCTTTTATCCTTCTTTTGACCATTGTAAGTCTTTCCATGATCCCTCTATAGATTTCACATGACTTAAGCCAATCAATCCCATCCATGATACGTTCATAGAACCATTTGAACCAGCGAAACTGCATCAGTTTCTCCTCGGTTACCCTAAAGAGCCAGAAGGTAAATGCCGCTACCGGGATTTTAGCAGTATAGAGTACCGTACCCAAAACAACCTGTCCACTGACGAAAAGCACCCCGGCATAAAGGCCGAATGCCTCTACGATCAGGAGCAGTACTACAAATACCGCAAGGATCAAAGAGGGGTTGGCATCATCCAGCTTCACCTCAATACGCTGCAGTACCCTGAGCCCATGGATGTAGGCATAGGTCGGCCGGGCAATCCCCTCCCATATCACCTCTTCAAAAATGATATATACCATGACAACAATAAGCTGCAAGAGTGTGATCAATCTCTGTGTGATAGCCGAAAGCATAAAAAAATCCCCTACCCAGTTTAGGATAATTATAGCAGAGTTTGATAAAGCGTTTAGCGTTTATAGAACGTTGCCAGAGTTTTATCTGCCTATCAAGCTATTCGTATCATTTTGAAGTTTTTTTACGACTGTATCGATAGAAATCTACTTTGAAAAATGTAAAATTGGATCTTTTTGTAAAAATATGTAATTAGAAAATTTTGTTTTAGTTTGTTTTGGATTTGGAGGTTGTGGAGAAGGATATTTTCTTTTTGATTTGTTGTAGATTTGGATGGTTGGGTAAGGGAGGCCACAAATAGTAGCTGACCGAACCCATCATCCGAAGATGCGATAAAGCAGGAAGAAAGATTATTTTCTTCTGAGTTCTTTGATACGTGCAGCTTTACCTTTAAGTGCTCTTTGGTAGTAAAGCTTCGCTCTTCTTACTCTACCTCTTCTTCTTACTTCGATATTCTCGATTGTACTTGAATAGAGAGGGAAGATTCTTTCAACACCAACAGAGTTTGCTCCCATTTTTCTTACAGTAAAAGTCCTACCGGTACCTTCACCTCTGATTGAGATACAAAGACCTTCATAGTCCTGAATTCTTTCTTTGTCACCTTCTTTAATTCTTACAGATACTTTTAATGTATCACCTGCTCTGAACTCAGGAATGCTTTTACCTTCTAATTGCGCCCGCTCGAAGCTTTCGATGTATTTATTTCTCATGTTTTATACCTTTTTTGTATAAGTCTGGACGGAAAAACTTTGTTTTACACAAAGCCAAGTCTCGTTTAAAGTCCGTGATTTTACTATGATTACCCTTTAAAAACTCTGAAACTACTTCACGTCCACGATAATTTATCGGTTTTGTAAATGAAGGTGCTTCCAAAAACGCTCCTTCATAACTCTCCATACTCAATGAGTCAATATTGCCCAACACCTCTTCAATATTTCTGCTGATCGCATCGCACATGACCATGCTCGGCAACTCTCCACCGGTCAGGATAAAATCCCCGATCGAAAAAACCTCATCCGCATGTGCTTCGATCACCCTCTCATCAATCCCCTCATATCTGCCTGAAACAAAAACAATATGCGCTTTCCGTGCCAGACGTTTCGCATCATTCTGTTTGAACTGTTTAGCCACCGGTGTCACAAAAATGATATGGGCATCGGGGGATTCTTTTTTGATCTGTTCCAATGTATCCATAAGCGGTTGAGGGGTCATCAGCATTCCTGCACCGCCTCCTACCATTGGAGCATCTACTCTGTTGAATTTATCTGTTGTAAATTCACGCGGATTAAAAAAATCTATCGATATTCTCTTCTCGTCAATGGCCCGCTTTAAGATACTTTCAGTGAAATATCCTTTCACGAGATTGGGGAAAAGTGTTACAAAAGAAAAGCGCATGAGTATTCCTTGGGACGATTCGCCGTGTGAGTCTGCTGCCAGGCATACTCAATATTGGCATCGTTTTTGAACTTTCTTCAAAAGCCTTTTGTGATCAGGAGGCTTCCAGTATATCTTTGGCATCCTGTGCAAAGATTTTTTTATGATCGGTATCCGCTCTGAGTATATATCTCGGGATATACGGCAGAAGAAAGTTTTTTGCAAACCCTTCTTTCACCAGAGCTGCATCCGTTTTGATCGCCAGGTAATCCACATCCAGCATACGCTGGATATCCTCTACTTCACCCAGAAGTTCATCACCCTGCATCACGCTGCAACCGATAATATCAAACCAGAAGTGTTCCCCTTCGGCCAATGCACAATTCACTTTGGTTTCCGCTTCAGTCGCATAGATCTTTGCATTGGTAAGTCTCTTCGCAGCATCCAGACTCTCATACCCCTGAAAACGGACAGTCCCCTTATTGGAGTTGATATCTGTCAGTATCAGCTCTCCACGGTCACTGTGATAGGAGTGACCTACCTTGAACTGTTCCGGGAAATCAGTATGCAGATGAATCTTGAGATCACCCCAAAGTCCTACTGTACGCCCGATCTGAGCGATAAAAAATTTTTCCATTATGCGATTGGCTTTACATTGAGACGGTAGTTCTTACCGTACTTTGCTTTACAGCCGGAGATGACTGTTTTAATAGAGTTGATCATGCGTCCCTGCTTACCGATAAGTTTGCCGACATCCTCATCATTGACAAATATAGTGATCTCATCCAATCCCTCATCTATCTCGGTAATTTTTACCGAGATATCTTCCGGATGGTCCACTAAAAGTCTCGTGTAAGCGATGAGGAACGCATCTACCATAAAAAATTATTTTCCAGTAATTCTTTTTACTGTCGGCGTCATCTGCGCACCAACACTTACCCAGTAGTTCATTCTCTCTTCGTCGATTTTGATATCTTTAGTTTCACCGATTGGGTTGTAGTAACCGATAGATTCGATCCAACCACCGTCTCTTCTCTTTCTGCTGTCTGTAACTACGATTCTGTAAAATGGCTTCTTTTTTCTACCCATTCTTGTCATTCTGATCTTTGTCATGTTTAGTCCTTATAAAAATATTTTTGATGCAATCTCAGAGGATTAAGATTTACTTGATAAATCCTGACAACTGTTCTTTAATGACTCAGAACACTCATCAAGACTTTTGGAACGCAATTTTAGCACAATAAATATAAAGTTATTATTAAATTAGGGTGCATCCACATGCACCCTCTGCCAGAAGAGTAGCTTAACGGGGCAGCCCGGGGAATCCGCCGCCGCCCTGCATCTGCTTCATCATATCCTGCATCTGTTTCATGCCGCCTTTGCCTGAGAGCTTTTTCGCCATCTTCGCGGCATTTTTGAACTGTTTAAGCACACGGTTGACCTGCATCTGGTCCAGTCCCGCCCCTGCAGCAATTCTTCTTTTGCGGGTATTGTTGAGGAGATCTGGATTTTCTCTCTCCTTGGGGGTCATCGATGAGACCATCGCACGGATCATCCTGATCTCTTCGGAGTTTTCCAGGTCCATGTCACCGATCTGTTTTGCCATGCCGCTCATCCCCGGGATCATCCCCAGGAGGGATTTCATCGACCCAAGCTTCTTCATCTGGTCCATCTGATCAAGGAAGTCGTTGAAGTTAAACTGACCCTTCTTGATCTTCTGGGTCATTTTTTTCGCTTCTTTCGGGTCGATCGCCGCAGCCGCTTTCTCAGCGAGAGACTCTACATCCCCTGCTCCCATCAGACGGCTGACGATACGGTCGGGAATGAACTGCTCAAGGTCAGGCATCTTTTCACCCGCACCGATGAAGCGCAGCGGTGCACCTACCTGCTCGCTGAGTCCCAGTGCAACCCCGCCCTTGCTGTCACCGTCAAACTTCGAGAGTACAACACCCGTGATACCGATCTTCTCTTTAAAGGTCTGCGCTGTTCTCACTGCATCCTGACCCGTCATTGCATCGGCAACATAGAAAAGCTCATCAGGCTGTGCCACCTCTTTGACACGAGCCAGCTCGTCCATCAGCTCCTCATCGATCGCCAAGCGTCCGGCGGTATCGATCAGCACAACATCATAGAGCTCTTTTTCGGCCTTTTCAAGTCCCTGCTTGACGATCGTCTCGGGGGATGCATTTTCATCCGCGACCAGATCAACTTCGATCTGGGAAGTGATCTGTCTGAGCTGCTCTACCGCCGCAAGCCTCTGGAGGTCGGCAGCGATCACCAGCACTTTTTTCTTCTTCTGCTCTTTGAGGAAGTAGGCAAGTTTCCCTGTCGTGGTTGTCTTACCGGACCCCTGAAGACCGATCATCAGTACCACGGTCGGCGGCTTGGAAGCAAAGGTAAACCCTTTGGGTGCACCTTCGATCGTAAGGACGTTGGTCAGCTCTCTTTGCAGTGCTGCCATAAACTGCTCTTTGCCGATACCGTTCTTCTTGGTATCCAGCTCTACTGCTTTGATCAGCTCTTTGACCACTTTATGGTGGACATCTGCTTTCAGAAGTGATTTTTTAAGTTCATCAGTCGCTTTCTTGAGTGCTTTCTCATCATCATGAAAACGGATCTTTCCGATGGCATTTTTAAAACTGTCGGTTAACGTATGAAACATTTTTTACCTTGAATTCTCGATTATATTGATGTGATTTTATCCAATCTTGGCTTATAGGGCCTATTTATACCTGCGGATATCCTGAGGCTCCGGTGCTTCAAACGTATAGTCAAAAATGGACATCTTCGCCGAATGCAGCAATATACGCTTGGACTTTGTGACCGAACCATACTGTTCATCACCGACGATCGGATGCCCCACACTTGCCAGATGCACACGTATCTGGTGCGTACGCCCGGTGGTGATCTCCACTCTTACCTTGGACTTTTTCCCCTGCACTTCATCAGGGATCACCTTGGTGTAGGCTTTTTTCCCGCGTACCGGATCGATCTTTGAGAATGCTTTGCCTTTTTTGATCGTAAGGATCGGGTCATCGATCTCCATCGTGTCATAGACCACACCTTCGACCCAGGCAACATACGCTTTTTTTACCCTGCGGTTCTTGAACTCTTTGACCGCTTTCTCAATAAACTCCCGGTTCTTTCCAAGTAGAAGAACACCGGAAGTATCCCTGTCGAGTCTGTGGAGCAGCTCCGCCCCCTCTATCGCATCCTGGATATCATAGCTGTCCACCTGTGCAGGTTTGTTGACAGCGACGATATTCTCATCTTCGTAAAGCACTTCTATATCGCTCGGATACTCGATACGGAACTTTGTTTCCGTGTTGATCTGTGCCCTGGCGATCTTGACCTGTTTGTCTCCCACAAAGACCAGTCCGCTGTCGATCAGGGCCTTTGCCCTGTTCTTGGAGATCCCCTCCTGTTGTGCCAGTACTTTAAATGCCTGATCTGTTGCCATTTAACCATCCTTATATGTTGCTACCCATTGGCTGAATTTTTCCGTAAGAGGAAACGCTATGATTTTTATTTTGGAAGTTTGCCCTGATTGAAAAACAATCTCGCTTTTGGGAACTTTAAAACTTTTTGAAAGGAACTTCACCAGCTCTTTATTGGCTGCTCCCTCTACCGCAGGGGCTTTGATACGTATCTTGATCGCTTCATCGCCATAGAGTTCACAAAACTCGCTTCTGCTTGCATTTGGCTGTGCTTTGATGCGAAGGGTCACACGATCCTTGTTTATCTCATAAAACATTTTACTTCTTTAATATACCGCTCTTTTGCCGTTTCCTGATACCGAAAGGATACCATATTTAGCGGCCATTTACACTTGCCATGCTCTTTATGCCGTATTTTCGGCCGCTATTCTCAGGTCTGAATGATGCACTTTATTTCAGAACAATCAGCGGGACCTTTACACTTTTGATGAGCTTGGTGGTAAAACTCCCGAAGAGCGCTGTTTTGAGTTTGCCATGGCTGTAGGAGCCGATCGCGAGCATATCTACCCCCTTCTCTTCGATGCATCCCAGGATACCCTCAAACGGGTCCCCCTCTTTGGCGATATATTCACAGTTCAATGACGGGTCTTTTATCAGTGCTTTGGCCTGCGCGATAAGCTCCTCCGCTTTTGCGCTCTCTTTATGGACCGAGACAATATAGCGCTTCACCTCTTTTGAGAGCATCGGCAAAGCGGACACCTCCTCAAGGGCATGGACCGAGCCGCTTGTGCCGTTAAAGGCGATCATCACTCTTTCAGGCGGGGTATATGCTTTGTTGACAAGCAGCACGGGTGCATCCACCTCACGGATGATCGTCTCCACCTGGGAGCCTATCCCGCTCTCCTCTCCCGGATGCCCCATACCCGACACACCAAAGAGTACGACACGCAGCTTCTCCTCCAGCTCCTTGAGGTTTTCATGGAGTATGCCGTGGCGCTGCACCGCATAGACATCGTGAAAGCCGCTTGATTCTACTTTTTCCTTCAGCGCCGTCAAAAGCGCTTTGCCCTTTGCACGCGCCTCTTTATTTCTTGCCTTGTCCTCCTCCGAGAGCGCTCCGAGAAGATCTTCGCTTTCTCCCAGGCTCAAGTTTCCCGAGAGATCTGTTTTGGAAGAGCTGTAGGGATGTTCTACGGTATTGAAAAGCACAAGCGGCAATTGCAGCTGCTTTGCGATATGCACGCCATAGTCGGACACCGCTTCAGAAAATTGCGAACCATCCACACAGGCAAAAACAGCCTCTTTGATCTCACCGATATGTTGCATCTTTTTAATGTCCCCCCATCACTCTTTCAATCTCTTCGGGTTTATCGTGGATCCCGAATCTGTCGATGATCGTGGCACTCGCTTCGTTTTTTCCGATCAGTGTCACATTGGCGCCCTCACGGCGGAGTTTGATGATTGCTTTATCCAGGGCATAGACCGCCGAAATATCCCAGAAATGCGCCTTGCTCAAGTCTATCACGATATTTTCTACAACCTCCTTAAAATCAAAAGCGTCATAAAACTTATCGGCACTGTTGAAAAATACCTGCCCTACAACTTTATAGGTACGTGTGTCCGTAGCCTCATCGTATGTGCTTTCGCTATACATAAAGTGGCTGATCTTGTTGGCAAAGAACAAAGCGGCCAGAAGCACCCCGACAAAGACACCAAGTGCGAGGTTATGGGTAAAGACCACCACGATCACCGTCGACACCATCACCACATTGGTTGAGAGCGGAAGGGTCTTGAGCTTTTTGATCGAGCTCCAGTCAAACGTACCGATAGAGACCATGATCATCACCGCGACAAGTGCGGCCATCGGTATGACGGAGATAATATCGCTCAAAAATACCACCATGATCAGCAGGAAAAAACCTGCGACAAAGGTAGAGAGACGTCCGCGCCCCCCTGATTTCACATTGATCACCGACTGACCGATCATCGCACAACCAGCCATACCGCCTGTAAAACCTGTCGCGATATTGGCGATCCCCTGCCCTGTACACTCCCGGTTCTTGTCGCTTTTCGTATCGGTAAGATCATCCACGATCGTGGCTGTCATCAGTGACTCCAGAAGCCCCACCATCGCCAGAGAGACAGAATAAGGCAGGATGATCATCAGGGTCTCAAGATTGAACGGGATATCAGGGATCAAAAAGACAGGAAGGGTATCCGGAAGCGCTCCCATATCACCAACGGTGCGCACATCAATCCCCATGAAATAGACCACAAGCGTGAGCACAACGATGGTCACCAGCGGAGAAGGAAGCAGCGAACCTATCTTAGGAATGTAAGGGAAGAGGTAGATGATCCCCAGCCCTGCTGCAGTGAGTACATAGACGTGCCATGTGACATTGGTAAGCTCAGGAAGCTGTGCCATAAAGATCAGGATCGCAAGGGCATTGACAAAACCGACAACAACCGCACGCGGCACAAAGCTCATCAGCTGTCCCAGTTTAAAATACCCTGCGACGATCTGAATCATACCGGTAAGTACCGTCGCAGCCAACAGATACTCAAGCCCGTGCTCTTTGACAAGTGTGACCATCAGCAGCGCCATCGCACCTGTAGCAGCACTGATCATCCCCGGTCTTCCCCCAACAAATGCGATAATAACCGCCATCGAAAAAGAGGCATAGAGACCCACTTTGGGATCGACTCCGGCGATGATAGAAAACGCGATCGCTTCCGGGATCAGTGCCAATGCGACAACAAGGCCTGAGAGAATATCCCCCCGTATGTTAGAAAACCATTCTTCTTTTTTGAGATATTTGGCTGACAATTGTTCTCCTTACGTTATGTTTGTTTTTTTATTCCATATTGCGGTATATATGGACAGAAGAGGAAGTGTCTCTCCTCTATTTATGCTTTAGAGTACAGCGTTGATACTTTCTATGATCGGGGCAAGGTTCGTCTCTCCCCTGATCTTTGCAGCTTTCAGGACGCCATGCCCCAGGAGCCTTCGCGGAAGATTTGAAGCCTCTACGACCGTGATCCCTTCAATGGCACCGAAAATCTCTTTTTGGTTGAAATAGTGGGGACCTGAGATGATCTTGCATCCAAACTGTGCGGCTTCAGCGGCATTGTGCCCTCCTATAGGTGCAAAGGCACCTCCAAGCACCACAATGTCGGTAATGGCATAGATATTGACCAGTTCCCCCATCCTGTCTACCAGTATGATATCACCCTCAAGCGCTTCGTTTTTTGAATAGCGATGCCACTGCATCCCATGCGCTTTGGCAACCGCCGCGATCAGATCCGCTACCCTTTCAAAACGCTCGGGATGCCTTGGCACCAGGATCAGCCTTGCATCTTTCTGTTCGGCTCTTAACTTTACAAAAGCATCCAGTATCAACCGCTCTTCACCCTCATGGGTACTCGCACCGCAAACGGTCAAACCTGCCGGTTTTTGCAATATTTTCGTCGGTGAAGCGAGGTTGGCAAGCTTGATATTCCCGGTGACTGTCACCTTTCTGGCACCCAGAAGCTCCAGACGCTCTTTATCCTTCGATGTCTGCGCATACACCTCGTCAATATACCTGAAGATATGGGCATAGAACCACCGCATCCTGTAGTACTTCGGGAATGACCTGTCGCTCATACGTGCATTGATCAAGAGTGTCTTGGCACCCCTCTTTTTTGCCAGGGCAAACAGCAGATACCAAAACTCCGCCTCCATCACCACAAGCACTTTCTGCGGCTTCAGCCAGAAAAAGAGTAGCGGTTCAAAGGGCAGGAAATGGCTCTGTTCAGTGTAGCCTTTTGCGACCTCAAAACCGGTTTGTGTCGTCGTGGTCATACGAAGCTTATCTTCAGGCAGCTGTGCCACCAAAGGCTTGATCGCCAGCGCCTCTCCGAAACTGCAGGAGTGGAACCATACCCCGTCGCTCTTCAAAGGGGCATTCTTCCAGAAAAAAAACCGTGCGGGTACCGACAGGTGATACTTATGCTTCAATGCAAGGAGGAGTAAAAAAGGCAGTGCGGCGATATACACCACAGAGATAAGAGTACTATAGAGAAAAAAGAAACGTTTCTCCATAGTCCGTCATTTCATTACGCTTCAGGCGTAACACTCTCGATATAGAGGATTCTTCCGCAGTGTGGACAAGTGACGATCTCTTCAGCTTTGATCACTTCGGCATAGGTTTTGTCATTGAGCTTCATATAGCATCCGTAACACGCCTGCTTCTTCACCGGAACAACTGCCGTGTTGCCTGCCCAGATACGGATCTTCTGATAAAATGCCAGAACTTTCTGTTCAAGGTTTCTGGTAAGCTCTTCTCTCTTCACGAACAACTCGCCTTTTGCCTGCTCGATCTCGGCTTTTTCTACATCTACCACTTCTCTGATCGCTGTCAGCTCTTCAGTGCGCGCCTGTAGTTTCTCTTCCGCTTCTTTCAAAAGTGCTTTTTTGGTCTCATTGACACCCTGAAGCCTCTCTATCTCTTCATTGGCGAAGGTCATCTTCTCTTTCGCGATATCTTCCTCAAGAGAGAGTGCCTGCATCTCTTTTTCGGTACTGATCTCTTTGACTTTTTTCGCATTGCTTGCCAACTGCTCGTTGAGCATCTTCAGCTGATCATCAAAGCCCTCGATCTTCTGTTCGTTTTTGGAGATCTCTGCCTGAAGCGTATCGATCTCTTCTTGTACTGCATCTACTTTTTTCTGTGCTTTTTTTACTTTTTTCTCTGCTGCTTCAATCGCAGGCGCATAGCTGTCGATCGTCTGATCATTTTTTGCAAGTGCGATCAATTGATTTAGATGTTTGTTCATCTTGTTCCTTTAAAGGGGTATGGGTTTTAGATAGTGTTATCAATCTCAAACGGATTTTTAGATTGCGCAATTATAACCAAAAGAGGTAAAACTTTCAACTCATCATAAAGTATCTCTGCGAAGAACTTCTCGCTTTCGTAGTGTCCGATGTCAACCATCATCAGATCTTCGCTCATTGCTTTCATCGCATCGTGGTATTTGATATCTCCGGTCAAAAAACAGTCGGCATCGATCTGATCGATCAGTGAAGCACCTGCCCCCGTCGTCAGCGCGATAGAGGTGATCTTCTCTTTTTTGCCTACCACTTTCAGTGTCGGCAGGCCGAACTTCTCTTTGAGCAGTCCAAGCAGCCCTTTGTAGCTCCACTCGCCCCGGGCCATACAGACAAAGGGCAGTTCATTCTCCATCTTGAGCCCAAGTACCTTCTCGAAGACATATCTGTTGAGATGCGTCTGGTCAAAGTTGGTATGCAGTGCGATCAATGCCTGTTTTTTCAGGATCATCTTTTCGATCAGGTTGGAGGGATATTTTGCAAAGTCCAGCTGTGTCAGTTTGCCAAATATCAACGGGTGATGCACGACAAAAAGTGTCCCCTCTTCAGCCTCTTCGATCATCGCTTCATCGATATCGAGCGAGATGACGATCTGTGAGACTTCTCTGCGCATATCACCGACGATCAGGCCGGAGTTGTCCCACTTCTCCTGAAGTTCAAAAGGGCTGATAGTATCTAAAAATTCGTAAACTTCCTGTAACTTCACCTCTATTCCTTCACTCTGTTTCTCTCTACTTTAAAGATAGGCATTGCATCTCAATGCAAACCAAACCTGCTCCCTGTTACCTGCTACTTGCTATTTACCCTAGCATTACGCTCTGTTTCCTGGGCTTTATAGAGCTGTGCACAACCGATCGCCAGTTCACGTACTTTGAGGATATAGTTCTGTCTCTGCGCCTGGGAAACTGCTTTTCTTGCATCCAGTACGTTAAAGGCATGTGAAGCGGTCATACACTGGTCATAGGCCGGGAGAGGAAGCCCTTTCTCCAGACAGAGTCTGCACTCTGCACTTGCATCCTCAAAATGTGCAAAAAGCTTCTCTGTGGTGGCAACTTCAAAGTGATATTTGCTGAACTCATACTCACTCTCTTTGTGCACATCCGCATAGGTTGTCACCTCATCACCGTTTCTGTTCCAGACGATATCAAAAACAGATTCAACCCCCTGGAGATACATCGCCAGACGCTCTGTTCCGTAGGTGATCTCCACCGCTACCGGATCGCACGCGATACCACCCACCTGCTGGAAATAGGTAAACTGCGTCACCTCCATCCCGTCAAGCCATACTTCCCATCCAAGTCCCCAGGCACCAAGCGTCGGGGACTCCCAGTTGTCTTCGACAAAACGGATGTCATGCTGGCTAAGGTCAAGCCCCAGGTACTCCAAAGACTGGAGATAGAGCTGCTGGATATTGTCCGGGCTCGGTTTGATAAGCACCTGGAACTGATAGTATGCCCCCAGACGGTTCGGGTTCTCCCCGTAACGCCCGTCTGTCGGCCTGCGGCTCGGTGCGACATACGCCGCACTCCACGGTTTGCTGTCCAGGCTTCTGAGCAGTGTCGCAGGGTGGAATGTCCCCGCACCCGCAGGGATATCATAGGGCTGTACGATATTGCACCCCTGCTGCGCCCAGAACTGCTGGAGTTTTAGTAGTAGTTCGCTGAATGTGATAGCATCGTTGTTCATAATATTCCTAACTTTTGAAAGACTAAAGTCTTACTTCGATCTCAGCAGAGTCAAGCTCTACTTTCTTCGCTTTTGCGATACGGTCTTCCTGAAGTTTGACTCTAAGCTCATCATCCTGAAGTGCCATGATCTGGATCGCAAGGTATGCCGCGTTTGTCGCACCGGCTTTGCCGATCGCTACGGTACCTACGGGCATACCTGCAGGCATCATCACTGTACTCAGAAGCGCATCCTCACCTTTAAGCGGGCCGCTTTCCATAGGAACACCCAGTACCGGCTTCGTAGTCGTTGCAGCCAATGCACCGGCAAGGTGTGCTGCCATACCCGCTGCTGCGATGAATACCTGTGCACCTCTCTCCTCAGCGTCTTTGATGTAGTTCTTCGTTCTTTCAGGACTTCTATGCGCTGAAGAGATAATCAACTCATACGGAACACCAAACTTTTCAAGTGTAGTACCGCACTCTTTCATGACATCAAAGTCACTCTTGCTTCCCATTACAATCGATACAAATTTCATCGTTTTTTCCTTTTGTTTCTCTGTTCTTCATTCTGAACTTGATTCAGAATCCCGCCTTGACAGGGCGCAACTCCGGATCCTGAGTCAAGTCCAGAACAACAGACAATTCTTCAGTCGCAGACCCTGTCTTTTGGCACCATCTTCATCGGCGTAGAGTCTTCCGTCAACCCTTTCTTCTCCAGTGCTTCGGCGATACCTCGTCTGAGGATCGTATACCCCGGGAGCTCGGCAGGAAGAAGGATATCATTCAGGTCACCGCTGTGGACACACTCAAACTCTTTACCCGAGACGGCAATCATCTTTTTGAATGTCAGCCAGTATCTGCCATCATGCTCTTCGATCTTACCGTACTCGTTATCCACCAGTTCCACACTCGCTCCTACAGGAAGCACGATCTCCACTTCGTCACCGATGCAGGTCTTATCTTTGCATCGCCATGTTTTACCGTCTTCACTGACCAGTGCAGCGACCTGATGTGTACCGTTCTGGATCGAGAAATCATGAGATTCAGTATCCTTCCGTTCAAACGGGCGGGAGATCAGATAGGCATCGGTAAAGCCTCTGTTCTGTGTGGTATGAAGCTCCGCCTGGTACTTCTCGGCATCAAATTTTCCTGCGTAAAAATCATCGATCGCTTCACGGTAGGCCTTGGTCACAACCCCCGTATAGTAAGGAGACTTGGTGCGCCCCTCAATCTTCAGCGAATCGATCACACCCGAAGCGAGTATCTCATCCACATGGGAAGCCAGGTTCATATCTTTGGCATTCATGATGTATGTTCCTACACCCTCCTCCTCGTCCAGCCTGAAGGTCGTACCACTCTCAGGGTTGTGTGCGTAGATCTCATACGGGAAACGGCAGTCATTGGCACAGCTTCCCCGGTTGGGCACACGTCCTGTCTGGACGGCTGAGATCAGACATCTTCCCGAGTAGGCGAAACACATCGATCCGTGCACAAAAACCTCCAATTCAAGGTCAGGCAGTACAGACTTGATCGCTTCACAGTCTTTGAGACTGATCTCACGGGCTGCGATGATACGCGTCACGCCCATCTCATAGTAGACCTGTGCATCCAGGGCATTCATCACGTTTGCCTGCGTCGAAAGGTGGATCGGGATATTCGGTGCGATCCGTTTTGCCATCTTGACGATCCCCGGACTTGAAACGATCAGGGCATCGGGCTCCAGTTCCGCCATCTTTGCGATATGGTTCTCGTAGAGTTTTACCTGGGAATTGAAAGGGAATGAATTGATCGTCGTATAGACCTTCTTGCCTCGCTCATGGGCGTACTCGATCCCCTCTTTATAGGCATCCATATCGAACTCTTTACCCGAACGAATACGCAAAGAGAAGGTACTCGTGCCGCCATAGACGGCATCGGCACCGTAATTCAGTGCGATCTTCATCTTCTCCAGGTTACCTGCAGGTGCTAAGAGTTCTACTTTTTTCTTTTCAGTCATCTTTTACCTATTTAGGATAATTTTTGCTCTAATTCTACCTAAATAGTAGTAAAAATCTGTTTTTATGATAAAATTTGCCTCATGAGAATTGACATACACAACCACACTACCCGCTGCAATCACGCAGAGGGATGCATCGATGAATATATAGAAAAAGCCATAGCATTGGGCATAGATGTATACGGCTTTTCCGAACATGCACCGATGGACTTTGACCCACATTACCGCCTGGCATTTGAAGAGATGGAAGCATACCGCAGTGATGTATTGGGAGCCAAAGAAAAATACAGCGGCAAGATCGATATCCTCTTTGGTTATGAGGTGGATTATCTCCCCGGTCATATGGATGATCGAGTACTGGGTGCGGATGTGGACTACTTCATCGGGTCGGTACACTTCATCGATAAGTGGAGTTTTGACAATCCGGAGTTTCTGAGCGGTTGGAGAGATCGTGATGTCGACGAGATATGGAAAGCCTACTTTGAAGCTGTCGAAGCCATGGCAAAGTTCGGCAGATTTGATATCGTAGGACACCTTGACCTGATCAAAGTATTCAAATACCTGCCCAAACAGGATATAAGAGTCCTTGCCAAAGATGCACTCAAAGCGATCAAAAAAGCGAACATGGTACTGGAACTCAATGCCGCAGGCCTTCGCAAACCCATCGGGGAGATCTACCCCTCCAAAGCACTCTTGGAAGAGGCTTTTGAACTGGAGATCCCCATCACCTTCGGTTCGGATGCGCACAGTCCCGAGCAGGTCGGATTTGCCTATGAAGAGGTGACTGCACTTGCCAGGGAGACAGGGTATACAAAAGCCGTCTATTTCAATCACCGTGACCGCATGATGGTCAATTTTTAAACACCAAAAAATCATTCCCGTGGCAGGGAAAGAATCAATTGATTAATTTTTAATCACAAAAATTATCTCCTCTAATCATTTACTTGCTATAATGGATCAATAATTTTTAATCCAGTAAGAGGAGAACCCTATGGGCAAATTTGTGAACAACACAGATGAATTTTATAAATATTGTGAAGAGAATGAAGTCGAATTTGTAGACTTTAGATTTACCGATATCAAAGGTGCATGGCACCATGTAACCTATAGAATGCATGCAGTCAGTGCAGAGATGCTGGAGAACGGTCTTCCATTCGACGGTTCATCCATCGATGCATGGCAGCCGATCGACAAATCAGACATGATCCTCAAACCGGATGTAGAGACTGCCTTCCTTGACCCGTTTACGGCAGACAGCACGATCATTGTGATCTGTGATGTTTACGATATCTACAAAAATCAAATGTATGAAAGATGTCCAAGATCGATCGCGAAAAAAGCGCTTGAGTACCTTGATGAGGCAAATATCGGTGATATCGCGTACTTCGGTCCAGAAAACGAGTTCTTCGTCTTTGACAATGTAGAGTTCAGAGATGATATGAACTCTGCGTACTACAAAGTTGACACACAAGAAGGTGGCTGGAACCACGATACAAAATACGAATACGGCAATATGGGTCACAGACCAGGCGTAAAAGGGGGTTACTTCCCGATAATGCCGACTGACTCTATGGTGGATCTCAGAGCTGAGATGATGCTTATCATGGAAGAGATCGGTCTTGAAGTCGTACTTGGTCACCACGAAGTTGCTCAAGGGCAAGGTGAGATCGGTATCAAGTTCGGTACTCTGGTTGAAGCAGCAGACAATGTACAGAAGTACAAATATGTTGTAAAAATGGTTGCCCACCTCAACGGGAAAACGGCTACATTCATGCCAAAACCGCTTTACGGTGACAACGGTAACGGAATGCACGTACACCAGTCGATCTGGAAAGACGGTAAAAACCTTTTCTACTCAAAAGGTGAATACGGTAACCTGAGCAAAACAGCACTTGACTACCTCAGCGGTATCTTTAAACACTCTGATGCAGTTTCTGCACTGACAAACCCGACTACAAACTCCTACAAGAGACTTCTGCCAGGGTTTGAGGCGCCATCTATCCTGACTTACTCAAGCCAGAACAGATCGGCTGCGTGCCGTATACCATATGGTGCGAGCGAGCCGGCTGTAAGAATCGAGACAAGATTCCCGGACTCAACTGCATGTCCATACCTTGCATTTGCTGCACTGCTTATGGCAGGAATCGATGGTATCAAAAAAGGCGGATACCCGATGGTTGGACCGATGGATGAGGATCTCTTTGAACTCAGCCTTGATGAGATCAGAGAGAAGAATATCCCTCAAATGCCTCATACCCTTAGAGAGGCTATGGAAGGGCTTATCGCTGACAACGATTTCTTGAAACCGGTATTCACTGCGGAATTTATCCAGGCATACCAACACTACCAGTTCAAAAGACAGATCTGGCCGGATGAAGGCAGACCGACTGCATACGAGTACATTACTACTTATTCATGCTAATCTCTCCTCTCGGGTTCCTGCCCGGGAGAAACTTATCTTTTCTATTGGGTCTGGTAAACTTTAAGAACCAAAAAGGTATCTTAAAGTTTACCAGACCCATTCAAATAACACCCTCTTTAAATGGGCACAAGTTCGAGTACAAGAAAATGCGATAGCCGTTAGTGTTTTCTTTTTTGGTTCGTTTCTTTTTCTTTGTCACATCAACAAAGAAAAAAATGAACATTCAACCAAGAATCATTACATTGTCTCTTCATTTAAAAACATGAAGAGATTAACACTGACTCTATAGAAAAAAAGAAATGAATTAAACTTACTATCTATTTTTCGGTGCGTGGTTACGCACCCTTGCGAAAACCATTGCTCTCGAGACGATTTATTCCACTTCGGGAAATATGGAACGAGACAAGGATGTTATGACCCACTAATGGGTAAAGAGCTTCTTCTCTTCCTCTTTCTTAAAGAAGGTAAAGTAGCTCCAGAGTGTCGTTCCGTAGAGAAAGATAGAGAGGATCACGACACCTGTCGTGACCACCTCAAAGAGCTCTTTATAGGCAAAGGAGTCCGGGATCATGTGCACAAGGATGATAGAGAGCGCTCCTTTCATCCCGGAGAAGGTGAGGATAAACCATCCCTCAAACCCAACCGGCTTGATCTGCTCCAGCCTGCTTCCCCAAAAGGCAAACTTTGCCATCGAAAGTGCACGGATCAAGGTAGTGATGAGGAACATTGCAACGATCTCTGCTTTGTACTCCCAGAACTTCTCCAGACTTACCATCTCGGCCAGCACAAAGAAGATGATGACAGCTGCGATATATCCAAACTCTTTTGCCATCTCATAGATATACTCCATTCTCTCGGAGGTCGTCGGATCTATACCATGCAAACGGAGTTTCTGCAAAAAGGTTTTGCTTTTTTTCGCATCTTCACCTTCAACTTTTCTCATATCGATATCGATCCATGCTTTCGTAGCGATGATCGCCGTGATCAATGTCAGGATACCGCTCACATGAAAATGCTCCGCAACAACATATGCCGAATATGCTTCAACCATAAAGACAAAGAGCTCTCCCCTTTTATCATTGATCAGTTTCATCAGCATATAGAAGAGATATCCAAAAGCGATCCCCATACCCATACTCACTGCAAATACACGCAATGCATCTATGGTTGCATCACCCGTATCGATCGTACCGCTCATCATCCAGGGAAGACCGATAAAGAAAAACGCGATGACAGCAGTCGCATCGTTACCCAGTGACTCCCCTTCGATCAGGACTTTGATATCATGACTGACCCCCTGGAATCGGGAGAGTACTGACTGTACGCTGACCGCATCCGTTGCCATATTGATCGCAAACAACGAGACGTAGGCTCCGAGTGTCAACCCTTCAAAGAGATGGGAGTAGTAGAGGCTTGCGCCTGCGGTGATAGAGAGTGCCACGGCGAATACAGCCAGATAAAAGATACTCCAGGCATGCCTCTTGATATCAGAGAAGTGCAGATGCAGAGCATCGCCCATAAAGATCACGGGGATACAGAAGAGTACCACCGCATCAAAATAGAGCTTCAGGTCAATAGGAACTGCCATTTTGGCATAAGTATAGATAAGATAGGAACCGATCAGAAGCAGAAAGACGGAAGGTATTTTCAGCCTTGCCGAGAGCCCATCGGCAAAAACCACCAGGCTCAGTATCGTGATGAGCAGTATCTCCGGAGCAAAACTGTGCATCATGAATCCTTCATCGGCTAGAAGAGTGTTCCGCTATCTTCTGATACCGGAGTTTTAGGTACTTTTCTTTTCGGATGCAGCGGATCATCTTCCTCTCTCTTCTCCTCACCATCAATCTCGATCGTCTCTGCAAACCCCATATCATCCGGTTCTGCTTCATCATAGTTGATCACCTCAACCATATCCGTCTCTTCCAAAGGTGCAACATCACTGTAAGCTTCATCCCCGGAAGTGTCCATCTCATCAAAACCATACTCCTCTTTTGGTTTGACCCTCGGCAGAGGAGAGTGTTTGGTATAGATCTCACTCTTCCCTTCATAGGTTCCCCGATAGACCCCCTGGGGAATATCGAACGTACGCTTGGTGTCGGGATAGGTTTTGAGCAGCTCTCTGAAGTAGTAGGAGAATGCCGGTGCGGCAAGCCCGCCGCCTGTCGCCCCTCTCGCTGCAATACGTCTATTGTCATCCCGTCCGAACCATACGATCACTTCGATCTCCGGCGAATAGCCGCAGAACCAGGCATCGATACTGTTGTTTGTCGTACCGGTCTTGCCCGCAAGCTCGATACCGGCGACTCTGGCATTGCGTCCGGTTCCTCTTTCAACAACATCTTTGAGCACATCGGTCATCAGGTAAGCCTGCTCCGGTGTCGTAAAGTCGGCGATCTCCTTGGGGCGTGTTTCGTAGATCACCGCTCCCTCCTTAGAGACGATTTTACTCACCAGTCTCGGTTCGATCATATGTCCGTTATTGGCAAATACCGAGAATATCTGTGCCATCTTCAGGGGACTGAGCCCGAGGTTCCCCAAAGCGATAGACATATCTCTCGGGATATGGGGAACATCCAGGAATGCCAGCCTTTTGCGGATTGTGCTTACACCCAAGTCAGCCACTAGGTTGATCGTAGCAAGGTTGCGCGAGTGCACCAATGCCTCCCTGAGCGATACAAACCCCTTGAAATCACGTTCATAATTTCTTGGGGCCCAGATCTTGCGTTTTCCCTTGTGGTAGTACTGGAAAGTTCTGGCAAGATCGGTCAGCGGTGTAGCCGGGTTGTATCCCATATCCAGCGCGGTCTGGTAGATAAAAGGCTTAAAGGCTGAACCTGGCTGGCGCTCTGTCTGGGTCACACGGTTAAAGGCACTCCGCTCATAACTCTCTCCGCCCACCATCGCCAGGATATTCCCCGTCTTGCTCTCTACTGCGACCAGTGCCGTATTCAGGGTGCTTTTACCGACTTTTTCTTTATACTGCTTCAGTGCTTTCTCATACGCGAAGCTAACCGCTTTTTTGGCGATTTCCTGCTGTTTCATATCCACTGTCGTATAGATCTTGTATCCGCCCGTACGGATATCCCCGAGCTTGCCGTTAAAACGTCTGACCACCTCATCGACGATATAGGGTGCAATATTCTGTGTCAGTGACGTCTGATGGACAGTCGGCGACTCTTTGACCGCTTTGAGGTAGTCCTCCTGGGAGATCCATCCTATATTTTTCATACGGTAAAGCACGTTATTGGCACGATCCAGTGCTCTCTGGTAATGTTTGATAGGGTTATAATAGCTAGGTGCATTGGGCAGTCCGACAAGGATCGCAGCCTCTTTTATCGTCAGTTCATGCAACTCTTTGTGGAAGTAGCCGTTCGCAGCCGTTTTGATCCCAAAGTAGTTGTTTCCGTAAGAGATCTCATTGAGATAACGCTCGATGATCTGCTCTTTGCTCAACTCATTTTCTATCTTCAGTGCCAGGATCGCCTCTTTGATCTTTCTGGCCAGTTTTTTTTCATTGCTGAGCAGTTTGTTTTTGATCAGCTGCTGCGTGAGCGTGCTTCCGCCCTCCACAAACGCGCCTGCCTGGATATCTTTGATAATCGCACGGAAGATCGCATCGGGATTGACACCGCTGTGCTCAAAGAACTTCGTATCTTCCATCGCTACCAGGGCTTCTACGATAAAACTCGGGAGTTCATCATAGGTCGCGTAGAGGCGGTGCTGCTTTTTAAAGACATAGGCAAGCCTGTTGCCGTCTTTGTCCAGGATTACCGATGAGATCTCCGGCTTATAGTTGATCAGTTTATCCGCATCGAGTTTTACCTCTTCATAGGCATAGACAAATGCTGCCACGAGTGCAGCCGTAAAAATAATCGCCAGGATGATAGAACCCTTGATTAGACTGTGAAACACGGATTACCTTTCGTTAAAATCTTACTATTTTATCGTATTTAGCTGAGTTAGGCAAAAGGAGATCTCCTTTTAATCCAGATTATGATGGATCAGCGCAAGCGCATGTCTGGTTTCGCGCAAAGGCACGGAGAGAGAGAGGATCACCCGCATGATCGGATGAGAGACCGTAGGCTGCCTGATGGCACCGACGAGGTATCCCTGTGCCATCAGCCCCTTCTGCAAAAAAAGCGCCTGATCGTTGTTCTGCACCCTTATAGGCAGGATAAGGCTCTGGAGGTGGATACCGTACTCTTTGGCAACCATCGCCTGGCGCTCTTTGATCTCCGCTCTTATCTTGTCCGCTTTTTTGAGGATATAGCGGAAATTCACCAGCGCCAACGCCGTATCGATCACCGAGGGGGCCGTAGAGTAGATGACCGATTTTGCGCGGTTCTCCAGAAAAGTGATCACCTCTTTGCTTGCCAGGATATACGCCCCGTATGATCCGTACGCCTTGCCCAGCGTACCCATCTTGATATGGCGCTCGGTGATAGGGATACCGTAGTGCTCAAATATCCCCTGGAGTTTCCACCCCAGTACGCCCGCACTGTGCGCCTCATCGACGATCAGCAGAGCCTGCTTCTCCTCGGCCAGGTCGAAAATCTCTTTTTTGGCAAGCTCCCCGCTCATCGAGTAGACCCCCTCGATCGCAATGATCTGCCGTTTGCCGGGATAGGCTTCAAGCTTCTCTTTCAAATCTTCGGCATCATTGTGTCTGAACTTTACGACACGGTCACCCAGAAGCTGTGAAGCCAGGACTCCCGAAGCATGATACTCCTCATCCATAAAGAGCATGTCGCTTTTGCGCACCAGCGATTCGATCAGTGCCATGTTTGCCAAAAAACCGGACCCGACGATCATCCCCTCCTCAAAACCGTTCGCCTCAGCCAGCTCCATTTCAAAAATACGATGGACCGGATGATAGCCGTTGACCAGCATACTGGCTTTAGGAGAGATCGTTTGGTAATCCTCCAGAAGCTTCATCGCTTTTTTCAGATGCTTCTTTTTGGTCGAGAGGCCAAGATAGTCATTGGAGGCAAGGTCCTGTAGGGTATCGTCATAGAGTTTGCGCTCCCTGAAACGCCCTGCTCTCTTCAGCGCTTCGATTTCATTCTCATATATCATACTGTTTTCCTAACCTATTTTCCCAGCCATGGCAGCAGTGTCTCAACCTGAAGGCCCATTGCGGTACTCTCGAAACCTCTGACTTCAAGGATATATTTTTTACAAAACCCCTCTACCATGCATCCGCCTGCTTTCCCTTCCCACTGACCGCTCTGCAGATAGGCTTCCATCGCCTCTTCTTCAAACGCTGCAAAGCGGTAGTGTGTCGCAGAGGTATCCGAGAAGAGCAGTGTTTTGGAGCGGTAGTGCAGCGAAGAGATGATCGAGATCTCTGAACCGCTCTGTATCTCAAGGATGCGTCTGGCATCCCCGATATCTTTTGGCTTACGCAGGATCGTCCCGTCCGCTGCTGCGATCACCGTATCGGCACACAGAAGCGGGGTATCGAGGCCAAACTCGCGTACGGCCGCCTCAAGCTTCCCTTTGCTTGCCGTGTAGACAAAATCTTTGGCGATCGTCGTGGTGATCTGCTCCTCGTCATACTCGGGGACCTTCTGGATAAACGCTATCCCGAAATTGCGCAAAAGCAGCGCCCTGGACTCCGAAGCTGAACACAATATGACCATCAGAGCCCTCTAAGTGTGACGCCCAGCCAGAGCGCAACAATACCCAAAACGATATTGATCGGCAGCAGGAGTTTCGGTATCAGCGAGACCGACGCTTTTGCAGCAGGCAGATCGCCACGGTCAAAAAGCTGTTGCGCTTTTCTCCGTTTGAGGTACATCCAGCTGAAGTTCACCGCCATGACCACCCAGATCGACTCCTTGAGCAGAAAGGTCATCTTTTGCCCGCCATGGTGACCCTGCTGTGCTACTGCCATGACCAGTCCGGTAATAAAGATCAGCAGGATGAAAGGGATCACGATATGAAAGAACCTGCCTACCATCATCAGCGTCTTGCCAAGCTTGATCTTGGCATCATCGATGCTCTGCATCGCAGGGTGTACGGCAAAACGTATGGCGATCATACCGCCTACCCAGACAAATGCAGAGAGCACATGCACAAAGACGATCGCATGGGCATAGTTCGTATAGATTTCAGTCATGATCTCTTACAAATTCTCTTCAAGGTATGCCAAAGCTTTCGCTTTCGCTTCAGCGATCCTGGACGGGTCTTTCCCGCCGGCCTGTGCAAAGTCCGGACGGCCGCCGCCTCCGCCGCCAAGGACAGGCGCGATCGCTTTGATCCAGTCACCGGCTTTGATCGCAGTCTCTTTGCTTCCGCAGGCAATAAGCACTTTGTCGTCTTTCTTCTGGAAAAGCATCACTGCGATGTTCGGATACCTATTCTTCGCCTCATCGATCATCTCTTTGATATCCCCGGCCTCAACCTCATCCACGATCACGTTGATACCATTGATCTGTGTGATGCTCAGCTCTTTTTTGGTCGAGTTCAGCGCACTCTGAAGCTCCGATCTGATCGTTTTGATCTGCTCTTTGAGTCTGCCGATCCCTGCGATAGGATCCTGGTTCTTTACCTCTGCTTTTACTGCTTCAAGCGTATCTTTGAGTCCGAATACATAGTTGGCAGCCGCAGTGCCGCAGATCGCTTCGATACGTCTGACCCCTGCACTCACGCCGCTTTCCTTGGTGATGACAAAGAGTCCGATCTCCGAAGTGTTGTGGACATGGGTTCCGCCGCAAAGCTCTACGGAGACATCTCCCATACTTACCACACGCACTTTATCTCCGTATTTCTCGCCGAACTGTGCTTTGGCACCCAGTGCTCTTGCCTCATCAATATTCATCTCTTGCGTTGTAGAAGAGACACCGTGGGCGATCTTCTCATTCACCCACTTCTCTACCTCTCGGATCTCCTCCGCACTGAGTGCCTGAGGATGAGAGAAGTCAAAACGAAGTCTGTTCGCCTCAACCAGAGAGCCCGCCTGCGAGATATGCTCGCCCAGCAGATCATAGAGTGCTGCATGGAGCAGGTGTGTTGCGGAGTGGTGTTTGACGATCTCGTTTCTCTCCTTGTCAACGATGGCAACCACACTGTCACCCGCAGAGAGCGCTTCTTTTGCCTCTACCTCCGAAAGGTTCATCCCCTGGAAAAGCTTCGTATCGAGCACCTCTGCCTTCCCTTCAAGCTGACCCCTGTCACCGGTCTGGCCGCCCGATTCGGGATAGAACGGCGTCTCTTCGAGCATCACCCAGCCGATCTCTCCCGGCTGAAGTGCTGCTGCATGCTTAAAATTCTCATCTAGCACTCCAAGGACCTTTGTCCGGCAGGTCTGATGCTCATACCCTACAAATCTGTTTTGTCCGAACTGCTCTTTCAGTTCCTTGAAATCGCCCGTTGCCGCCGCTTCTCCGGTACCTTTCCAGCTCGCTTTGGATTGCGCTTTCTGCGCTTCCATCCTGCGCTCAAACCCTTCGCTGTCCAGTGCGATGCCTTTTTCTCTGAGCATATCCTCCGTCAGGTCAAGCGGGAAACCGAAAGTGTCATAGAGCTTGAACGCCACTTCGCCGTCAAACATCGCAGTGGTCTTTTCAAGCTCTTCGTTAAAGAGCTTGATCCCTGCATCGATCGTATCGAAGAATCGCTCTTCTTCCAGTTTCATTGAAGCCTTGACCGCTTCAGCCTTTTCCACAAGATACGGGTACTGCTCACCCATGACCGCACCGATCGTATCGACCAGCTTGTACATAAACGGCTCACGAAGTCCAAGCAGGTACCCGTGGCGGATCGCACGGCGCATGATACGGCGGAGCACATATCCTCGCCCCTCTTTGTCGAAGTTGACCCCCTGGGCAAGCAGGAATGAGGTTGAACGGAGGTGGTCTGCGATCACACGGTAACTTGCAGAGTTGGGTGCATCATAGTCATACGGCGTACCTACCAGTTCTCCGATCTTTTCAAGGTACGGCATAAAGAGGCTTGAGTGGTAGTTGTTGAACACACCCTCTTTGATCGCAGCAACCCTTTCAAACCCCATACCTGTATCGATACTCGGTTTTGGAAGCGGTTTGAGGTTGCCTTGGATATCTCTTTCATACTGCATGAAAACAAGGTTCCATATCTCCAAAAATCTGTCTCCCTCTCCGCCCATATAGTCTTCAGGACCGTTGAAGTGCGCTTCTCCCTGGTCATAGAAGATCTCGCTGCACGGTCCGCATGCACCCGTATCTCCCATCTGCCAGAAGTTGTCCTTGTCTCCAAAACGCATGATACGGTCAGCCGGGACATGCGCCTGCCACAATTCAAAGGCTTCATCATCGTTCTCATGCACCGTCACCCAGAGTCTGTCGACCGGAAGAGCAAGGTACTCAGGAGAGGTTACAAACTCCCATGCATACGCCATCGCCTCTTTTTTGAAGTAGTCCCCAAAAGAGAAGTTCCCCAGCATCTCGAACATCGTATGGTGTCTTGCCGTATATCCTACGTTGTCAAGGTCGTTGTGTTTTCCGCCTGCCCTGATACAGGTCTGTGCGGAAGTGGCACGCGGAGGAGTCGGGATAGGCTCTTCACCGGTAAAGATCCCCTTGAACGGTACCATCCCTGCATTCACAAATAGCAGCGATCCGTCATCATCGATCGGTATAAGCGGCGCAGAAGGAACTACCCTGTGTCCTTTGCTCTCAAAAAAGTCTAAAAATTTCTGTCTGATATCCATTGGTTTCCCTCGGTCTGGGCACACAGGGTGCCTTTAAAAAATTGAGGGTATTTTATCTAAAATGTCGTTAATCTCCGGTTGGAGTAAAAATCATACATTTTTACCTTTGTTCCATAGTCGCTGGAGCTTGGGGAGGAGGGAAAAGAATGATACGTGGTCTGTCATTCCAAAGGAAGCAGAAATCCACATACTTTTTAAGGGGGGAATAGATAGGGGAGCATGAGCACAAGAGGAACAATGCACATGACCCTTTCAAGAGACGTTTGGCCCTGCCAAACCTACGGCTTCCCGCCCTTATAGTCCGTTCCGTTTACTGTTTTTGGTACATACTGCTTTGCTTCTGCTTCCGTAAATCCTGCTTTTTTAAGCATAGTAGGGGTGAGGTTTTTTCCGCTGTCAATCGCAGAGATCGCTGTGTTTGTCGCAATTGCAAGTTCTTTGCCCTCCGGGGTTGAAGTATCCAGTGTTGCAAAGTGCGACATAAGATCATTTTTGAGCCTGAGCCTGCCTGCATCTTCGTCACTGATCTGCTCGATCGCCTTCAGGGCCCTGTCAGCCGCGGCTTTACTTTTGATATCCTTGTTGCCTGTCACAGAATTTATGATCGCAGTTGCATTTGCAGAGGCCAAATTTGGTTTTGCTCCATTTTGTGCTATACTGCTCTCAGAAGAACTGAAAGGAGGTTTGTTATGTTTAATTTTATTGTCGGTTTCGCCTTCTACCTTGCTGTCGGGTTGGTGATTTTGTATATCGGCGCTGTCATTATTAGCTTCTTTAGATACAGAATCTTTGGAAGATGGTTTAAAAGTATCTAGTCCTTTTTTAATCACCTTCGCAGGAAACCCTTTCTGCGCACCCACTTTGATCTCAGGGTGGGCTTCAATGTGCTCTTTGAGCGCCTGATTTTTTGAAAGATCAAGCTCCTTGCCCTTTTCGACCTTTTCCTCCTCGCCCTTTCCGTTTGTGTAGGTGAACTCCTCTTGGGCAACGAGCTTGCCTGTCTTACGGTTATAGATCCTCTGCCCCGCTTCCGTCATTCCCGCAGCAGCCGCTGCTGCTCCAAAAAGAGAGGCCCCTGTGGCGGACGTATCGGCAGCATCCTCACTCATTCCTGCATCCTGAAGCGTATCTGATACTTGATTGTGAAGCGCACCTGCACCGGCTGCGATAGCCTTCTTCGGATTCAGTCCGTGCTCCACTATCTCTCTGCTTATCTGGGCACCGATATCACCGGTATCTCCTATATTTGCTTCGGTTTTTGTTCCCATGGAAATATGTCTGACACCGTTAATGTCAGTGGTCGCCTCACCGGTCATGGCATTGAACGCAGTACCGACCCTCACTCCACCGATCACCCCGTGCTCATTCTTATTCATACCGCTGGCACTGAATGCCGCCTGTGCCCGTATCTTCGCATCGGTGGTCTGCGCTCTATTCTGTTCATCTTGGTGCGCATTCTGCACATAGATATCCTCGTTTTTGGCTTTGTTGCTAAGGATAGCGCACGATCCTTTCAACTGCTTGTGTTTCAAACCAATTACAGCTATAATCTTAACAATTACAGCAGCAGTGCTGCAAACAGACAGTGAGGATGAATAATGACAGAGATTATCGTATACACCGTCCTTGGGATTTTAAGTTTGGGGCTTCTGATCGGGAAAAGAGTCTATGAAAAACACCCGGAATGGTATGAAAAAGAAGAAGAGAAATAAGCGAGCCAATCTTTTTGCAGGGCGGGCTTTTTTTCGTTTGACCCTATGTAAGTGTGAAGGAACGTTAACTTTTTAGGATACAGGGCTAAAGCCCCAGGTTCCGTGAGTTCTTTCACACTCTCTATTTGTCATAACCTATACGAGATAGGTCAAATATAGATTCCAACGAAACCGGGGAAACCAAGAAAAAAACAATCAGAAAAAATACTCATTCTATACAAAATTACCAGTATATTGATATTATCATCTTTATTTTTGCTATAATTACCAATATATAGAAAATTTTTGGATAAAAAATGAGCTTGAATAAACTGAGTGAAACGATCATTGCACACCGAAAAAATAAAAAGTGGACCCAGGGCGAAACTGCCAAATATGCCGGGATCAGCCTTAATACCTATCGCCGGATAGAAGATGGTTTTATCGAGGAGGTGGGCATCACAAAAGTTGAAGAGGTGCTTGATCTTTTTGGATTGGAGATATCAGTCAGGGAAAAGGGCCGCCCGCTGACGCTAGAGGAGCTTCAAAGTGGACAGACATATTAAGGTCTATACCAATACGGAAAAAGCCGGAATACTCGCCAAAGAGGGAGAAAAATACGTTTTTACCTACGATCCCGAAGCAACCCTCCCTGTTTCAGTGACAATGCCGCAACGTCTTGAAAGCTGGCTCTCAAAAGATCTTCATCCCATTTTTCAAATGAACCTTCCCGAAGGCACACTCAAAGAGACGATCATGGAGCGATTTGCAAAGGTGCGAAAGATGGACGAACTCGGACTTCTTGAACTGGTGGGTCCTTATGTGATCGGACGGGTCAAATATGGACTTCCCCATCACAATGAGGAGGCTATCACTCTTTCCTCTATCCTTCAGCAGGATACCCATGCGCTTTTTGAAAAATTGATGGATCATTTTGCGATCAGATCGGGGATCTCCGGTGTGCAACCAAAGATTTTGTTGCAGATCAAAGACAAAAACACCCTTACGACCGAAGAGTACATCGTCAAGTCCTGGGGCGAAGAGTATCCTGAACTTGCTTTTAACGAGTTCTTCTGTATGGAAGCGGTACGTTTTGCCGGGCTGTGCGTTCCGGACTACAAGCTCTCCGAAAACCGTTCCATGTTTGTTATGAAGCGGTTTGATATAAAAAAGGATGGCAGCTATCTCGGTTTTGAAGATGGGTGTGTACTTCTGGGGAAAGGAACGGGCGACAAGTACTATTCAAGCTATGAAGATCTGGCAAAGGCACTCAGGGCAAATACAGCACCTCAAAAACGTCTTGAGAGCCTGAAGATACTCTTTAAGGCATTGGTCCTGAACCATTTCCTCAGAAACGGGGATGCCCACCTCAAGAACTTTGCCATACTCTACGATGAGGACTATACCGATGCAGTGATGGCCCCCATCTATGATGTTGTCTGTACGACGGTCTATATACGCGAGGATTTACCTGCACTTGATATGAGCGGAGGGAAAATATGGTGGAAGAAAAAAACCTATCTCGGGTTTGGCAAACAGACTTGCAAACTTACACTACAGGAAATGGAAGCGGTGTTTGATCAGTGTGCCGAAGCGGTCAAAAAAGCAGCCGATTCGATGCTCGCATATGCAGACAAACACCCGGAGATCAAACCATTTGCAAACCGTCTGCTCGATGAATGGGACAAAGGGTTGGGCTCTTTCGGATATGAACCCACGGAAAGAGAACAGTGATAATTCATTGTGGTGAGCCCGGTTCAGGTATCTCTGTGCCTTTGAAAACAGAGAATATCTGATCTAAAATGTCGTTAATCAGAGGGGGTCAAGCAAAGCTGAACTTGATAAGCAGACAAACAAGAAAATAATCAAATATGACCCGTCATTCCTGCGGAGGCAGCAATCCACATGCTTTTTAACCGGAGTTCACAAGGAAGCATGGGAACAAGGGGGACAATGCATATGATCCTCTCAAGAGACGTTTGGCAGTGCCAAACCTACGACTAAAATGTCGTTAATCTGCGGTTGGAGTAAAAATCATGCTTTTTTACATTAATAAAAATCAAAGTCACATATATCGCCTTTGATGTAATAAGTTGGATCAAAAGTAAATGCTCCATCGGAATCTGTGCTACTCCAAATAGGATATGAGGAATCACAAGTATAGTCAACATCTTCTAAAGCAACTGTTCCACTCGCATTAGCCCCAAGATATAAAATATCATATTCAGCAGAGACAAATTCATCAAGATCATAGAAGGTACAGATATCACCATCTCTCAAATGAAACTCACCATTTGGGCCTGTATATCCTACAATATCCGGACCGCACTCATAGTAAACATCCGGTACACCGACATAATTAGAACCATTAAAGGTTTGAAGGTAATAGGTATAGTCATAGGAGCTGCTACCTCCGCCGCCACATCCGCTTAAAGCCAATACAGCCACCGCTGCACTTAAAAATCCTGCTATTTTTTTCATACTGAACTCCTTCTTTTCATAATCGTAGCATACAAACGTGTAAGATTCGTGTAAGGATCTCCGCGATCTTTTTGCTTCCCTCTTTTTCGACATTTTCCATCAGCCCTCTGCTTTTTGCTTCCATATCCTCGTCCAGCAGTGCCAGGACCTTCTCTTTGTCTATCTCGTTTTCACGCATCAGCCACGCCAGCTCTTTCTCCACCAAAAACTTCGCGTTGTGGTACTGATGGTCACTGGCTGCATGGGGATAGGGGATAAAGAGTGTCGGCAGCGCCGTGGCAGAGAGCTCCCAGAGTGTGGATGCCCCCGAACGCGCCACCGCGAAATCCGCCTCTTTCATGTAGTCTGCCAGTTTCGTGGTAAACCCGAAGACCTCCGCCTCGACCCCCAGCTTCTCATACTGCGCTTTTACCGCATCGATATGCCTCTCTCCTGCCTGATGGATGATCCTGATCCCCCGCTCTTTCAGTATCGTCGCAAGGGAGAGCGCAAGGTCATTGATCGCTCTGGCTCCCTGGGAGCCGCCCAGAAAGATGACCGTCCTGACCTGCTTTCTGATCCGTGCATTCTCAAAGAACGCCTGCTTGACCGGATAGGCCTTGACGGGGCTCTCTTCAAGGTAGGAGGAGATGAAAATATCCGCATAGGGCTTGAGCAGCTTATTGAGCGAGCCCAGTGCGGCATTCTGTTCATGGATCACCAGGGGAATACCCGAAAGCTTGGCTGCCAGTGCAGCGGGTGCCGCGGAGAAGCCTCCGACCGAGAAGACCACACTGGCATCATGCTCCTTGAGTATCCGGCGTACCCTCAATGCAGAAGTGAAGATCTTCCAGAGCGAACCGATCTTCCCGATCACCCCCTGGTTGACCACCCCCCTGCTCTCAAGGAAATAGGTTTTGGCAAAGTCGCTGTCCTGGGCAAACCATGCCCGGTCCTGGCCTTTGGTGGAGCCGATATAGATCAGTTCCTCACCTTTCAGATGCTCTTTGACCGCTTTGATGATCGCCAAGTGGCCACCGGTTCCTCCCCCTGTCATCACAATACTCATAGACTTCCTTTTGACTTTGTTTTGCTGTTGGGCTACAGCATACGCCCCTGCGCATCCCTGGGCACTTTTTTGGAGATCATCAGCACCATGCCGATCGCCAGCCCTGCAGCCAGGATATGCGACCCCCCGTAGCTCAGGAATGGCACTGCGATCCCCTTGATCGGGGTGATCCCTGAGATCCCGTAGGCATTGAGCACGAAGGCAAAGGCGATCAGCAGCCCGATCCCCACACAGAAGAGATAGTAGATCGGCTCATGGACCTTTGCGGCAATCTTGAAGATACGGTAGATGATAAAGAGTATTGCAAAGGTCACCAAAAAGAGTCCCAGAAAACCGAACTCCTCACTGATCCCCGCCAGAATGAAGTCCGTATGCACTTCGGAGAGATACCCCAGCTTGAACTGCCCGTTGCCAAGCCCCTGCCCCCAATAGCCGCCGTTGTGGATCGCGTTGAGCGAGTTTGAGATCTGATAGGGTTCTTTTGCCGCATCCACACGCAGATTTTCCACACTTTCAAACGGCAGCAAAGCGAGGATGTTGTCCTGTACAGTACTCCACCAGCTCTTGATCCGTGCGATCCTGTGTGGCGCAGCGAAGATCAGTGCGACAAATGCCCCGAATGCCCCGGCCACCAGGGTAAGAAAGAACTTATAGCTGCTTCCTACCAGCAAAAAGAGTACCACCAGCGTCCCCCCGAGTACGACAACCTGCCCAAGGTCCTTCTGAAAGATCGCGATAAGCACCACAATCAGCATAAAGAGTATCACATAGGGAGAAAATGCCTTGACCTCTTCTACAAAGGCCATTTTGCCCTTGCTTTTGAACTTTCTGACAAGGCTCCAGGAGAGGAAAAAGACAAAACCGATCTTGAAAAACTCCACCGGAGCGATAGAGATCGGCCCCATATGAATCCAGCGCTTTGCCCCTCCGACCGCTTTCACCAGGCTTGCCGGCAGAAACTGCATCGCGATCATCAGAAGGAAAAAGAGGATAAAAAGCACCATACTCATAGGTACGAACCACTTCTCCGGATCCATCTTGCTGATGGTGATCATCGTCATCAGAGCGATAAATACCGCAATAGACTGCCGTATAAAAAAGTGAAAATCGCTATAATGAAAGTGTATGACGGTATAGGTCGAAAGCGAATAACTCATCATCAGTGAAAATGTCAACAGTGCTACGACTGCTGCTAAAAGCGGTTTATCTATCATGGTATACGGTATCTCTCACAGAAATTATCTCATTGTCCATGCTCCTGCAATACGGCAAATTCAGTGCATCATATCCCGCAAAAGAGTGATCAGGAGGCTACTTCGGACTAAGGCTAAAGGGTATTTTATCAGAGTTAGCAGATAAATTTGATAAAATCACACTAGATTGTCCGGATGAAAGCGTATACAGGGAGCACATGAAAGAAGAAATAAACAATCATGCCATCAACAGAAGAAGCAGCAGAGTACTGGCGCTTTTTATACTTTTTGCGGTGCTGGTGCTCCTGTTCCTCCTCTCTGTGCTCAATACGATCCACTCCGACCGGCGTACTCCCAGCGAACATGCAACCATCCATGACCGCTCACTGCGCGGGCCTATTATCTCGGCTGACGGATACACCCTGAGCTATTCCCAGAAAACCTACCAGGCTGTCGTACGCGGTGCCAGCATCAAGCCTGAAAAAAGAGAACTTTTTATCAGGTTTTTCAGTATCTACAGCGGTATCCCCCTCGAAGAGGTACGTGAAAAATTTACCGACAAAAAAGGCCGGCCGGTCCAAGGCAATATCGTTCTCTCCAAGGAGCTCAACGCAAAATCTGCCATGCAGCTCAAAGAGCTTGCACACAAACTGAGAAAACTGGAGGTCTTTCAATGGGTTGAAAACAGTAACGGTGTCAAGGTACTTTACGGCCTGGATGTCATCGAAAATGGTGAGAGCAGACGTTTCCCCCTCAAAGATGTACTCAGCCCGACACTGGGATATGTCGGTGACAGACAGGAGGGGAGGTATATCCGCCCCGAAGGCAGAAAAGGACTGGAGAGAAAGTACGAAGAGCATATCACCTCCAAAAAAAACGGATATTTCCAGGGGAAAAGGGATGTGATCGGTACAGTCATCCACGACAAGAACAGTATGAAGATCAAACGGATCGACGGGCTTGCACTCCACCTCAATATCCCCCTGGCCCTACAGCGCCGCATAGAGATCATGCTCGATGCAATGAAAACACAGATCGATGCCGATGAGATCATTGTGGCGGTGATGAAAAGCGAGACAGGAGAGCTGCTCAGCCTTGCGAGTTCAGAACGTTTTGATCCTGCCCATATCACCCAAAAAGATATCCCGGCACTCAACCCGAAATTTGCAGAGTACCCTTATGAAGCGGGATCGGTCCTCAAGCCCCTTTCACTAGCGGTTGCACTCAAAAACGGCGTCATCACTCCCGATACCGTCATCGATACAGAAAACGGAAAGATGAAGATAGGGAGATTTACGATCAGGGACGATCATAAGTTCCCCTCATTGAGCGCTGCGGAGATCATCATCCACTCCTCCAACATCGGAAGCTCCAAAATCTCCTGGAGACTGACAGGGAGGGAGTTCAGGGAGGGGTTGCTTGCCTTTGGTGTCGCCAAACCCTCGGGGATAGACCTTTCGCGTGATCTGCCCGGAAGCCTCAAATCCCTCCATCTGCTGAACCATGAACTGCACCGTGCCAGCACCTCCTACGGATACGGTATGCACATCACCTTCGCACAGCTGCTCAAAGCCTACTCCGCCTTTAACAACGGAGGAACTGCCATGACTCCGAGGATCGTAGACTATCTTGAAGATGCCAAAGGCAACCGCTATACCCTGGAACCACAGGTGCCGGATCTGCAGGCCATCGACCCAAAGACCGCCCGGACAATCCATAAGATACTTGTACGCGTCGTAGAAGAAGGGACCGGGGTCAAAGCACAGTTCCCGGGACTGGAGATCGGAGGGAAAACCGGTACGGCGCACATCGCCAAAAAAGGCCGCTACCTGCGGGAGTACCACAGCAGCTTTTACGGGTTTGCCAATGACAAAGAGGGCAACAGGTATACCATCGGCGTACTGGTGATCAAAGCGAAAAAATACCTCAAATATTTTGCTTCCCAGTCTGCCGTCCCGACCTTCAGAAATATCGTAGAGATCCTGGTCGACCAGAACTACCTGAAACCCGACCTGCAGGAATCCCAGGAGATAAAGAGCAATGAGATGATCTACCATATCGAGGAGGAAGAGCCTGCACTGCCGGAGACCCCCGCAGATATGATGGAAGTTGTCGAGAGCAAACCTGCGCAGGAGAGCGGCACGCCCAAAAAATCAATTACAGAGCTCTTTGAGCTCAAAGCAAAACCCAAAGCAAACCCAGTGCCAAAACCTGCATCCAGACCTGTGCCGAAGCCTATGCCGAAACCAGCCCCTAGACCAGCACCAAGAGTTACACCGAAACCAGCGCCAAAACCTGCACCTCCACCGAAGGTGAACCTGCACGAGCTTGACCAGCAGCTCTTTTAAACAGTGTGTAGTAAACTAGATCCAGATATTGTCGATCAGCCTCGGTTTTCCTACCCAGGCAGCGACGAGGATCATCGTATTGCCCAGCTCAACTTTTTCCAGAGGCCTGAAGGCACGGTCGACGATCGCAACATACTCTACCTCGTCAGCCTCTTTGAGCACCTCCAGCATCTCTTCCTTGATCGACGCCGTATCGAGTTTTCCGCCCATGATGAGCTTGGTAGCACGTTTGAGCGAGCGTGAAAGGCATAGCGCCCTGACCTTCTCCTCTTCGCTCATATAGGCATTGCGACTGCTGAGCGCCAACCCTCTCTCGTCACGGATGATCTCGCAGGGGATGATCTTCACATCCATAAAATAGTTTTTGACCATCTGCATGATAAGCGCAAGCTGCTGCGCATCTTTTTTCCCGAAGTAGGCATTGTCCGCGCCCGTAAGGTTCAGCAGCTTCATCACGATCTGAAGCATACCGTCAAAATGCCCCGGACGCTTCTGCCCCTCCAGGATATAGCCGCGGACCGCAGGTGCCCCGATACTGAGTTCATCATGCTCATACATCTGACCGACTGTAGGCATGAAGAGGATATCCACTTTCGCCAGTTCGCAGATCTTGCGGTCCGCCTCCTCTCTTCTTGGGTAGGCATCCAGGTCCTCCCCCTCCAGGAACTGTGTCGGGTTGACAAAGATCGATACGATAAGGTGATCATTGTTCTGCCTTGCCTGCTGGATCAGGCTAAGATGCCCTTTGTGCAAAGCCCCCATCGTCGGTACAAAACCTATCGTTCCCTGAAATGCCCTCTTTGCTTCTTTCAACTCGGCAATCGTACGTGCAATGATCATTTCTAACCTCAACTTTCGTTCAATTTTGGTAAAATCTTACCAAAATAATTAGAAATAAAAAGTTAGAAATCAGAAATGAGAGTATATGGTGCTTGAGCCCTGCTTTTTTATTGAGATATCCCTAAACGTATCGCTTGACAAATGCAAACCAAAACTTCTCACTGCTGATTGCTGATTTTGGAAAAGGAACTTTTTCACAATGGACGCGTACGAATACGGCGAACTACTCAAAGACCTCTCTACGAAGATGGGGAACATCACCAATATTGTTAAACCTGACAAACTCCATGCACGGCTCGAAGAGATCGAGTCGATGCAGCAGGATCCAAGCTTCTGGAATGATGCGGAAAATGCAGGGAAGATATCCCAGGAGAAGACAAGAACCGAGAGGGTCCTTGCTACCTATCACAATGCGAAAGATGCACTTCAGGATGCGATCGAGTACTTTGAACTTTCAAAAGCCGAAGGGGACGAAGAGACACTCGAGATGCTCTATGAGGATGCACCCAACCTTGAGGCCAATACACAGGCGCTTGAGATACAGATGATGCTCAGCGGCAAGCATGACAGCAACAACGCCATCGTCACGATACACCCTGGTGCGGGAGGTACGGAGTCACAGGACTGGGCAAGTATGCTCTACCGTATGTATCTGCGGTGGGCGGAACGCCACGGCTTCAAGGTCGAAGTACTCGACTATCAGGCAGGCGAAGAGGCGGGGATCAAGGATGCCTCTTTTATCATCAAAGGGGAAAATGCCTACGGTTATCTCAAAGTGGAAAACGGCATCCACCGTCTTGTGCGTATCAGCCCGTTTGACTCCAACGCCAAGCGCCACACCTCATTCACCTCGGTCATGGTATCTCCTGAGATCGAAGATGATATCGAGATAGAGATAGAGGATAAGGATATCCGTATCGATACCTACCGTGCTTCAGGGGCGGGCGGTCAGCACGTCAACAAGACCGAATCAGCGATCCGTATCACCCACATCCCGACCAATATCGTCGTACAGTGCCAGAACGACAGAAGTCAGCATAAGAACAAGGCTTCGGCAATGAAGATGCTCAAATCACGCCTCTATGAGTTTGAGATGGCAAAGAAGCAGGCTGAAATGGATGGGATAGAAAAATCAGAGATCGGATGGGGGCACCAGATACGCTCCTACGTGCTTCAGCCCTACCAGCAGGTGAAAGATACCAGAAGCAATCAGGCATACAGCAATGTCGAAGCGATCCTGGACGGGGATATCGACAAGATGATCGAAGGGGTCCTGATCTCACAGGCAAAGTAGATCTACTTTTCCGGTGACTCTTCGGAGTCGTTCTCCTCATCGTTTTTGGAGAGAAACTTCGTAAGCACGATAGACCCGTAAAATACCACAAAGAGCATCCCTACCGTATAGGCGATATCCAGCAATGTGATCTCTTTCATCCTCTCTCCCTGAGCGCTTTCTCTTCAAGTGTATAGATCCTGTCACAGCGCGCAGCCATCTCGTGGTCATGCGTCACCAAAAGCAGTGCCGCATTGTTTTCCTTCACGTAGGCCAACAGGACATCCATTACCAGCGTAGCCGTCTCTTTGTCCAGATTGCCCGTCGGTTCATCGGCAAAGATCACCCGCGGTTTTTTGCTGAGCACCCTTGCAATCGAAACACGCTGCTGCTGCCCACCCGAAAGGTCTCCGATCTTATGCTCCATCAGTGTTCTGATCTCAAGCTTATCAAGCAGATCCGTATCGATCTTCTCTCCCGAAAGCATGGTGGCGACATTGACATTTTCCATAGCGCTCATCCCTTTGAAGAGGTAATGAAACTGAAAGATGATACCGATCTCATAACGGCGTAAATGTTCCAGTTCCCCCTCTTTCAGCGCATAGAGCTCCTTCCCCAGAAGCTTCACGCTCCCCGTATCAGGTCTTAAAAAGGTAGAAAAGATATGCAGGAGTGTGGACTTGCCGCTTCCGCTGCGCCCTACGATCGCGGCGGACTCGGAAGCTTCCAGGACAAACTCTATATCTTCAAAGAGAGTATATTCAAAACCGTGGGAAACCCCAATGGCCTCCAAAAGCGCTTGTGACATCGATAATTGCCTTTAAATGAGTTGACTTATTCTAGCATAAAAGATTTTTGAATCATAAACAGATCGGGGAAGAATCGACAATAGTGTATCCCTAAAAGGTGATAGAGACATAGAAGCTGATATCAAATTCGCCATCCTCGCTGAGAAAATTGTTTTTTCTGTAGATCACATAGGAGGGCTTGGTCGTCGTCTCATAGTCACTCTTGACCAGCCATTCATGATAGACCCAGTGAATGAACTTGAGCATATCCCCATGTTTTCCCTGCAGGTCGAATTTGGCATACACCCCATCGGATATCTTGAATTTCGGCAAACGCTGAGACGTGATCTTCTCCTCTTTCGGCGTATTGACACAGGCGATATATTGGCACTCTGCCAAAGGAGTGATCGTCGGGTTGTCATGCAGCAAAGCGATCTGGACAGGCTCCTCGATATGGTGGCTCAGGATCCACGTCTGCATCTTCTGCCATGTCTCTTTTACATTAATGTCATAACCACGGTTACGGATATAATAACTCTCTATCGTAGGCATTTTTACAATTGTAGGTGTAAGCTTGCTGAAATCAGCCTGCGAGTGCATAGCCTTTTTTGACTGTTTCAGGATTTCGTTCGAATAGCGTTTGTAACCGTCTTGCCGCCAAGCTTTGGGTGTCATGCCGAAACGCTCTTTAAACACTTTGATAAAAGAGGACTGCGAACTGTACCCGCACTCGTTGGCAACATTCGAGATCGTGGAGTACTTGTTCGTCAGAAGAAGGTTCGCCGCCTTCTGAAGCCGGATCGATTTGATGCTCTCATAGATATTTTTCCCGAATGCCTCTTTAAAGATACGATGCATATGGAACTTGCTGACATGCAGATCTCTGCTCAGCTCTTCAATATCGATATGCGTATCGATATGCGTATAGATATAGTACATCATAGCATTGGCCAGCTGCGTTCTTTTTTCCAGTGTCACTTTTTTCATAATAGTGCAATTATAGCATTGATAGAGGATATTTTAGAAGATTTCAGACACTATTTTAAGCAATAATGGACAATAAAGTGCACAATAATTATGAAGAAATCGGTGTCAAAAACCTCCTATAATAGCATACATTTACCTATAAGGAATAAAAATATGAAAAAAAATCAACAAAATCCTTATCGCAAACCGCGGTGAGATTGCCCTGAGAGTTATCCGTGCATGCAAAGAGCTTGACATCCAGAGCGTAGCGATCTACTCGGAAGTGGACAACGAGGGTGTATGGGTACTCAAAGCGGATGAATCCCATCTGATCAAGGGGGATCTGCTCCAGGCTGACCTCAATTATGAAAATATCATCACTATCGCGAAAAAATCAGGGTGTGATGCGATCCATCCCGGTTACGGTTTCTTATCGGAAAACGCCGAGTTTGCCAAAGCATGTGAGGATAACGGCATCATCTTTATCGGCCCCAAAGCTGAACATATCGCCCTCTTCGGGGACAAGATGGCATCCAAAGTAGCCATGAAAGCTGTCGGTGTACCGGTACTTGAAGGAACGGATGAGCCGATACTGGATAAAAAAGAGGGGGCCAAAATTGCAGAAGAGATTGGATTCCCGATTATCATCAAAGCAGCTTTCGGAGGCGGCGGCAGAGGTATGAGGATCGTTCATAAGGCGAAAGATTTCGACGCTATGTTCGAAAGTGCGACTTCGGAGGCATTGAAGTTTTTCGGTAAAGGAGAGGTGTTTATAGAGAAATATGTTGAGAATCCAAGACATATCGAAGTACAGATCATCGCAGACAAATACGGAAATGTCGTACACCTTGGAGAACGTGACTGTTCTATCCAGAGAAGACACCAGAAGGTCATCGAGATCGCTCCCTCACCGAGACTGAACAACGAAGTGCGTAAGGAGCTCTTCCGTATCTCCACCAAAGCAATGTTCAAACTGGGCTACGAGAGTGTGGGGACGATCGAGTTCCTGCTCGATGAAAATGATACGATCTATTTTATCGAGATGAATACCCGTGTGCAGGTAGAACACCCGGTTACCGAGATCATCAGCGGTATAGACATTATCCAAAGAATGATCGAGATCGCAGCGGGCGACAAACTCAAATTTATGCAAGAGGAGATCAGGTTCAGAGGATATGCCATCGAGTTCAGGATCAATGCTGAAAACCCTGAGAATAATTTCATGCCCTCAAGCGGGACCATCAGCGCATACCTTACACCAGGCGGTCCGGGAGTAAGGCTTGATACCAGTGCCTATGCAGGCTATAAAGTACCGACGAATTATGACTCCATGATCGGGAAGCTGATCGTCTCGGCACTGGACTGGGAAGGCGCGGTGAACAAAGCAAGAAGAGCACTGGATGAGTTCTTTATCGAAGGACTGCCGACCAATATCCCGCTTCACCAGCATATTGTCAGGGATGAGGATTTTATCAATGGAAAATTCACAACGAATTACCTGGATAAAAAACTTCCCCAGTTCAGTGTCGTCAATCCGGAGACCAAAAAAGAGATAGAAAGCAAACTCAAATCAATATTTTCGAAATTTCTCTTTTAATCCCGTATGGTAAAAAGATGCAACAGATGAATCCGTTTTTCGGAAAAATATACTAAGAGGATTTAAAAGATAAAGATAAAAAAGGGAGGGAGAGAAAGTGCTATAAACGGCAATAGCGCCGTTTATAGAAATGATTATGCCATTTGAGCAGCAACTTCAGCAGCGAAGTCTTCTTCTTCAACTTCGATACCTTCACCAACCTCAAGTCTGATGAATTTAACGATCTCAGCTGTACCGCCAGCTTTTTTCGCTTCTTCTTCAATGAACTCAGCAACAGTTTTGCTGTCATCCATTACAAATTTTTGATCAAGCAGACACTGCTCTTGGTCAAGTGTCGTGTTGTCAAGGATAAATCTTGAAACTTTACCTGGAAGGATTTTGTCCCAGATCTGCTCTGGTTTACCTTCTGCAGCAAGCTCTTTTTTCATCTCTTCTTCGGCTGCCGCAAGTACTTCATCAGTCAATTGAGACATAGATACGTACTGTGGTACGTTCTTAAGAGGCTTACCAAGTCTTACCAGCTCTTCGTTTTCTTTTTCGATCGCGATAATTCTACCTTGAGTTTCCGCTGCAACAAACTCTGGATCAAAATCTTTGTAAGAAAGTGTAGACGGGCTCATTGCTGAAGCGTGCATTGCTACACTCTTAAGTGCCGGTTTGATTTTTTCAGCAGTCTCTGCTGAGTCACATTTTGCCTCAACGATCACACCGATCTGCTTGTTAGCATGAAGGTAACCGTTTACTGCAGAAGTCTCATCAGCTGTAAGCAGACCTGCTCTTCTTACAACAAGGTTTTCACCGATTGTTGCGATATTGTGTGCCATAAACTCGCTGAACGCCTGTCCGTTGATCTCTGACGCGTTGATCGCATCAGCATCCGCAAGGTTATTTGCAAATGCATGATCAGCGATCTGAGCAAGGATGTTTTGGAATTTTTCATTCTGTGCAACGAAGTCAGTTTGTGAGTTCACTTCGATCACAACTGCTTTGTCACCTTCAACTTTTACTGCGATTGAACCTTCAGCAGCGACTTTGCTTGCTTTCTTCGCAGCAGCACCGATACCTTGGTCTCTCAGCCAAGCAACCGCTTTGTCCATATCTCCGTCAGACTCAGTCAATGCTTTTTTGCAGTCCATCATCCCTGCATCAGTCATCTCTCTGAGTTTTTTGATCTCTTTTGGTCCAAAGTTTGCCATATTCTTACGCCTCCGCCGCATCATCGTTACCTGGGATAAGGTAGTCTACCATATCAGGATCACAGTTTGTATCCACCGGTGCAACCACTTTCATACCAAGTCTTCTTGCTTCTTGTACTGCAATGTGCTCTTTTACTGTATCGATGACAAACATGATATCAGGAAGCTTTTTCATGTGTCTGAAACCTTCAAGGTAAGAGTTCAGCTTCTCTTTTTTTCTTCTGAGCATCAATGCTTCTTTTTTCGTAAGAAGGTTGATCTGACCGCTCTCTTCCATCTGCTCGATGATTTCAAGCTTTCTGATAGATTTTTTCATTGTTGGGTAGTTTGTAAGCATACCTCCCAACCATCTTTCAGCTACGTAAGGCATACCTGCTCTCTCTGCATGCTCTTTGATCGCCTGTTTTGCCTGTTTTTTTGTACCGACGAAAAGAACAGTCTGTCCTTCTGCTGCTGCGTCTCTTACTACATTGTATGTATATTTGAAGTATCTCAGTGTCTTTTGCAGATCGATAATATAGATATTTTTTCTTGCTCCAAAAATATATTTTTTCATTTTTGGATTCCATCTTCTTGTCTGGTGACCGAAGTGTACACCACACTCAAGTAGATCTTTCATTGTTACCATATTTTGCTCCTTGGTATAAAATTATTCAATTACTGAAGGCTGATGCCTCGCCATAGGTTTGGTCCTCTGTAGTCCTTAACGCTCCATCAGCGCAACCTTTCAAGGAATAACTACATGAGTATTTCTACTTCCCTCAGGGAAATACGAGTCGCGATTTTACTATAAGTAGGATTAAAAAGAGATAAAAATAAAAGCGGGGAAATGGGGAAGAGAAGCAGGTGTGGAGCTAAAGCGCATCACTCTTCATAATATTTTTGACGCTCTATCACCATTCGGTACCGTTTCCATGAGGAGATAATGAAAAAATAGATGCACCCCACTACGACCAGAATGTTAAGCAGAAGAATTTCAAACTTCGAAACAATAAAACACAGAAGGACCATCAGCAGCAGCTCCACGATCAGATAGAGCAGAGGCTTGATCGCTGATCTATGTCTTCTGTCTTTCCACTTATGATACTGTTTTATCATTCTAGCCCTCCCTGTTGGTTCTGTTATTATATACTAATTTTCGTTTTGCAACGCTTCAAGCTTCTCTTTAACTGCCTGAACATGTCCTTTTACTCTTACTTTATCCCATAGTGCTGCGATATTCCCCTCCGGATCGATGATAAAGGTGCTTCTGACTACTCCCATATACTCTTTGCCGTAGTTCTTCTTAAGCTGCCATACGCCATACGCACTGCATGCCTCTTTCTCTTCATCCGCCAGGAGCGTAATACCAAGCTCTTTTTTCTCAATAAAGTTTCTATGCTTCTTGGGGGAGTCCGGACTTACTCCGAGGATAATAGCATCCAACCCGTCAAACTGAGGCAGTGCCTCTGTAAACTCGCACGCTTCGGTCGTACACCCGGGGGTATTGTCTTTCGGATAGAAATAGAGTACGATCCATTTGCCCTTGAGGTCTCTCAGGCAGATCTCCTCCTCATCCTGATTGGGGAGGCAAAACGCCGGTGCAGCAGTTCCAACTTCTAACATCTGCTTTCCTTTCTATTTTTAATTCTTTGTGGTAGTATAACAAAATGAATGAAGAAACAAAAGAGATGCTTCTGGCACAGATAGAAAAACTGATCGCTTACGGCAGTGAGCAGAACACAATCAACCCCGCACTCCTGGAGTACCTCACTGTGGATGACCTGACTTCCATGCGTAACAATCTGATGGAAAAAGCAGGCACCCTGAAGGAGGAGGATAAAGCCTGGCTGGAGCAGTTCAAAAAGTACGAATGACCAGAAGAGACTTGAACACTCTTTATCGTTACCCAGTCTCCATCCGTAACTAAATCAGAGTTCAGCCTCTCTCTTTAATTTACCTGAAGTCGATCGATCGGTCAAACTCAATATTGTACTTTTCCAGTATCTCTTTCTGTTTGGCCTGGGCTTCTTCTCTGTCGATCACAACCTTGATGCCGTCTTTGTCCTCGAAAACGAGATACTTCTCTTTGCTCTGCTTCACTTTATGATAAAAATCTTTGAAGTCCACATAGGTCTCACCATTGACCTTCTCTATCGGCCACATCCTGAAGTCCGTATTTCCACGGCTGATATCCGAAGCCAGTACCTTCAGCAGTACAGCAACCTCTTTTTTCTCTTCGGTCGGCCACTCTCTGACATATTGGCTCAACTCCATCTGATTGATCTTTGTCGAGAGAAGAAGGTTGCGGGAGAGAGGAGAGAAGATATAGCCGCCCTCTATAAAGTAGCTGGGCATCTGGTCATACTGCGTTGTCTTGACAAGCAGGATGTCATCAGCCACTTTGGACAGCGTCACTTCGACCTCGATCGTTTTGCCTTCCCGGATCAGGCTGAGCCTTACGCGCTCTCCCATCTGATGCATATCCGCATAGTAGCCAAAGTCCGTATATTCATTATGGCGGAATGCCACGGTGCCGTCATCTTCTATCTTGTGACCGTCGATATGGGTGATGATGTCTCCCTCTTTGACCACTCCCTTTGCCGGTGAATTATAGACGATATCTGCGACCAGGTTCCCCGTACGCTGCTCTTCAAGCCCGTAGTAGGCCTTGAGGGCAGGATTTTCAAGTCTCTGTGTCACGATACCGAGCTCCGGGAAACCGTCATACCTCCCATCCTGCATATCCTCGATAAAATGCCTGACCATACTGACAGGAACGAGATAACCGATATTCTGGGAGCTGGTGATCACCTGCATCACAACCCCCACCACTTTGCCCTGGGAAAGCGCAGGACCGCCTGAGTTTCCGGGATTGACCGCTGCATCCACCTGTATCGCCAAAAAGCTCTCGCCGCTGTGCGTATACCGGTGATGCTCGATACGCGAGACTACACCAATGGTGGCCGAGAGGGTATTTCCCCCCATCGGATAGCCATAGACAACGATCTCCTGCTCCACATGCGGCAGCTCGCCAAACTCCAGGGGTGTCACCTTGCCGAAAAAACGCTCATCCTCTACTTTCAGCAGTGCGAGGTCTGCCTGATGCGATACGGCATGTACCGTAGCGATAAACCGTCTGCGCTCTCCGTATCTCTGCACCTCCAGAAATGTCCGGTTGGCAACCACATGGGCATTGGTAAGGATATATTTTTGTCCGTTTTTGCCTGCAATGATCGCTCCGGAACCCGTACTCTGCCGCATGGAAGAGCTCCATGGTTCCTGATAGTCCAGTGCCTTGGCAACCGTATAGATCTTTACAATCGCCTCTTTTGTCTCTTCATCCTTCACCTGTGCATAGAGTGACGCAACCGCTAGGATGATAACCCATAAAACTCTCATTCTCTTCCTTCAAATTTCTCTGCATCGATGGCTACAATATTCCGCTCTATCACCTCTTGCGCCATCAGCCCCGCAACGCTGGAGCTCAGCAGATTTTTCTGCGTGTCATACAGCCTTGCACTGCATACTCCGCAGCTGGGACTTCTGTCTTTCCCGATAAAGAGATCGATCATGCCGTGCCGGTCAAAAAAGTTTCTGACATAGGTACGTATCGGTTCCGAGCGCAACACCCCGCTCTCATTGCATACCGCTTCGATCCCGCGGTGAGTCTCTATCAGATCCATCGTGGGACGGGGAGAACCGAATGCTGCATCTTCCGGGCAAAAAGGGATCAGTTCATCCCCTTTCAGCATCTCGAGCAGTGCCGGCGCATAGTTGTCATTGCCGTCATAACGGCAGGATTTTCCCAACAGACATGCCGATATCGCTACTCTTCTCATCGCTTTCCTAGTTGACAAAAAGCAGATAATAGACCCAGAGCCCTGTGATTGAAGTCAGCAGAATACCTGTAAAGGTACGTATCCCGGATTTTTTATGCGACTGGCTATACATCCCCGGCAGCACATTCAGACGGCGGTCTCTTTTTGCCCTGATCAGCGTATTGATCCATAGTCCCAGAGTGCTCACAGCGATCGCTATATGGAAGATGAGCACCCAAAATGCATACCCCTGAGGGGTTGAGCTCTCCTGCATAAACGCATCAAACCCTCCCACACTGCGTACCCCGTACTCAAAATAGGCAACCACCACGACCGATACGACAAAAAGCGTTGCCTGGACGCTCGCATGCAGTCCATAGAGTCTCCGTCTTGCCAGGGAGATCGCCCCCAGTATCAAAAAAGGCAAAAGTGCTACAATCACCGTGACAATATCCATAAAGAGCGGCGCTCTGGTACCTAAAAATCCTGCTTCAAACATCTATTTCTATCCTTTTTTCTTTTTTTCTTAGCAAATCACTACTGACTTGATCTCAGTAAACTCTTCAAGCGCCCACTTCGGCCCTTCCCTGCCGATACCGGAGAGCTTGCTCCCCCCGTAAGGCTGGACATCAAAACGCAGTGTAGGGATGTCATTGATCACGACACCGCCACACGCTGCATCTTCGATAAAACGCTGCGTACGCTTCAGGTCATTGGTAAAGATACTGAACTGCAGCCCGTAGGGAGAGTCGTTCATTTTGCCGATGGCTGCCTCATAACCAGGTACGCTGACCAGGCTGACGATTGGGGCAAAGACCTCTTCGCAGACGATCTTCATCTCGTCAGTCACATCTGCCATGACCGTCGGAGGGAATATCCCCCCGACCTCCTCTCCTCCGGCTACGACTCTTGCCCCTTCATTCTTGGCGCTTGCGATCCAGCTCTTGACGCGATGGACCGACTCCTCGTCGATCATCGGGCCGATAAAGGTCTCCTCCTCATACGGCGAACCTACCTTGAGCTTCCCTGTCTCGGCTGCCATCGCCTCGGCAAATGCCTCGTAGACCTCTTCGTTGACATAGATACGCTGCAGGGAGATACAGACCTGACCGGAGTTGTAAAATGCCCCGTAGGCACAGCGCTGCGCCGCATAGGCAATATCTGCACTGCTGTCGATATAGGTCGCCGCATTGCCCCCAAGCTCAAGGCTCACCTTCTTGATCCCCGCCTGCTGGGTAATGATCTTGCCTACCGGTACCGACCCGGTAAAACTGAGCACCCTCGGGATATCACTCTTTACCAGGGTCGATCCGACCTCCACATCGCCGTACACGACAGAAAGAGCATCCTTGACCGCATATTCGGACTCGACAAAGAGCTTCGCGAGCATATAGGCTGTCATCGGTGCCTCCGGCGTCGGTTTGAGCACGACGGCATTCCCCGCACCCAATGCCGGAGCGATCTTGTGGGCGACAAGGTTCAGGGGGAAATTGAAAGGAGTGATGCAGGCAACGACACCCACAGGTTCCCTGCGGAAAAATGCCGTCGTCTGTTTCCCCGAAGGCATAAGGTCCGTCGGCAGCGTCTCCCCGTGAAGGTTCGCCAGCTCCATCGCAGTGATCTTGATCGTTTCGGCGCATCGATCCACCTCCACACGGGAAAAAGCGATCGGTTTTGCCACCTCTTTGGCAAGCATCATCGCAAAATCTTCACGGTTTTCCTGAAGTTTTTTCGCCACATCTTCCAGCCAAAGGATACGTTGGGAAAGCGGTACTCTCCTCGCCTCTTTCGCCGCCTCCTGTGCAATTTTCAGCGCCTTGAGCGTATCTTCCGCGTCACACTGGGGCGCCTTGCTGACCACACTCTTGTCAAAGGGGCTTCTCCGCTCTTCAAGCCTCTCTTTTGTCGCTTCAGTCGACCCGAAAAATATTTTTGCTTCAGCCGCCTTTTCTTTGCGTTCAAACAGTCCAAACATCTTCACACCTTCCATAACTTCAAAGTATAAAAGTCAATTTTTTCGATTATAGCCAAAGAGTGGTAAATCTAGGGTGTCGGCCCTCTTCTAACTAACCGATTTTTAACGGAAGTTTCGATATTATCTCTTCTAAAATTCAACGACAGAGACGAAAGAATGAACAAATCAAAATATATCTGGATGGATGGTGAACTTACACCCTGGGATGACGCGAAAGTACACGTCCTCACACATACACTGCACTATGGAAACGGTGCGATCGAAGGGACCAAAGCCTACAAAACGGTAGACGGAAGATGTGCGATCTTCAAGCTCAAAGAGCATACGCAGAGATTGATCAACTCTGCGAAGATGACACTGATCCAGGTACCTTACACGCTTGAGGAGCTCAACGAGGCTCAGGTAAAACTGCTTCAGGAGAACGAACTCTTTGACGGTGCCTACATCAGACCGCTTGTTTACCTCGGCTATGGCGTCATGGGACTTTACCATAAAGATGCACCTGTCAATGTATCGATCTCTGCCTGGGAGTGGGGAGCATACCTTGGTGAAGAGGGGCTGAAAAAAGGTGTCCGTGTAAAAATCTCCTCTTTCAACAGAACAGGCAACACCTCAGGTATGGGGAAAGCAAAAGCCGTTGCCAACTACCTCAACAGCCAGATGGCAAAGTTTGAAGCGGTAGAATCAGGGTATGATGAAGCATTGCTGAGAGATGACCAGGGGTATATCGCTGAAGCTTCGGGAGCATGCTTTTTTATGGTCAGAGATGGTGTGCTGATCTCTCCTCCGAACGACAACTCGCTCGAATCAATCACCCAGATGACTGTGATCGATCTTGCAAAAGATATGGGGATCGAAGTCCAAAGACGCCGTATCACCCGTGAAGAGATCTATATTGCCGATGAGGCGTTCTTTACAGGTACTGCTGCTGAAGTTACACCGATCCGTGAAGTTGATGCACGCATTATCGGGAACGGCAGCAGAGGCCCGATCACCGAAAAACTTCAATCTGCATACTTTGATGTCGTTGCAGGGAAAAACCCGGACTACATCCACCATCTCACCTACATCAACTAACAAACTGTTTTGCCCTAAACCTCTTTTAAGCAGGTTTAGGGTTTTATATCCTATAACTACTATCAACAACACAAAAAAGGAATATTAAAATATGCCAGCAGATATGAATGACTATTTTAAAAAGAAAAAACCTACTCTGAACATGAACAAACCTGAAAACACGGGGAGTACAGGGGGGAGCAACAGAGGCGGAGGCAACCCGCTCGACGGATTGGGGAAAGGGGCACCCTTTATACTGATCGCCGTAGTGGTTGCATTCGCACTCTTTGCCTTCAAGCCTTTTACGATCATCAACTCAGGAGAGGTGGGGATCAAGGTAAGAACAGGTAAGTTCGATGAAACACCGCTGCAGCCTGGACTCCACTTCTATATCCCGGTACTGCAGAAGATCATACCGGTCAATACCCGTATCAGACTGATCACCTACTCCAACTCCAGAGGTGCAGAGGTGGGAGACAATTTCGCTCGCGGTCTCTCCACCGAAAGTTTTGAAGGCGGCCTTAAAAGAAATCCGGCGATCCAGGTACTTGACAAACGCGGTTTGACCGTCAATATTGACCTGGCGGTCCTCTACTCGCTCAAGGCATCAACGGCACCGAAAACGATCGAAGAGTGGGGTGCAAGCTGGGAGGAAAAAATCGTCAACTCCAAAGTACGGGAAGTGGTACGTGATGTCGTCGGCCAGTACACCGCTGAACAGCTTCCTGAGATGAGAAACCAGATCGCTACAGCGATCCAGACGAAGTTAAGCGAAAAGATCTCTGCACTGGAGGGAGAGCCGGTAATCCTCTCTGCTGTCGAGCTGAGGAACATCGATCTTCCAGCCAAAATCAAAGAGCAGATAGAGCGTGTCCAGATCGCCAAGCAGGAAGTAACCATCGCTGAGCAGCAGAAAGAGAGAGCGAAGCAGGAAGCACAGCGCAAGGCTGAGATCGCAAGAGGTGAGGCGGAGAAAAACCGTATCGAAGCCCAGGGACAGGCGGACAAGATCCGTATCGAGGCTGAAGAGCAGGCAAAAGCGAACAGGCTGATCTCTGATTCACTGACAGCACAACTGATCGAACTTGAGCAGATCAAAACACAGGCGGAGTTCAACAAAGCGCTGCAGGTCAACAAAGATGCACAGATCTTCCTGACACCCGGCGGTGCCGTACCAAACATCTGGGTAGATGCAAAAAGCAAAAGAGAACCTACCGTAGCCGGGCAGTAGCTCTCCTCCCGCCCGGTGATCTACCGGGTATTTTTTCACTTTTCTATCTCCTCACTTTTCACTGCCTCTTACTCCATACACAGCGATGGTGATTACAGTGAATTATGCCAGGCTGACCCGGAGCGCCCTCTTTCATAGCCCACTTTATACAGTGCCCTCATATACTCACGGTCAAATGTCTCTTTTGAAGAGATGTTAAAACTCGAAGGGATATTTGTGATATGGATATCAAAACCGTCTCTCTTTGCAAGCGAGATGATATTGTAGAGATTGCAGACCCCCTGGTATTTGATCAGGGTGCTTATCGAACGATCAGAGATATCGGTGACGTTGAGAGAGACAGGAGCATATTCAGGATCGATCTTCGTATTGCGTATCAGCCAAAATTTCTTCTTTGGATCTATCCCCAGTTTTTTTTCAAGCCTGGGGATATTCAGATCGCGGGGATAGACAAAGATCTGTCTTGTTACCGCACCATCGACATGCACCTCCTGATATCTCTTCCCCTCGATCATGACGTCAATCAGCATAGGAGGGAAAGCACCCGGGATTGAGGAGGAGGCGAGCATGATATCCAGGATAAGCTTGCGGGCATCGGGCCGGCCGCTTTGTGCGATATTGGTGATATTCCACACTACAGGGCGCTGTGCATCCAGATTGGTTGTTCCGATCTGAAGTATCCGGCCTCTTTTCCCTTCTCGTGCAATCGCTGCTACCAGCTCGTCGGTCACGACCTTTTCAAGCCTTCTCCTCAGCGGTGTATTATCCCCTACCGAGGAACCGCCGAAAAGCGCATTGAGTGGAGTTTCTGTAACGATATTCTCTTTCGAAGTTTCTGTAAAAAGATCTTTCAGCACATGATCATACTCTGATCCCATAAAAGCAAACGGAGCGATCAGTGCACCCGTAGAGACGCCTGTGACCATGAAAAACTCGGGACGATCCCCTCGCGCGCTCCATCCTTCCAACACCCCTGCACCATAGGCACCGCCTTCTCCCCCGCTTGAAAGTGCCAGGATATCTACACGCTTATGCAGCGATCTGTTTGAGCGTAAACGTTTCGCATTATCATAGATCTCGTCAGAGGTCCTGTCACCCCACTGACGGATATTTTCATATCCTATGACATCCGCATGGACATAGTGCTCCTTGTCGGGTGCACTAAAAGTACGTGACTTTCCCGAACAGGCGGACAAAAACAATAACAGCGGCAATATCATCAACAGACGTACGTTCAAATCCATCCCCTTTGAAAAAGCTATGGACTAATTATGACATAATCCTATTGATTTTGAAAAAATACCAGTCGCATGACGATTTATCTACCATATGGCGTCATGCCACTGCACCAGTGTCAGGCGGTACCCTTTTTCTACCGGCAGCACCTCATGTGAAAAATAGGGATTGCTGGGGAATACTACCATATCCCCGGCTTGCGGTTTGATCTTTACAATTTCACCGTATCTATCATAGAGATAGTTAAAAAGCAGTTCTCCGCCACAAAACCCCTCATCCGGATCATTACTGCTGTCTCTATGACTGGTTCCAAAAAGCACTGTAGTCAGCTTCCGTTCGGGCGCCACACATTTAAATGCAACAGTCTGGCCATCCTCATCTACCAATTCGCTGGAGTCATCGGCATGCTTTACGTAAAAGTAGCCTTCTTTATACTCCAGTACCTGAATCTCTGTAGAGAGTGTCATCACCGCACCGAAATACGCTTCAATCACGGGTTTATGCTTCAGGAACTGCTTTTCATAATACTCGCTGTAAAAGTCATCCAGTGTATAGATATTGGTCTTGCGGTACTTCGTCACCACATCGGCCTCGATAATCCCGCTGATGGACTCCTGTTTCACTTTGGCCGCCTCTGCATCCTCATCTTTTTTCACCAAAGATACAAGCTGTCTGCAAAGCTCGGGAGTAAAAAAATTTTTAATAATCATATAGGGAGTTTCTCTATAGGGATTCGGAAGCAACCTATTGGTGATCTCCAACTGTTCCAATCGTGCATCACAATAGATTAGGTTACTGATCTGTATCATATAAAGCTCAAAAAATAAGATAGCTATAAAGCATAGAATTATAGTCCAAAAATCAACTTTTAATCTAAAAAATTTCTTAAATTCTCCTTCCCTATTCATAGATGGCTTTCAGTTTAAAACCAAGTAGCTATAATGTCATCACTTTAAATGCTATGGAGATCTATCATGCAGCTTGACTGGCAAAAAAATCCTCTTATCCCTGCAATCGCCCAGGATGCAGAGACCAATGAAGTTCTGATGCTTGCCTATATGGACGAAGAGGCATATAACCTGACGCTTGAGTCCGGGTTCGCGCACTATTTCAGCAGGAGCAAACAGCGTATCTGGAAAAAGGGTGAAAGCTCAGGACATACACAGGAGATCAGGGATATCCTTCTCGACTGTGATGCAGATACCGTCATCCTGAAGATCAAACAAAACGGTGTAGCCTGCCATACCGGACGTAAAAGCTGTTTCTTCACTTCCGTGGTCCAGGATAAGATCATACTGGACAAAGAGGTGGACACCGATGCGATCTACGGGGTCGTCGATACCCTCTACCATACGATCCTTGAGCGTAAAAATGCAGATGAGAGCCAAAAGTCGTGGACCAAAAAACTCCTCAACGACAAAGTGCTCATGCTCAGTAAGATACGCGAAGAGGCGGACGAAGTGTGTGTCGCGATCGATGAAGAGAGTGATGAGCAGGTGATCTATGAAAGTGCCGATCTCCTCTATCATACCCTCGTCGGGCTTGGATACAGAGAGATCTCTCCCGACCGTGTGAAGCAGGAGCTTGCCAGGCGTTTTGGGATGAGCGGGATCAAAGAGAAAGAGAGCAGAAAGAAGTAGAGTAATTCGATTCTCTTGTTCTTTCTGATAGATACAAGATAGAATCTCTTGTATCGTATACCCCTGGCCCAAGATTCAGGCCTGCGGAATCCATCCTGAACGCTCTTTACTGCTACACTATCCTTATCTTTCTTCTGCACGACACTCCTTTCTTCAACTCTACGCTTTACGCTATTCGTATGATGGAGATCGCCTGATCCTTGCCACTTCCTCAGAGGTGCTATTTATAACTAATGATAATAAATAATATAAAATATTATAATGATTATAATAAAATTTTATACTTCTTGTTTCTTTAACGTAAATATAATATATAAAAACGTATAATTTTTGCTTTAAATCGACAAAAGGAAAAACACAATGGAAATTATGGTAGCTGTATACAGTACTGTTTTGGTGGTTGCTTCATCAATGTTTGTTTATTTCAACACAGGCAGCCGCAAGCACTAAGTGCATAGAGGTATGATACATTCCGTATCATACTTTTTCTCTCTTTCAGAAGATCTTCCTCGCTTTTTTGCTCAGATACACTTATTTCCCACTACAGGATACATTCTTTTACTTGTTTCACCGTAACTAAAAACCTATAGGCACCCAATGGGTAGATATGAATAATTTTTTATGATTGTCCAGGGAGAGGCATCCCCACGCATAACGGAGGAATGCAACAAATAAAGCAGTGAAACTAGGACTCTGAGCTGCAGCAGCCAGGACTCTCAGCATTACCGCCGGCGAAATAGTTCCCGTCAAAGCTTACCAGTGAATAGTTTCTCTCCGTCCCTAAAGACTCCTTAAGCCCTTCAACAGAAAGGAATCCAAGTGAGGTTGCACCGATCTTCTGCGCGATCTCTTCGACAGAGTGGCTTGCGGAGATCAGTTCAGCCTGTGTTGGGGTATCGATACCGTATCGGCACGGATATTTGATCTCCGGTGCGGCGATACGCATATGCACCTCTTTTGCCCCCGCTTCCAGCAACATTTTTACGATCTGTCTGGAGGTCGTACCACGCACGAGCGAATCATCAATGATCGCGATGCGCTTCCCTTCGATGATATGTTTGACCGGAGAGAGCTTGAGTTTTACCTTAAGGTTTCTGATCTCCTGCGTCGGCTCGATAAAGGTACGCCCTACATAGTGGTTACGCACGATCCCCATCTCAAAAGGAACGCCGATCCCCTCGGCATACCCTCTTGCAGCAGCAACACCGCTGTCCGGTACCGGGAGTACCAGATCTACCTCTGCGGGAGCCTCTTTGGCAAGTCTTCTTCCCATCTCAAGACGTTTTTGATAGACGTTCTTCCCGTCAATGATAGAGTCAGGTCTCGCAAAATAGATATACTCAAAGGCACACGGATGGTAATCTGCCTCAAAGAGCTTTTCCGAATAGGGCTCTTTACCCTCTTCAAATATCAACATTTCGCCCGGTTCGACATCACGGATAAACTCCGCACCTACCAGGTCAAATGCACAGGTCTCGGACGCTACGATCCATCCTCCGTCAGCAAGTCTTCCGAGACTCAGCGGACGGATACCGAAACGGTCTCGGATCACGAACATCTTCGTACGACTCTGGATCGCCAGACAGTATGCCCCCTCGATTTTGGTGATCATATCTTTGATCCGATCTACGAGAGAATCCTTCTGGCTTTTTGCGATCAAGTGGACGATATTTTCCGTATCCATTCCCGTCTGGAAGATCGCCCCTCTGTCGATCAGCTCGTTACGCACCTCGTTCTTGTTGACAAGGTTACCGTTGTGGGCGACAGAGATCTCTCCCAGTTTGTAGCGGGCAAACACAGGCTGTGCATCAAGCACAGAGTCATCTCCCGCCGTAGAGTAGCGGTTGTGACCGATCGCACAGGTACCCGTCAGTACCTTGAATGCCTCATCATCGAAGACATCAGTCACCAGACCACGTGCTTTGATAAGATGGATCTTCTCATCATCCGCACTTGAAATCCCGGTAGACTCCTGTCCGCGATGCTGCATCGCAAAGAGTGAGTAGTAAGCTACCTTGGAAGCATTTTTTGAACCATATACACCGACAATTGCACACATAATTATATCCCTAAACAGTCATTGATCGAGTAAAGACCCGGTTTATCTTGAGTGATCAGCCACTTAGCAGCCCTGATCGCACCTTTGGAGAATGTCTCACGGCTTGTTGCAGTATGGTTAAGCTCCAGGAACTCTCCGTCATTATAAAACCCTACTGTGTGTCGTCCGACAATATCCCCGCCTCTCAGTGCCATCACAGCGATCTCATCTTTGCTTCGTGCACCGATCTGGCCATCACGCCCGCTGATACGCACATCACTGAGCTCAAGCCCTCTGCCTTTTGCAGCAAATTCTCCGAGTGTCAGTGCCGTCCCTGAAGGCGAATCCACTTTGTGTCTGTGGTGCTGTTCAACGATCTCGATATCAAAATCTTTCAGCGTTCTTGATACCTGTTCCACCAGCTGTTTCAGCAGGGCGATACCTGCTGACATGTTGGATGCGTAAAGTACCGGCATCTCTTTGGATGCCTCCAGCATCAGGTTCTGCTGATGCTCGGTAAAGCCAGTCGTTGCGATCACCAGCGGCGTAGGGTTTTTCAGTGCTGCTTCACACAGCTCCTGCGTCGCTTCGGGTGCAGAGAAGTCAATCACCACATCACAGTTTTGAAGCAGTGTCTCCATACTGTTGGTCACCAGTACCCCGCTTGGGAGATCCCTTTTCAGTTCACCGAACACATGTACCGCTCCCAACGGAAGCTCTGTATCATCCAGCAGCGCATCGATCAATAAGTTTCCTACCCTGCCCGTACTACCTACGATTCCTACTTTTGCCATCTAAACTATTCCTTATCCTTGTTCTTGAATATATGAAATTACCTGAAGTGCGGCAGTCGCCCCGTCACCGGCTGCGACAACCACCTGTTTGGGTGCCTCGATACGCATATCCCCTGCCGCATAAAGTCCCTCGACCGAAGTCCTCATGCTCAGATCCACCACTACCTGTCCCCGATCATTCATTTCACAGATAAATCCGCCCTTCTCATCCTGAAGTACACTGTTGTTGACATTGTGTCCGACGAAGACAAAAAGGCCCGGTGTATCAAGCTGTGTGATCTTGCCTTCTTTGTCTTTAAGCCTGACCCCGCTTACACCCATTGCATCACCGAACACCTCTTCCATCACTGTCTCTGTGATGAGATGGATGTTCTCTTTTCTCTTGACTCTCTCTACAGTCGATGGTGCCGCCCTGAATGTATCTCTTCGGTGTACCACATAGACATCCGAGCAGATATTGGAGAGATAATATGCCTCCTCAAGTGCCGTATCACCGCCACCAAGTACCGTCACGGGCTTATCTTTGTAAAAAAACCCGTCACAGGTTGCACAGGTACTCACGCCGCGCCCGAAGTACTCCTCTTCACCTTTAAAACCTGCTCGTTTGGGAGTAGAACCCGTACTGACAATGACGGTTTTTGCCTCTACATGTGTACCGTTTTCCAACTTTAGAATAAAGTGTTCTCCTGCTTTGGCTACACGTTCCACACGTTTCATCTCGTGCTTCAATCCGAAGTGAAAGCACTGCTTCTGCCAGGTATCCATAAAATCCATACCCGTCTTTGCATGTTCAAAAAAACCCGGATAGTTTTCGATCTCAGAACTCTGTGTGATCTGCCCGCCGGGCATTCCCGATTCGAAGAGTACTACATTTTTCAATCCGCCTCGCGTCGCATATAGACCTGCTGTCAATCCCGCAGGCCCGCCACCGATGATTGCACAATCCAACATCAATATCCTTCTGAAAAGTAAAATGTTTAAACAAATATATGAGCCGGTACTTTTTATACTATGACATACTTGGTTAAAATTTCTAGGAGATTTTATCTAAATGTTGATATAGATAAGGTTTATTAAGAGAGTCTGCATCAAAGCAGACTCATGATATGACTATCAATTACAGCTGAGCGTTGATCTTTTCAGCGAATGCATCTTTGCTTGCTGCACCGACCATTTGGTCTACCACTTCACCGTTTTTAAAGAAAAGAATAGCAGGGATTGATCTGATACCGTATTTGACTGCAAGCTCCTGCTCTTCGTCAGTATTTACTTTGGCGATCGTTGCCTTACCTTCGAAATCTTCAGCAAGTTCTTCAATGACAGGAGCGATCATTCTACAAGGTCCACACCATGGAGCCCAAAAATCTACCATTGTTACGCCTTCCGCTACTGTCGCATCAAAGTTTTCAGATGTCAATTCTACATATTTACCCATGTTTATTCCTTTTTGTGAAATTTTATGAAGTTATTATAGCCTAATTAATTAAGGGTCTGGTAAACTTTACCCGATTTTTTATTCAAATTTAAAGAGGGTTTTCTCTTAAACTTTTTAGCATTATAGCATACAAATCTTTACCCCTATG
>JACXUO010000051.1 GCA_014763885.1 Campylobacterales bacterium
GATCACAAAAGGCATTGCCAGGAAATAGCTGTACCCCAGCAGAATCACAAAGATCTGCTCTCGCAGGCGCTTATCGCTTTTGAGTATCCTCCCTGCATTGGCCACAAATGACCTGAAGTGCTTCTCTTTGACGGAGACATTCTCTTTTTCAGGTTCGCTGACCGTTCCAAAGGCAACAAAACCGATCGCCATAAGAAGGCTGCTGATGACAAAAAGCGCGGCATAGTTGTAGGGCGCTTCATACCAGGTGAGGACGTATCCCGCCACTCCCCCGCTGATGATCGATGCGACCGCCCCGGCGATCTGGCGGTTTGCCATCGTTTTGCCCCGGTACTTCCGGCTGAAAAGTTTTGCCTGAAGCTCCTTGAAGTAGATCGCACCGAATCCCGCGCTGAAAGAGAAGAAAAAGAGCCCCAAGCCTATGAAAAAGAGTGTCAACCCGGGCTTTTCATCCCCCAGATAGAAGATGCTCACACCGATCATCAGCCAGCTTAAAAAGCGGAAGAAAAAGACCTTTCTCAGATAGGGCAATACACGGACATAGGCCTGTGCATGGAATGCGGCATAGAGCTGCACCACAACTGCTCCTCCGCGAAGCAGCGAGGCGAAGATACCGACGATCAGCGCACTGTCGCTGAAGTGATGTACCATCAAAGGAAGGATCGTCGAAGGTTCCGCGATCGTTACCCCCAGTGCCAAAAAAAAGGCATGGAGGACATTTTTTCTATTGTTATTGGGGTCGTCGAGTCTAAACATCACTAGTGCACAAACCGATCATCTGATTTTTTCTTCCTTACTTCTTCTTTTGTCGCCTTCATCCATCCCGATCTCACCTCGCCCTCCACCTTGTCAAAATTCTCGATATAGGGTTTGATATCCAGAAGCGGCGTGCCGTCGAGCACATCCACCCCTTTGATCGTAACGATATTTCCTTCCACGCTGACAAGCTCCACCACGGAAAGCCCCAGACTATTGGGGTGCATCGGTGTTCTCGTAGAAAAAACCCCTCTGGGCGTATGGGTCTTGTCGTTGAACGGGATCACACTAAGCTTGGGTGCTTTTACCTTATGGAAGTAGTAGATCAGGTAAACATGCGAAAAACCCTCCAGGTCCTTCAGCCCCTCTTCATATGCGCTATCGAACTCAATTGTGGCATAGACATCCCCGGCTCCTTTCGGCTGAACAGGCATATTGACGAGTTCGCAGAAAGGAGAGCGTATCGTAGCGACAGGCTTCAGTTCAAAGGTCATTATGAAGCAGTCATAATGGATTTGACGGCACACTCTACCTTGCTCGGGATATCTTTGCCCTGCAGATCCATAAAGTCGATCTGGATCACATAGACCCTTTCTCCTTCAACCGTCACCTTGAAGTGCAGATACCCTGCATAGAGTTTGCTCTTTGGTGTTTTTTTGCCCGGATCACCCTTGTCATTCTCATAGACGAAGTAGTCGATGGTGACCGAGATAGTGCTTTGCGCCCGGGGATCTCTATAGGCAGCTATGGCATTGTTGACCATCTGGTCAACCGCTTCCATCTCCACGTACCCAAAGAGTCTGCTCTCCATATACTGCGCTTTTTTTGGCACGGGAGAGGAGTTCGTACTCTCCCTTCTGCAATGCACGCTGCACCTCTTTCATCAGCGCCTCATCATAGACACGTTCGAAAACCGTGCCCTTCTTGTGGCACTCCAGCCGTGCACTCTTGGCACCGGTTTTCGTCATATTCTCAAAACCTACTTTCACCAAAAAAGCAAGAAATATAAATGCGAGGATCGCCCCGATATACTTCATCATCATCTAGCTCCGTTCATCAATGTACCGAACAGGTCCCGTTGCCGCTGCTCTTTTCCAGTTTTCCTGCAAGCAGCAGCTCAACGGATTTTTCCACAGTGGGACTCTCCTGGTCAAAATAGAGATCCAGCCCTGCTTTGGCAAACCCTTCCGCAGGCGATCCGCCGATACCGCTGACCACCATCGCATCGGGATTGAGCGCCATGATATTCGCTACCGCGTTGCCGCATGCCCCTCCGCTGTGGCCCGGGTTCTCAACAGACTCGACATCTGCGATCTTCCCCTCCTCCAGCGTAATGATCGTATAGTATTTGGCTTTGCCAAAATGCGCACCTCTCTGACTCAAATAACCCATGTTTTCATCTGTGGGGAATACTACTCTCATCTTCTCTCCTTCTTTTTTAAATCATTGTCGTTTAATTGTATTATGCCGGATACTCTGCGCATCTCAGTGATGATGGTGATGTCCATGCTCATGTTCATGATGATGGTCGTCATGGGAGTGTCTCCCCTCATGATGCTTGATGATCTCCTGCATTTTCGCATCATCGAGCATTTCAAGTTCACCGTCTGCGAACTTTTTAATGAGATCACTCAGAAGGATCCTCTCAAAACCGCTGTGATAGAGCTTCATACCGCCATGGGCCTGTATCATCTGATAGGGAGAGATTCCCATCTCCTGCATAATGACCGTATCAACCCCTTCATCAGCAAACCAGCGGATCACAGCCTGTCCTCCCTGTGCCGGATTGGCCTTGATCTCTACGTTTCCGTGCTCTATAAAGGCAAACCATTTCGCTTTTCCGAAAAGCGGTGCAACCGCAGGGTTCTCTCTGTTCATCTTTACCGGTATCGCTATTTTCATTCTTTATCCTTTATTGTATTCTGTCATGATTGTCAGTGCTTTTTGATGCAAAAGTGCATCGGCCACTTTTTTGTGGGCACGCTCTATAATCCTCGAAAAGGTCGTTCTGGAGACACCCATACGGTCGGCGCACTCCTGCTGATAAAGCCCTTCAAAATCGCTGAGACGGATCGCCTCCATCTCGTCCTCATCCAGCGCCACGCTCTCAAGATATCTTCTCTGTACCCCGCACGGTTTAAAGCAGACGTTCGAGTGATCCCGGGCGATGGTACGTTCTACTCTTTTTTTTCTCAAGGTCCATCCTGTTTTTTATAGTTTCGAATTCTATTTTAGCGCACATATGTTCATTTGTCAAGCCTTTTGGATAAAAATTATTCATAAAAAATATTCATGCTATAATGGCGCATGAAAAATCTCCACCGCACTATCCATCACTGGTACCAGGCCTACGGACGCCATACGCTTCCCTGGAGAAATACCGACGACCCCTACTATATCTACCTCAGCGAGGTGATGCTGCAGCAGACACAGGTAAAAACCGTACTGGAACGCTACTATTTTCCCTTTATCGAACGTTTCCCCACACTGAAGGCTCTGGGCGAGGCAGAGCTTGACGAGGTACTCAAATGCTGGGAGGGTCTGGGCTACTATACCCGGGCAAAAAACCTCCATAAGACCGCAACACTTCTCAAGGAGCTCCCTCCCGATATCGATGCGCTGATCAAGCTTCCCGGTATCGGCAAGAACACCGCCCATGCGATCGCCGCCTTTGCCTTCCGTCAGCCTGTACCGGTCATGGAGGCCAATGTCAAACGCATTCTCTGCCGTCTTTACAGACTTGAAAATCCAACGGAAAAAGAACTCTGGGAACTTGCCTACACTCTTGTGGACCGGGAGAACCCCTTTGACTACAACCAGGCAATGATGGATATCGGTGCGACGGTCTGTCTTCCAAAAAATGCAGAGTGCGAACGCTGTCCGCTGGAGAGTATCTGCCGGGGGAAAGAAGCGCCCTGGCGCTACCCGGTGAAGAAAAAACGTACCGTGCCCGTACGGGAAGAACATATCGTGATCCGCAGCTATGATGAGCGTCTCTCGCTTTACCGGAGAAGCGGAAAATTTCTGCATGGACTTTGGGGGTTTGAAAATATGGAGGTGCCTCCCTGTGCTGCGGAGTATCTGGGTGAAGTATCGCACACCTATACACACTTCAAACTCAACTGCAGGGTCTATCTCTACCATGAGAGTACTCCGGAACAGGAAAACTATTTTACGTTAGATGAGATCAGGACGCTTGCGATCTCCAAAGTGGATGAGAAGATACTGAAACTTTTGGATAGAGAGACTCTCTAGGGGGTCTCTATCCCGGAGGACTGGTTTACCGTCCTTGCGACAGCGACATCTCAAGCATCGGGAGTACCTCCTGGCTTTTGTCCTGCCCGTTGATCTTGAGTACCTTCGGTGTATACTCCAGCTTGGTCGAATAGACACCGTTTTCAAGCGTCATCAGCCCCTGCACTACCGCCATATCAAATCCCATTTTTGCCTGCTGCTGCGCCTGTGGTGAAGGGTTGAGCGTCAAATGTTTTTCATGGAAATCCAGATCGGCATCCAGAGTAAGATACTCCAAAGGCTTTTTCTGGAGATAGGCAGCCATCTCTTCCAAACTCCCGCTCAACGCTTCTCCCACATATCCGACAGATAGACGCATACTTGACTTGGCATTATCTTTGCTAATCTCCGCAGTTGCACTGACTTTGGTCCTCTCTTTGACCAGTAGTGCCTTCAATGCTTCTGTCGTTGCGTTCATAAACTCCTCCTGTGCCGCTTCCGCACGCTTGAGGGCAGCTTCAGCCTTATCGGGGTCGGTCTCCGTCATCATCGCATACATCGCATCTGTCATCTCCAGCTGTTTTTGGTTGACCGCTTCAAATTTCTGAAGCGCATCCATGCTGATACCCTGGAGTTTCATTGAAAAGTTCACCTGTTCTACGATCCCGTTTGCTGTGGAATCCAGCTGTTCCAGCCCCACCTGGTTGAATTGTACAGCGATCTCTGCCATCAGATAATCACCCGCTTCGCGTTCGGTTTTAAACTCCATGGCAAAGTCCATCTCTACCGGTTTGGACAACTCTTTTTGTTCCATTCTTACTTTTGCTATCTTGAACGCTCCATCAGCCAGGAGGTATTTTCCTCCCAAAATATCTTTCATATCCACATGAAGCGTGGTGCCTTCCATTACAGCATTGATCCCCTCCCGCTCGGCCGACAGCTTTGGCAATGTGATGTCAAGCGAACCCAGCAGTGTCTCTGTATCGATCATTCCGCTGCCCGTCAGTGGTGCTATCTCCACCTTTGCACCATTCTCTTCAACCGTTATCGCATTGGAGTGCATGGCTATTTTCAGCTGCTTGTCAAAACAGAGTATCTCTGTAAGAGAGAGTGTGATATCTTCAGGAATCGCTTTGAGAAGCTCCTCTTTGTGCTTTTGCGCCAACATCTCGCTTGCTTTCATCTGGGCAGTAAACTTTGCAAACCCGATACCCAGCCCGTTTTTATAGAAGAGCGGACCATGTTCTACCTTATACGCAACTTTTATAGGCAGAGTTACAAAATCTGCATAGAGATCTGCCGCAGCCTTCCCCAAACGCTCCTCGTCAAAATCAATTTCAAGCTTCACATCGGATGTGAAAGAACCCCTTTTGTAAAATATTCCGTTATTTTATCGCACTGCGCCCTATAGCTAGTTAAATAGTAATTTGGATACAATACGCCAAGATGAATCATGAAAGAAAGAGTAGTATGAACAGACAAGAAGAATTTGAACAGGCGATTACAAAAGTACTTGAACTGGTCGGGGAAGACCCAAAAAGAGAGGGACTTATCAAGACACCTGCACGTGTCGCAAAAGCCCTGGACTTTCTTACCGAAGGGTATCATCAGGATCCCAAAGAGATACTCTCCCAGGCGCTCTTTACCTCAAGCAACGATGAGATGGTACTCGTACGCGATATCGAGTTCTACTCTATGTGCGAACACCACATACTTCCGATCATCGGACGTGCCCATGTCGCCTATATCCCGGACGGGAAAGTCGTGGGACTCTCCAAGATACCCCGCATCGTCAATGTCTTTGCCAGACGTCTGCAGATCCAGGAGCAGATGACTGAACAGATCGCCGATGCAATCAGCGAGACGATCAACCCCAAGGGGGTGGCTGTCGTACTGCATGCCAGACATATGTGCATGGAGATGAGAGGAGTGGAAAAGATCAATTCAACCACTGTCTCTTCGGCGCTTCGTGGACTCTTCAAGAGCGATGAGCGTACCAGGAACGAATTTTACAACCTGATCAACACCCCTACCCCGTCAAATTTCTGACAAAGAGCCGACTGGCGTAACACTCCGGCAGAGAATACAGCGCCGGGTGCTCACCGGCCGTATCGCTCACTCTCTGAAGATATGACCTTTCTACACTTTACAGGAATGAGATATCGATATTTATGCAGGATTAAGGGAAACTAACCGTTCAGGGAGTATAATTGTCTCTTTGTCTCTTAATTTTATGTTACTTTAAGAAAAAGTGCGTATTATTCAGGAAATCAATTAGGACAATTTTAGTCCGAATTAAAATTGAATATCGTTTTCAGGTGAATTCCCTACTAAGAAGGTACGCCTGAAGATAGAGGAGAATACTATGAGAGTCTACCTAGACAACAATGCAACAACCCTCGTTGATCCGCATGTATTTGCAGAGATGGAACCCTACTTCGTGCAGAAGTACGGAAATCCAAACTCGCTTCACTCATTTGGGAGCGAGACGCACCCTGGCCTCAAAGATGCCATGGAGAAGATCTATGCAGGGATTCACGCCCCCAAAGAGGACAGTGTCGTCATCACCTCCTGTGCGACAGAGAGCAATAACTGGGTACTCAAAAGCATCTATTTTGAGTATATCCTTACAGGAAGAAAAAACCATATCATTGTCTCGGAAGTAGAACACCCGTCTGTCATTGCAACCGCAAAATTCATTGAGAGTATGGGATGCAAGGTCACTTACCTTCCGATCAACCATGAAGGGCTCATCGATCCCCAGACGGTAAGAGAGAGTATCACAAGCAAGACTGCGTTGGTCTCTGTCATGTGGGCGAACAACGAAACCGGTGCGATCTTCCCTGTTGAAGAGATCGGTGCGATCTGTGCAGAACACAACGTGCTTTTCCATACAGATGCTGTCCAGGCGATCGGGAAGACTCCTGTGGATGTACAGAGTCTCAATGTAGACTACCTGACGTTCTCGGCACATAAGTTCCACGGGCCAAAAGGTGTCGGCGGGCTCTATATGAAAAAAGGGAGAGAGCTCTCCCCGCTTCTTCACGGGGGTTCACAGATGGGTGGATACCGTTCCGGTACACTCAATGTAGCCGGTATCGTAGGTATGGGTAAAGCGATGGAGCAGGCGATCGATGCGCTCGACTTCGAGATGACAGAGGTCAGAGAGATGAGAGATGCATTTGAGGATGAACTCCTCAAGATCCCTGATACATTTGTTGTGACACCAAGAGAGAAAAGAACACCAAACACGATCCTGATATCGTTCAGAGGGATCGAGGGTGAGTCCATGCTCTGGGACCTTAACCGTGCGGGGATCGGCGCAAGTACCGGGAGTGCCTGTGCGAGTGAAGACTTGGAGTCAAACCCGGTCATGGAAGCGATTGGCGCTGATGCAGACCTGGCACATACAGCCGTAAGATTTTCACTCAGCAGATATACCACTCAGGAAGAGCTTGATTATACGCTGGAAGTAGTAAAAAAAGCGGTGGAGAGACTGAGAGGTATCTCAAGCTCATACGCCTATGCACCCGAAGGCCACAACAGCGGCCTTGATGCACATCACTAAGAAAATAGATAGATTATAAAGAATTAATAAAGGATAGATCATGGGTATGGATAGTTTGATCGGCGGTACCATCTGGGATGAGTACAGCCAAAAAGTAACCGACTTGATGAACAACCCGCAAAATATGGGTGAGATCACTAAAGAACAGGCTGCAGAGATGGGCGCAGAGCTCATCGTGGCTGACTTTGGTGCGGAGAGCTGTGGGGACGCGGTACGTCTCTACTGGGCAGTTGACCCAAAAACGGATGTCATCAAAGAGGCAAAGTTCAAGAGTTTCGGCTGCGGTACAGCGATCGCAAGTTCAGATACAATGGTAGAGCTCTGTAAAGGGAAAACCGTTGATGAAGCAGTCAAGATTACAAACATCGATGTGGAGAAAGCAATGCGTGATACGCCTGATGTTCCCGCTGTTCCGCCTCAGAAGATGCACTGTTCTGTCATGGCATACGATGTGATCAAGAAAGCTGCAGCACAGTACAAAGGTGTGGATATCGAGAGTTTCGAAGAGGAGATCATCGTATGTGAGTGTGCACGTGTGAGTCTCTCGACACTCAAAGAGGTGATCAGACTCAATGATCTTACAACGATTGAACAGATCACAGACTATACGAAAGCAGGTGCATTCTGTAAATCATGTATCAAGCCTGGCGGGCATGAAGCGAAAGATATCTATCTTGTAGACCTGCTTGCCGAGTATGAAAAAGAGAAACTTGCAAAAACAGCCGCTCCCGGAGCAAATGTAAGTTTTGCCGAGATGACAGTGGTACAGCGTCTCAAAGCGGTAGAGAAAGTGATCGATGAGAATATTCGTCAGATGCTTGTCATGGACGGCGGGGACATCGAGATTCTTGATATCAAGGAAAACGGTGCACACTTTGACATCTATATCAGATACCTGGGTGCCTGCAGCGGATGTGCAAGCTCAAGCACAGGTACACTCTTCGCGATAGAAAACATTCTCAAAGAGAAAGTCGATGAGAATATCAGGGTGCTGCCTATCTAAAAGACAGAACATTCTCTTCAAGGATGAAGCTTAGGCTTCATCCGCACTGCACTATCTATTTCCCCTTCTAAACACCCTGATGATCCCCCTGAAGAGCGCGATAACAAGATAGAGAATCGCTGTAAATATCAAGGGATGGAACGCGCCTAACCCGTATGCACCTGAGTGCGGAAGCGCCAGAAGATGTTCTACCGGATGGCTTGTCCACTCTTTGAAGTGCATTCCGATGGCCAAAAAGAGAAACAGGCCGATAAAAATAATCAACTCTTTTTTCATAGATGTACGTCCTTACTTAAGATGTGCTATCATACCACAAGTTCTGTGTACTCTTTGAAAAAATTTTACATTTGTAAAAATTTTCATCGATCTGTTACAATATATACACTTATAATAGATATAATTTAACAAAATAAAAGGCATGGCTATGATAGAGAAAAAGTTGATAGAAGAGACGCTTGCAAAGGTGATCTACCCCGGTTTTGCCAAAAGTATCGTAGATTTCGGTTTTGTCAAAAAGGTCGAAACCGTACAGGAGAGCATCGACATATGGCTGGATATCCCCTCTTCAGCCAGAGAGATTGAAGATCAACTCAGGGAGGAGATCACCAAAAGGATCTCCCTTCTCGGTGACTACCCTCTGGAACTGAAGATAACAAAACCCAAACTCCCCAGAGAGACCAGCTCCAAAGGAAAGAACGTTTTACCCGGTATTCAGAACTTTGTGATGGTGAGCAGCGGCAAGGGTGGGGTCGGCAAATCCACAACCACCGTCAATCTCGCCATCGCCCTGGCGCAGCAGGGCAAACGGGTTGGCCTGCTGGATGCGGATATCTATGGCCCCAATATCCCGAGGATGATGGGGATCGAAGGGGAACAGCCTGTTTTTCTCGGCCGCAATATCAAGCCCATCCTTGCGCACGGTGTCCAGGTGATGTCGATCGGTTCGCTGATCGAACGCGGCGCCTCGCTGATATGGAAAGGTGCGATGGTCACCCAGGCCATAGAGCAGATGCTGGAGGATATCCTCTGGGACAAGCTGGATATCCTCCTTTTTGATATGCCTCCGGGCACGGGCGATGCACAGTTGGCACTGGCACAAAACCTGCCGGTGACCGCAGGGATATGCGTCACTACGCCGCAGAAGGTCGCGCTTGATGATACGATACGCAGTATGGATATGTTCACCCAGCTCCATATACCCATTGCCGGTATCGTTGAGAATATGAGCGGCTTTATCTGCCCCGAGAGCGGCAAGGAGTATGCTATTTTCGGCAAAGGCACGACACAGCCTCTTGCCGATGCCTACCATACAGAGATCCTCGGAGAGATACCGATCGAACCCGCGATCAGGGAGGGGGGAGACAGCGGCCTGCCTATTACAGTCCTGGCACCCGAATGTGAAACATCAAAACGCTATCAGCAGATGGCTTCTCTGCTTTGGAAAAAGATATTAGAGATCAATGAAGAGGGAGGAGTGAGCAACGAAGAGATACAGCCTACTATTTTCAGGAAATAGCAGGCTCTGCTTCAGCGATTCTGCTGAGCACGGAGGGAGGATACCCTCCAGAACGGTGCCTAATGCGCCTCCTCATCCAGGTTGAAGAGTTTTGTCCCGACATAATAGAGCAGGATACAGAGCCCCAGCCCGCCCAGGGAGATCATGATCTCCGCAGCACTCGGGAAATAGTGCACCCACTCCGGCGCCAGCTGGTACTCCCTGACCTTCATCATCTGAAGCGGTTTAAGCTGTGTGTCATGCACCAGGTTGTAGCGCATGAAGAAGACACCGACCATTCCCCCAAGTGATGCCCAGAACATCGCGAGAACCGCACTGCCTTTGCTTTTCAGGATGATCAGAAGCGGTATCACCATTGCCAAAACAACCTCTGCCCAGAATGTCCATGACCCAAGGATATGCAGGGCGACTTCCGAACGGTTTGGCATTCCGCCGTAGATATCCGTCAGCATTTTCCATGTGACAAAAAAGATCAGGATCGCGATGAGCAGCCCCTGTATCTTTGCCAGGTTGGTCAGCATCCTCTTTGCATTCTCGGGGAAAGAGAGTCTGTAACGGATCCCCATCATGATAAAGGCGATGAATATCCCGGTGATGAATGCCGTCAGGATGAAGTATGTCGGATAGAATACGCCGTTGGAGATCGTTCTTGCATTCAAAAATCCAAAGACACCGCCCAGGTTCGAGTGTGCAGCCAGCCCCACAAGAAGCCCTGTCAATCCAAATATTCTTGCCATCCTCATATCATGCTTCAAAAGAAAGACAAACTCGATGATCATGAAGGTCAGATAGAGCCCGTAGAGCGTCCCCATCCACCAGATCGCACTGGTAAACCCGGGAGTAAGGACGTTGTAGATCAACATCGTCACAGGGTGCCCTATCTCAAATGCGATGACCGCAAACCCCGCCATGATCGTAACAATAGAGCCGAATATCGCTCTTTTGGAGATCATCTCATACTCTTTGAACCCGAAGACATCACCCAAAGAACCGACGATACACAATCCTGTCGAGCTGACGACAAAAAAGATATATACCGCGATCAAAAGTCCCCATGGGTGTTCCCTCGTGACATTATAGGCATGGTGCCCATGCATCAGATAGAGGGTCACACCCACTGCAAACGAGACCAAGAACGCGAATGTGATAATCGCGATGATGATATTTCTCGGTGTTTTTTCAAAGCTGACTAAATCCTTTAGCCCTATTTTGTTATAGGGGATAGAGGTGATAAACTCTTTGATCCCCTGCTTTTTTACTGCTTCTGCCATGATCTACTCCTTATGTCAGATAAAATAGCTTGGGTTTAGTACCAAGATGGGATTTGAGAGAGAAGTGTTCTCTGGTTCTCAGCAATACACTGATCTCGCTCTCCGGATCATCCAGATCACCGAATGTTCTCACTTTTGTCGGACAGGTCGCCTGACAGGCTGTCGTCGTCTCACCCCTTGCCAGTCTCGTATCGGAACAGAAGTTACACTTGTCTACCGTCATGGTTCTGTCATCCACATAACGTGCATCGTAAGGACAGGCATTCATACAGTAGCTGCAGAGGATACATTTGTCCGGATCTACGCGCACCACACCGTTATCGTCATAATAGGTCGCATTCGTCGGGCAGACCTCCTGACAGGGCGCACTATCGCAATGCTGGCACTGGCTGGGCTCAAAGCTGCTCGAGACGATATCCAAAAGCGGATACTCCCCTTTGATCTCCTTGACCCCTACCCATATTCTGTGCTTGTCTGCACCCATGAGAATCCCGTTCTCCTCTTTGCAGGCCACTTCGCACGCTTTACAGTTGATACAGTTTTTATAATCTAAAGCCATTCCATATCTTGCCATGACTATACCTTTCTTATCTCTACATTTGTTTCATGCATGGCTGCAGCGCCGTAAACTGGCTCCAGCACATCTTCTATCACCGCATTGTCACTTCCACCGTTTTTGTAGGCCCATGTCAATGCACTGCTCTCTGCACCGAATCCATGGATGAAGAAGACCTGGTTGGGTGCGATCTTTTCGGTAGGATATGCCCTGATGACCGTGCTTCCTGTACTGCTTGCTACTTCCACTTTGTCACCAAACGCAATCCCCCGCTCTTTTGCCACGCGTTTGTTGATCCAGATGTAGTTTTCCGGCATCAGGTCATGCAGTACAATATTGTTGGAGGTTCCGCTCTGCGTATATTGTGCATGGCGCCCTGTCATCAGTCTGAACTTCCCTTCCGGTACGGAGAAGCGGTACTCCTCCCTCCAGGTAGGCATACCGTCGATCCCTTTGCTGGACATATTTGCAAGGTTGCACTCTACCTTTCCTGACGGTGTCTGCGGTCTCCCCTCTCCCACACTGTAGAATTTCTCCTTTTCGGGGTAATACTGATGTTCATTGGCAGAGAGCTGTTTGTAGTACTGATCCATCTTCGGATAGTAGATCCCGTACTTCTTCAGGGCTTCGGCTGCACCTTCGTGCGCATGGACCGCATGTGCGTTGAGCACCTCCTGGTCATGGCTGTACATCCTGGTCATATCAAACTCTTCCTCATAGTACGCCTCTTCATCCTCCTCTGTCAGCGCATCCTGCACTTCACTGTCATACTTTTTCGTGACCTCGAACAGCGGTCTGGAGAGATGCTTCGTAAGTCCTCTCAGGATCTCATTGACAGGTTTGGACTCGAACATAGGCTCAACAACCTTGTTGCGTTGCGCCAGTGCCGGTTCCGTGCCTCCGAAGGTCTTGACCGGGTCGGTCCGCTCAAGGTAGGTACACTCGGGAAGTACCACATCCGCATACATGACGGTATCGCTCGGCATCGTATCGATACAGACGACCAGTTCCATCTTCTTGAGCATCTCTGCTGTCTTCTTCGTATTTGGCATGTTTTGCATCGGGTTGTGCTTGTAGCAGAACATCCCGCGCACGCTGTAGGGCATCTTGCCTTCCAGGAAGTTGTTTCTCCAGGCAAGCCATGAGCCTCCGCCGCTTACCACGGCACAGTCAGCATACCCTGCTTCTGTTTTCACGACCCCTCTCTCTTTGGCTTTGTCATAGAGAGGCATCAGTGATTCATGGCCCTCTATCTCGATCTTACCGCCGAAGACCAGCCCGCCTTTTGTATCGATACCGCCGCTCAGTGCCTGGAAGATCGCCATCGCACGGCGAAGCTGAAAATCACTCTTCGCAAAGGTACTTCTTCTTCCCGGATAGTAGATCGCCTTGGGCGCGTGTGCCATGAACTCTCTGGCAATCTGATAGATCTCTTTTGCCTTGATATTGGTGATAGGCTCTGCCCACTCCGGCGTATAGCCATTGGTGAGGATATGTGACCTGTATGCCTCAAAATCATTGAAATATTTCTCGACATACGCTTTGTCGTAGAGCTCCTCGTCAAGGACCACATAGGTAAGCGCCAGTACAAAGGCAAGATCCGTTCCCGGGTTGATCGCAAGCCACTGATCCGCTTTTGCCGCGGTATTGGTAAATCTCGGATCGATACAGACCATCTTGGCCCCTCTTCCTTTCGTTCTCTTGAAGATATCCATCGTATCGGGAGTCACGATCGCTTCCGCCCTGTTCGCCCCGGCCATGATGATATACTCCGCATTTTCAAGGTCGGACTGGGGATAGGCACCCAGCGTGACACCGTATGCAGAGGCTACGGTCTGCAGACAGATCGAAGAGTGGTTCAGCCAGTTCGAGGATCCGAATGCCTGATAAAAAGTTTGGAACGTATGCTCCGCCATTCCCTCGCCGGCACAGAAGAGAAAAGTAGAGCGGTTATCCTCCTCCTCATCCAATATCTTGACCGTTTTTTCCGTGATATACCTGAAGGCTTCATCCCAGGTGACTCTTTTGAATTTGCCTTCTCCCTTCTCGCCTGTCCTGATCATAGGATATTTCAGTCTGTCCGGGTCATAGAGGGCCTGGATCCCTGCATTCCCCCTTGGGCATAGCATATTTTTTGATTTGGGGAACATCGGGTTTGGATCGAGTTTTGTCACGATCCCGTCTTCCACTCTGGCGATGGCGGCACACTTGTTGACACACATTTCACAGAGTGTAGGGATCTCTTTGACCTCTTTGGCCGCACCTGTTTTTGTCGTAATGCTCAATTTTTTTTCAGGGCTCTCCGTACTTGCAAACAGATTCGTTGCACTCATCGCAGATCCTCCAGCAACACTCAGTGCCACTGTTCCCTGTAGAAATTTTCGTCTCGAAAGTTCTACTTGCATGAACACTTCTCCTTTCTTTAATAATAAACTTTATAAAAAGGAGTAATTTACTCTTTTTATAAGTACTTATTATATTTTAAAGAAGTATTTCTTATATAATTCTTTTATAGGGGGTTTTTGATAAAAATATCTAATATTTTTGTTAAGTACAATTGATCTTATAGATATTTTTCATGGAAACCTGAACATTTAATCACGAAAGATGATGTTCATATCATCCAGGTTTCCTCTCTCGAAATCTTTATGGCAGGCGACGCAGTTGGATTTGTCCTTGATCTTCTCGTTTTGATATGCAGACCGGGGGATCGCTTTGTGGGTCTCTCTCCAGTAGGGTGTCTTCGTGATCGCCTTGGGACGCAATTCACCCAGGGAATCCATCACTTTTACAGCAGCCTCTCGCCGGCTATTCTCTGCGGCATTTGCTCTCAGAAATACCAAAATCGAAGCCTGTTGTGCCCGCGTGATATTGGACTCTGTGATCTCTTCCCCAAAATGGTTACGCAATCCCCCCATCACACGTACCCAGGACTTTTCGGGCAGAAGATAGGGAGGGTAGAGGATATGGCAATCTGCGCATTTTTCATGATAGAGCGGATCGACCTGCTTATAGTCGATATTGGTATACTTTTGCAGTGTCAGAAAGTTATAGTTGCTGCTGACGATCAAAAAGTAGGTCCCGACAGCCAGGAAGATCATCATATAGGCAAAAAAGCTCAACACAGGCCTTACCTCCGTATCTTCCCCCTCGGTCCTCTTGTACCCTGTGATCATGGCAAATACCATCCCTGTCCTGTGCCAGAACTGTTCAATCAGTACCCCCGTAATGTGTATCACCACCCATGCAAAAAAGAGGTAGGAACCATAGTGATGTATCCATTCCAAAAGAGAGATACAGTGGGTATAGTCATCATTGAGAAAACGGAAAATCCCTTTTGCCTCCTGTATACCATAGAGCAGCAAACCGCTCACGGCAATGACCGTACCGACGATAATCGCCCACACGGTATACCAGCTTGATGCCGGGTTGTGCCCTGCAGGTATCTTGCGCCATCTGTTTTCTATCTTCTCGACAAAGTAGTGTTTCAGTTCGGAAGGTTTGAGCTTGAAGGTATTGAAGGTGGCATATCTTGGACCAATGACCCCCCAGATAATCCTGTAGAGAATGATGATCATAAAAATAAATCCCAGTGCGACATGTTCATGAAGAAGGTGTTCATGGAATGAAGTGAAAAATGCCGCCGTAAAGGAGAAAGCCATCATCCAGTGTATCAGTCTGGTACTGATAGGCCATACAAATACATATCCCGGTTTTTTATTCATCGCAGCACTCCATTATAAAATATATTTATAAAAAATATAAGTATATCATATGAAAATGCAATTTAAATTAATCTAAATCTACTCTCATGTTGTTTTAAAATAGTATTTTTGGGAGGAATTTTAAAAGTGTTGTGAAAAAATTGATATGCGTACGCCGTATAAGATGCCGCCTGGTACAGTTTTCAAAAAAGTAAAATGAAGGAAAAGAGAAGTGCACTTCGCACTTCTACTTTTTATTCCGCTGCTGTCACTTCAGTCGTGTTTGCCTCGGATACTTCCTCAACCGCAGATTCGCTCTCTTCTGCAGGTGTCTCTTCTACACCCTCTTCTCCCTCTGTTTCTGTCGCATCTTCCGCAGATGCTTCTTCAGATTCGGGAGCCGGTGCTGCTTCTACTTCTCTTTTGTAAAAGCTCTTCTCTATATATTCAGCCATTGCTTTAGGATCATAGTCATATCCTTTCTCCGCAAGCTTCTTCATATTGTGTGCCATGATATCATGCTCTGTTCCGGAAGACTGGTTTGTCCCGGCATTT
>JACXUO010000052.1 GCA_014763885.1 Campylobacterales bacterium
TAAACAGCTCTCGTTCATCAATTCTCATTTTACTCTCCGTTTCTTTCTTCTGAAAGGGTATCGTAAATGAAAATTGCGAACTTTATTTTACACTATCAGAAATAAAACTTTTTGATGGAAGTGCAAACACTATGGTTCATATTGAGATAAAAACTCCAAAAGATATTGACGAAAAAAGAATTGTGAAATTATTGAACATGATTAAAGAAAAGGAGTAGTTCCCCCCTCGCTCCGTATCTGCATTCCCGATCAGGAGATCGGGAACAAGAGAGGGTTGATAAATCTAATTTCGCATCAATAGATTGCAACATTTAATTGCTACTTAAGGTAAAAAACCGGAGAATGTGACATGTTCCGTATATACTTTCTAACGTTAAAGATATCAAGGAGTAGTATATGAAAAAGATGAAAACTATATTGGCCCGTTTTTTCTTGGGTTTGTTATCGTTACACTTTCTTTTAATTTTATTTCCAGACCGATGCATGGCAGAGACTGATCTTCGCTGGCTCTCTACGGCTCATATCTCAATGGTTCCGGAAAAAGACCATATCATTCCGGGTGAAAAGATAACATTCAACAGTGGAGACTTTACTGTAGATATTAACGACGTACCTAATGTAAAGGTATTGGTGCTTATTGATACCAAACTTATATATGCAACCGCTCCATCATTATACAAGGTTGGCGGCAAATACAATGTAGAGGTTACCTGGGAAGCCAATATTGAACCAGGACATCATTGGATACACTTCATCATAGATCCTGAGCATATTTCTGGTGATATAAACTACAACAATAACAATATAAAAAGGGAGATATTTGTAGGTACCAAACCTGATCTCAGGTTCACTAATTTACCCATTTCAATCAAGCCAATCGATCCAATGATTGGTGACTCCATACAGTTTGAGACAAAATTTCTTACGACATTAATTCCAGCCCAAAATGTAAAGATAAGAGGAGGCGTTGATGATAGCTGCTTAGTAGATACAATCTATGGTTATGTTGAATCAAATCATCTTTATCCAATCAACTTCACATGGACCGCTACCACATCCGGAAGTCACAAAGCATGGTTCGAACTCGATTCGGAGCACACCAGTGGAGATATTGATTACAGCAACAACAGGATCGAAACGGTATTCAATGTTGACGATGGAAAATTTGACATTTGGACAAGCAATGACTCAATAGTCATTAAACCGGGAAATATCACAAATGGTGCCATCACAAGTTTTCTTGTGAACTTTGGATACAAAAGAGGAACGTTGGATGGGCTGGTAGTTTCATATGGCATCGATAGCACAAAATTAGGAGAGAAATCTTACAAAGAAGGGGATTCGAACTATCTTTTCTTTAACTGGATCGCTGTCCCAGGGACCCATAAAGTATGGGCACAGTTTGATCCGCTGCATACTACAGGGGATACTAATTATAATAATAATTGGGCCGAGAAAACATTTGAAGTCAGCAGCGAGGGTTCACTGGACCTGATGTTCATAAAAGGTATTTCGACCTATCCGGATCCGCCTGTCATTGGTCAAAGTGCCAGATTCTCTACGGTATTTACATTGGAAGGGCCAAAACAAAGTACAGTCGCTGTTGCATATGGTATAGATAATACAAAGTTGGGGGAACAAACTTTCACTAATATTGATGCATCTTCATACGCAACGCCATTACGTACCTACGTCTCCTTCGATAAACTCATCACCAGCGGAGTCCATAAGGCCTGGTTTGAGCTTGATCCCAACAGACAATCGCAAGACGTCAATTTCAGTAACAACAGGGTTGAGATTCAATTCGGCTCATCGGATATGAGTACAGATGTAAAACTTGACAAAAACAAGATAACTATACAAGGTCTTAAGAGAGATCAGATACAACGCAAACCGCTCGCAACGATACCTACCGCACCGGTGACAACACCCAGAGCTCGACAACTGCCTGATATTACAGTAGCCGGAGCACCAAAAATCGCAGGTAAGAAAGCACAATGGGGCAGATCAATCAAACTGAACTCTTCAACGGACAGGCTGAAGAAAGCAGATGGCTACTGTAAAGTGCCTGTAGATTATATGATCTATAACAGCGGAACCGACACGGCCAATGCATTTCGTATAAGCTGGAATGTTTCAGGTATTGCTCCTGTTACGCGCACTCTCTCTTCATTAACGCCGAATATGAAGCGTAACGAAAAAGACACATTCACGATAAAACCGGGGCGGAATATGATCAAACTCAAACTTGACGATTTGAATCAGGTGAAAGAGGCAAATGAGGCAAATAATGAGTTTATATTGACTGTTGAATTAACAGGCGATTGCGGAGGGATTTCTCATCTGCCGATAAAGAAAAAAATTCCTGTTCTGCCCATGGAGCCCAGTGGGAACAAAAGGATGCTCATCAAATAATGATTTAACACGGTATTGCTGCATCCAAACGGATGCTCATAAAGCCGTATTCCGTGAAAAATATGTTGGGCATCAAAGGGGGGTTAACCATGACCAATACTGAGACTCACTTTTTGTATGCAGGTTCTCCTATACACTCCCACGAAATCGTGGGAGCGAAAAAAAAATATTAGTATTATCAAAAATAGGCTAAAATCTCAAATTATTGAGGATTAAACATGCGAAAACTAAATGAACTATCATTAAAACAAAGAGAAGAACTTTTTAGACAACTTCGTATCTCAATCACTCATCATTCAAATGCGATGGAAGGTACAACATTATCATACGGTGAGACAAAAGAATTACTAGAACACGGGACTACAGCAGGACATAAGCCATTAGGTGAACAGCTTGTAATCTTAGGTTTTGCAAAAGCTTATGATGTCATAGTTCGTGAAGCTTCAAATAAAGAAAATGTTATTGATAGCAGTTTTATCAAAGATATTCACGCCATTATGTTTGAAGATGCATTAAAAGTAGCACCTCAATATGTATCTAAACCAATCGGAGCATATAGACTAGATGAGCGATATATCAAAGGTGTAGATATAAAACTATCTTTACCACATATGAGTTCAAACGATATTGAAAATTTGTTGTATAGATTTCATAGCAATAAATTGGATTTGCTTGATATCTCAGAATTTCATATATTATTTGAGAGAATCCATCCATTTGCCGATGGCAACGGAAGAGTTGGTAGATTAATAATGGCATATCAAGCTATTCAAAATAATATTGTCCCACCACTTATTGAAAATGAACATAGAGATGATTATCTAAAAGCAATTAATAATAAAGATGACTTGTGTAAATTTTTGGATGAAAGTATTACAAAAAGTTTAGAATTGATAGATCTGTAGGCAAATTGCAAAGAAATGCATACAGACCTATAGTAAAGTGCTTCACTTCATAACATTTACATAACCTATGATAGAATATCCGCTACTATAATCCAGAGGAACTGCCATGTCACTATCAAGTGAAGAGAAAGAAATCATACTAAACAGTATCAGAGATATTCCGGACTTCCCAAAACCGGGTATCCTTTTCAAAGATATCACCACTCTGCTGGGGGATCCCAAAGCACTGAATGTCCTCATGGACCATCTTACCAACCGTTATCTCGGCTATGATCTGGACTATATCGCAGGTATCGATGCCAGAGGGTTTATCTTCGGTTCGATCCTTGCTGACAGATTGGGGATCGGTTTCGTACCCGTGCGCAAACAGGGGAAGCTCCCCTATACTACGGTCTCCGAAAAGTACTCTCTTGAATATGGTTTTGATGAAGTCGAGATACATATCGATGCCTTCGGTGAAGAAAAAGGGGCAAAGGTGCTCCTGATCGACGACCTGATAGCAACCGGCGGTACGGCAAAGGCGGCAGCCAACCTGATCAACAAAGTCGGTGCCCACTGCGTGGAGGCCTGCTTCATTATGGAACTTGCTTTCCTCAACGGACGCGAAGGATTCAGCAGCAAAGTATACTCCGTACTGCAAATAGACTGATTTTGCACAAACAGCGGGGTAAGCGAAAGATTGTTTACCCCTCCCTAAACTCTCATAGGATATAATCACCCTACTAAACCATAAGAGTAACACGCATGAAAAACTATTCAGATATCTATATTCCAAAACCAAGCCCGCACGACCCTGACGCGCTTGGTCACTTCGGCAAGTTCGGGGGGAGATTTGTACCCGAAACACTGATGCCGGCACTTGAACAGCTGAGACTTGACTATGAAGCCGTACGATTTGACAAGTCATTCTGGGAAGAGGTGGATTATTACTACAAGAACTATGTAGGGCGTCCCTCTTCACTCTACTTTGCATCCAACATTTCTGAAGAGCTTGGTGCAAAGGTTTATCTCAAACGTGAAGATCTCAACCATACCGGTGCGCACAAGATCAACCACTGTATCGCCCAGGCCGTACTTGCCAAAAGGCTCGGAAAGAAAAAGATCATTGCAGAAACCGGTGCGGGACAGCACGGTGTTGCGACGGCAACCGTAGCAGCGCTTTTCGGCCTGGAGTGCGAAGTTTTCATGGGAGCCAAAGATGTGGCACGCCAGGAGCTGAACGTCTTCAGGATGAAGCTTCTCGGCGCCAAGGTCCATGCCGTAGAGTCTGGAAGCCGTACGCTCAAGGATGCGATGAATGATGCGATCCGCCATTGGGTGACCAATGCGCGCGACACCTACTACCTGATCGGGACAGTCGCAGGGCCTCATCCCTACCCTATGATGGTGCGCGATATCCAGTCTATCATCGGATGGGAGGCAAGATCCCAGATCCAGGCTGCGGAAGGTGTACTTCCGGATAAAGTGATCGCATGTATCGGCGGAGGTTCCAATGCCCTGGGTATCTTCAACCACTTCCTTGAAGATGAGAACGTAGAGTGTATCGGTATCGAAGCGGGTGGTGAAGGACTGGAGTGCAAACACGGATGTTCGCTTGAGAAAGGAGCCCCGGGGGTCCTTCACGGACAGCTCACTTACCTCCTCCAGAATGAGGACGGGCAGATTCAGGAAGCCCACTCCATCTCGGCAGGTTTGGATTACCCCGGTATCGGACCGGAACATGCCTATCTCAAGGATGCCGGTATTGTCAAGTATGACCACATCACGGATGATGAAGCGATCGATGCGTTTGTATGGCTCTCACGTGCAGAGGGGATCATCCCTGCACTTGAAAGTTCCCATGCGATCGCCTATCTCAAAAAGTTTGACCCCGAAGAGATCAAAGGGAAAGTCATCCTTATCAACCTCTCGGGACGCGGGGACAAGGATATGATACAGGTCCAGGAAATTTTAAAAGACAGAATATAGGATAACAGATGCATTTCAATATCACAACAGACAGAATCAAAGAGATCGACACGGATCTGGAACTCATTATCGTCGCAGGGAAGAACCTGGAACATGACTTCGTAGTGGATGCGAAGCTGCTTGAAAAAGCGGGCTTCAAAGGCGGCCAGGATGAGCTGTGCCTTCTTGTGGAGAAAGACAGGCTCTATGTAGGCGCAGAGACGCTTGCACCCGAATCCATCAGACCGGCTGTCGCTACGGCACTGCGTTCACTCATCGGCAACAAAAGCTACAAATCCCTCAAAGTCGCTACCTATCTGGAGGAGGCTTCAACCGCATCTCTGCAGGCAATGGTAGAGGGGATCGTACTGGGAAGCTACAGTTTCAACCGATACAAAAACGACAAACAGAAATCAGCGATCAAAAATGTAGAGATCTCACTGGAGAGCTACAATGAGCACCAGCTTGATGCCGAGCGTGCGATCAAAGCGGTACACGAAGCGGAGATCCTTGCCCATGCCACCAACTTTACCAGAGATATCGTCAACACCACTCCGGATGACTGCTACCCTGCGGTGATGGCGGATATCGCGATCGCGCTGGCAAAAGACAATGAGATGGATATCACTATCCTCAAAACAAAAGAGCTGAAAAAAGAGAAGATGGAGACACTGCTTGCCGTAGCCAGAGCAAGCCGCCACAGACCGCGCGTCATCCACCTCTCACACAAACCCAAAAATCCCAGGGCGGTCATTACCCTTGTAGGGAAAGGACTGACCTATGACTCGGGCGGGCTCAGCCTCAAACCTGCAGACTATATGGTGACGATGAAGTCAGACAAGAGCGGCGGATCGGCCGTACTCGGTATCATGAAAGCGGTATCCGAACTCAACCTCGATGTCGAAGTACACGGTTTTGTCGGTGCGGTAGAGAACATGATCGGTGGGGATGCCTATAAACCCGATGATGTGCTGACTGCAAAGAACGGCAAGACGATCGAGGTACGCAATACCGATGCCGAGGGAAGACTGGTACTGGCTGACACGCTTTGCTATGCGCAGCAGGAGGTAAAAGCGGACTATATCTTTGACTTTGCCACACTGACCGGTGCCTGCGTCGTAGGTGTCGGCAACTACACTTCAGGGGTGATGGGAAATAGCGATCTTCCAAAAGATATGGTCGTTGAAGCTGCTCAAAATGCAGGTGAATTTGCTACCAAGCTTGACTTCAACCGCTACCTGAAAAAAACGCTCAAATCAGAGATTGCCGATCTCTGCAACATCTCGAACACAAGATACGGCGGTGCGATCACTGCCGGACAGTTCCTCTCTGAATTCATCGATGAGGAACACAAAGAGAAGTGGGCGCACATCGATATCGCAGGCCCTGCCTTTGTCGAACATGCGTGGGGAGAGAACCCGCATGGAGCAAGCGGCGCGGGTGTACGCATGATGGTCAAGCTTCTTGAAAAACTGGCGAAAGCATAACACATGCTGCTGGAGACCGATGCACTTCCCCTGGTAGATATGGCATTTATGAATGAGGTACACCAGGAGGAGGTGCATCGCATCAACGCGCTCTTTGAAATGCTTCTTGCCTATGAAAGTGAACCGACTGAAGAAAATGCTCTCAAAATGGATGCCCTTTTCGAAGCCTGGTACACGCATACCCTTTCACACTTCGAAGGGGAAGAGGTGAAGATGAGAGAAAGCGGTTTCCCTCCCTATGCGATGCATAAAGCGGAGCATGACAGGGTAGTTGGGGAGATCCGGACCCTGATGGAAGCATGGAAAGAGACAAGAGAACCCAAGCCTCTCAAGATCTATCTGATCGAAATACTCCCCCGCTGGCTCCTGACACACATAGAGACGATGGATACGGTGACCGCGAGATTCTTAAAGAGAGGCATAAGTCCCTGTGGTATATAATAGATCCGGGAAGAAATTGCTTCATATTGATTTAAAATAGCTTATCAGGATATATTATAAGGGGATTTGATGAGCGCATCAAATACATTGTCTTTAATTGCTCTCTTTATCGTTGTTGCTCTCCTGATACTATTGACGGCAATCTCTCTCTGCCATGAGAGAAAAAAAAGGGAAAAAGAAGCGCTATCATTCCGCACGAAGAAAGAGGAAGAGCATAAAGAGGCTGCTCCTTCTGCAAACAAAGAAACTTCTCCCCCTGCGTTGCTTCTGACCGAAAGAACACTCCCCTACACTACCAGGAAACCTTTTGAGGAGACGCCGAATGTCACGGTGGATGACTTCTATAATTTCAAAGGGGCCAGACTGCTGATCGTAGAGGATAACAAGATCAACCAAAAGATATTCCAAAGCGTACTCCAAAAATCCGGTATCCTCCTAACGATAGCCAACAATGGGAAGGAGGCCCTGGAGTATCTCTATACTCCGGACAGGGAGTTTGATCTGCTCATGATGGATATCAATATGCCTGTAATGAACGGCTATGAGTGCACCAAAAGGATCCGTGCCGATCACCGTTTTGACAACCTGCCCATCATCACCTTTACCGCATTTGCCATGGGCAAGGAGATCGAACGGATGTATGCGCTTGGAGCAAATGGGCATATGACAAAACCCCTGAACAGCGGCCGGCTCTATACGGTCTTCAATACCTATCTGAGCCATATAAAAAGGCCTGTTTCGACACTTTCGGCGCTCAAGATGAAAGGGTTGGATATAGAGGCCGGCATCGCCATGCATGAGGGGGATGTAGTGCTCTACAAGCAGATGCTCAGGGAGTTTATCGCGCTCTATGGCACGCTTGGCAGACAGATGCCGCAGTGGATCGAAAATAGAGAGTACGAGAAGATCAAGCTTCACTGCGTAAAGCTTGGCTCAAAACTCCATTCTCTGGGTGCCTATGAGATGGAGGAGGCGGTAGCCAGAATGAAAAAGTTCTTTATCTACGGTACCGAACACCGTATTGATGAGTTCAAAGAGGTATTCCCCGAAAAACTGAACAGACTGATCATTGCGATGAGGCTCTATCTTCAGGGTGATCTTCTCTAAACCGCGATGGGCTCATGCCTATCACTGGCAATAAAGCATACTTCATCGGCAACTAACCCCCCCTTCACCAATTTTTAGCTAAAATCACAACCAAGAAATCATAGTAATATAAGGAACATCATGGGACTAGGCATAGGACTTGTAGGATTACCGAATGTCGGGAAATCCACCACTTTTAACGCACTGACAAAAGCACAGAATGCAGAGAGCGCAAACTACCCTTTCTGTACGATCGAACCAAACAAGGCAGTCGTTCCCGTACCGGACAAGAGACTTGATGAATTGGCAAAGATCGTCAACCCTGAGCGTATCCAGCACTCTACACTGGATTTCGTTGACATCGCAGGACTGGTAAAAGGTGCAAGCAAAGGTGAAGGCCTTGGAAATAAGTTCCTCTCCAATATCCGCGAAACAGAAGTGATCCTTGAGATCGTCAGATGTTTTGAAGATGAGAACATCACCCATACCGAAGGAAGTATCGATCCGATCAGGGATATCGAGATCATCGAGCAGGAACTTCTGCTTGCGGACATGGATTCACTGGAAAAACGTATCGACAGCCTCAAGAAAAAAGCCAAAGGTAAAGATAGAGATGCCGTAGCGCAACTCGAGATCGCTGAAGAGCTCATGGAGTTTATCGCGGAAGGCAACCCTGTATCAAGCTTTGAAAAAGTAGATGAAGATATCTTCAAAGTCATGAACAGAGACCTCCGACTCCTTACCAGCAAAGAGATCATGTATGGAGCCAACGTTGATGAGGACGGGCTGGCTGAAGATAACGAATATGTCAAAGCGGTCAAAGCCTATGCTGCCGAGCGTAACAGAGAGGTCATCAAACTCTGTGCCAAAGTGGAAGAGGAGATGGTAGAGTTTGATGAAGAGGAGAAAGCGGAAATGCTTGGATCTCTCGGGGTAGAAGAGTCCGGGCTTGACCAGATCATCCGCAAAGGGTTTGACAAACTGGGACTCATGAGCTACTTCACGGCCGGTGTCAAAGAGGTACGTGCCTGGACGATACGCAAAGGCACCACTGCACCGAAAGCAGCAGCAGTGATCCACAACGACTTCGAAAAAGGCTTTATCCGTGCCGAGGTGATCGGTTATGAGGACTTTATCGCATGCGGCGGAGAACAGAAAGCCAAAGAGGCAGGAAAGAACAGGCTTGAAGGGAAAGAGTACATCGTCCAGGACGGTGACGTGATGCACTTCAGATTCAACGTATAATGCAAAATAATTTTTTGCAGAGAGGAGAGTGATATGAAAAAATTGATTTTGGCAGCTTTGATACTATTCGGTCTGGCAGGATGCGAAAATAAAAAAGGGGCTTTTATCGAAGAGATCCCCAGCCAGAATGATGCACCTGCTGCCATTGCCAAGCTGAAAAAGATTCTCGACGAAAGGGGACTCACCCACTTCGCAACGATCGATCACTCGGAAAATGCCAAGCGTGTGAACATGGCGCTCAAACAAAACACGGTAGTGCTTTTCGGGAATCCCATGACAGGTACGGTACTGATGCAGTGCAACGCCTCTATGGGGATGGATCTTCCCCTGAGGATGCTTTTTACGACAAGCTATGAAGGTCAAACGACCATCTCATACACCAACCCCGAATACTGGTCCTTAAAACACAATATCAAAGACAAGAACTGCCTAAAGCTCATCAATGAGCTCTCCAAGGGTATGTCTGCCCTGGCAGAAGAAGTCGCAAAGAAGTAGGCCGATGATACTGACAACCAATGATATCCTCTACCGGATCAAAAAAGCGCTCCACCTGAGCAATGAAGAGATACTCAAAGCCTATGCTCTGGAAGCGTATGAGATCACTTCCGAACATCTTGAGAACCTCCTGAAACGCCGCCAGGACAAAGCATTTGAGCTTTGCAGCTATGAAGAGCTGGGCGTCTTCCTGGATGGGTTGGTCACACTCAAACGCGGCCCTTCCGATAAAAAGCCAAGCGAAGATGAGGCACTGGAACTTACCAACAATCTCATCCTCAAAAAGCTCCGTGTGGCACTCAACCTCAAAGAGCACGAACTCCAGATGCTCTTTGCCCTGGCAGACGTAGAACTGAGCAAACAGCAGCTCTCCGCACTCTTCCGCAAAGAGAGCCACAAAAACTTCAAACCCTGCTCCGACGAACTCCTCGACAGCTTTTTGGAAGGATTGGACGAGTTTTACTATGAAGGGGGAGAAGAGTACTAAGGTTTACTCTTCTCTTCAAAACCTGTTCCATCCGAGATCTTTCGCGTAGGGTGCGTAGCCACGCACCAAAACAGAAGTAGATTCTTCTCGCCCCGCAGATGAAGACTTTATTCCCACATTTCCCCAACAAGCTAAAACGTATAATATTCATCCTGAGCCTGTTGAAGGGTTTCTCTCGTCCCCAAACTCCAGCTTGCGGGATGCGCCCTGAGCATAAGAGAAAAAGTGCCCTTGGGGTGCATACAGACCCTTTTTCACTTCACAATTTATATTCGGGACTACATACAAAGTTTGGTGCGTGATTACGCACCCTACGATAGTGCCCTTAAAAGTTCGCAATTTCAAAACACCTTTTATGTATCAGGCTGCATCCTGCAGCAACTCTTCACGCTTAATCATTACCAGTTCGAGC
>JACXUO010000053.1 GCA_014763885.1 Campylobacterales bacterium
GTTGACGGTGTGGAGGGTGCCATCGAGCATATCGTACGATTCAGCTCCGGCCACTCCGAAGCGATCATCACCGAAAACATCACCACCGCTGAAGCATTCATGAATGCGATCGATGCCGCTGCGGTCTACGTCAATGCCTCTACAAGATTTACAGACGGCGGTGCATTCGGGTTTGGCGCAGAGGTAGGTATCAGTACCAACAAACTGCATGCCAGAGGCCCCATGGGGATCGAAGGGCTTACCACCTACAAGTACAAGATCTACGGAAACGGGCAGATCAGGGAGTAGTCTCCCCTGCATCATCCCATCTCGTTCTCTATCTCCGGATATTGGACGAGTGGGATATTTTGTACTACACTTCTTTATACCTGGCTAGATTAGATAAAAAGAGGCCCATCATCATTCGGATCACGTTGAACTAATGCTTTTTCAATATCTTCATAGAGCTCTTGCTCAAACTTTTCTCTCTCTCTTCAGGTGTCCATTTGGTCATCAACCTCTGCATCATCATCGTACCGCATGGCCTAAATTCGTATTCCAATTCATCTTCCAGCTCATTGATCTTTTCTTTACTTTCCATAAAATACATCACTTCTTGTAACTTTTGATACAATGCTCCTCCTTAGGCAATCTCATCACCTTTTTGCCTTGTTTATTGATACTTTGAACATATTTGGCAAAACTCATGGCATAATCAAGATAAGTGTCAACACCCTTGCCGCGCTGCTGCTGCACTTCTTGCAATGTGGTATAACCGTCCCTGCCCTCGGCGATATAGCTGTTGACCACTACGACGTAGCGTTTTGACATATCTATAGGCACCCATTTGCCGCTACGGCGTTCTTTGATCTCCATATGATAAACGCGGTCATTTTTGGGTCTGCTCATATCTATATCGTATCGAAGCCCATACGCATACGGGAAAGATCCGTCCGAGCCGTAGTTGTCATAAAAATTGATCAGTGCATCTTCCAACACCTGCTTGACTTGCCGTCGACTCCGTCATATGTTTTGCCAGGCACCCTAATGTGTCGCAGCTCCTCACCTATGGTTCCTATCACTTCAGCCGATTTGCTTTTGATCTGATCTTGATACACAGAGCGCTTTTGGGCAACTTTTTCATCATCTTTGGCTATCGCCAAAGAACCGCTGTTTTTAAGAGCGTCTCGCAAGACATATAGATGCTCCTTCCCTATCTGCTTCTTTTCTCCTTTTGTGTCTTTGAGATAGATATTTTCTCCTGATATCAAGTGCGTTTTTCCATTGCATGATGCTACATTCCCCTTGTCATCAAACAGGACATGGAGCTCGCCGACTGCTTTTGAGTATTCCCATGCCTGTGCTATGCACACCTCTTTGCCCTCACTAGAGCGTACTATTGTCGGATATGGACCTGAAGATGCAAGCCCTATCGCAGAAAAATCGCCAAGCAGAGTGTGTGAATCACCGTCAATAATGACATCGATACCTTTTGTTTTTTGCGCCAACCTTTGGTCATTTTCATATCCGAAATGGCTCAACAAAATGATTTTGTCTATGCCTTGCGCGCGCACCTCATCGACATATCGTTGTGCTCTTAGTATCTCATCATAAAAGCTCACTGCACTGCTCGGGCGCGATGATGCAGATGTCTTTTGTGCAGTCTCCAGCCCTATGATACCTACTTTCTCCCCATCTATCTCTTTTACGATATAGGGCTTCCATTTATCATATAGTACCGAACCTTTCAGAACCTCTACGTTTGCAGTGATTACCGGGAAATTCGCTTTATCTATAAAACGGGCAAGCACTTCATCGCCTTCATCAAACTCATGGTTACCCAATGTAAAAGCATCAAACCCTATCTCATTCATCAGCTCGACATCGGCTTGCCCTTTGAATAGCGTAAAATACAATGTCCCGCTCATTGCATCTCCGGCATGCAGGAGAAGAGGATTTTTGGATCGCTGTTTGAGTGTTTTTATAAGCGAAGCCACGCGTGCCATTCCTCCTGCTTCGATTTCGTATGTTTTGCCGTTGCTTTTTAGCTCCAACGGTTCCGGATCAAGATGAGAATGGTGATCGTTGATATGTATGATGCGGTTTGCCGCATCGATATAGGAGGCTTGGCTTTCGTCTGTCTCGTCTTTGCTGTACTGCCAATTCCAGCATAGATCCTCTGCCACGTTAAATCCAAAAAACTCCAACACTTTCTTTTGGGTATCGAGCACCTGGCTGCTGTTCCAGTTTTGTGAGACGATAATGATCCCCGTATCGATATTTTGGACGATATTCTCCTCCCCGAGCGTCGAGTGTCTGTTCTCTATCCAGGTAAGGCGTTCGATCAGTTTTTGGTATGTGCTGTTCATCTGCCCCCAGCGGACCGAACCGAAAAACACCACGCACTCCGACGCCAAAAGCACCTTGCTGATCTTCCAGAGCTCATCATCTTTATTGTTGACACTTGCCCAGCAGCGGTGGTGACCCGAGGGATTTTTAAAGGGATCTTTTGTTTTTGCATCGACCACACCGCAGGTATTGCCTCTTGCGGTCGAGACATTTCCTTCACAGGGATGGATCATGAGCAGTGGAACTTCTATGATGGAGAGCTCCGGGTTGTCAAGCCGTTTTGCGATCTCATAAGCCAACTGAGTGCTTTTGGGCTTTTCTCCGCCCTCTTCCCCCTGCCAACGGTTCGAAGTCGTCAAAAAGAGTATTTTTTGATAGTGCTTCAGTGCCTGCAAGGTGTTATCAAGTATGTTTTTGTCATTTTGCCCATCAGTCGCTCTCATGCTCAAACCTTCTTTTAAACTATCTCATTATACACCAAAAAATAGGTTTAATTCTCTTTATTAGCACGCTCTTTATGCCGATCATTCTGGCGGGAAACTTCCTCGATTACAAGCTAAAACCATGGCTTCATCCCCCCTACAAGACTATCACCTTCCCCTCATCCAGGCTTCTACGTCCGGCTTCGAGTATCTTTGTGACATTCAGAGTATTTTCGATTGTAGGCAGTTTCTGGTTGAAAGCGGCCAGTTTTTCAGGTGCCCCGGAAAGCTCTGCCGCCGAGAGCACAAAAGTTTCGATACTCCGGTACCCGTACCCCTGCTGCCCGGCGAATTTGCCGTCCCGTGGGGTGTACTTCATAAAGAGGGGATTGGCACTTTTGTATCCGTGGTCATCGGTGGATATCCCGTATCCTCTGTGTGCCTGGTCGATGGTCACCTCGCCCCTGTGCCCCATATAGAAAAACCGCTGCTGGGAGTGCACATCCGAAGGGGGAGCGATCCATGAGGCGGTATGGACACTGGTACCGAGTGCACCGCTTTGCAGGTTTTCCCACTGCACCGTGAGGGTGATCGTATCTTCCACTGCTCGCCCCAGTTTTTTGTCCGCCACACCTGTCGAAGCCGTCGCCACGACCGAGACCGGCTTGGCAAAACCCTGCACCGCCCAGCAGAGCAGGTCGATGTGGTGGGCATTGAGATAGTAACTGATATCCGAACTGATCCCCGCCCAGCTGGCAAAGGTATCCAGCTGCGTCTTCGGCTGGCTCATATAGCTGTGCATCAAGGAAAAATCCCCGAAGGTACGTATCTGATCCACCGCATCCGCGTAGATCGGATCAAAACGCTTGTGTACCTCAAGCATCAGCAGAAGCCCTTTCTCTTTGGCAAGTTCTTGAAGCTCCAGATGCTCGGCTGTCGTTTTCACAAGCGGCTTGGCTATCAGTACATGCATCCCCGCTTCCAGTGCATCTTTGGCGATCTGAAAATGGGTATCATCAGGGGTGAAGAGCATCACGCATGAGCCTTTTGGCATCTGGCTCAGTGCCTCTTTGTAGGCCTCATCACTGAATCCCTCTTTGGGATGCGCCTCAAATGAGGTATCAAGTGAAGGATAGGCACTTTTCAGGTTGGTCTCAAAATGCTCCCGTATCAGATCAAAACGTTTGGCGTCTCTTCCGGCCAGGCGTATCTCTCCGACGACCCCCCGCTCTCTCATATCAAAAAGGCTGAGTGCGATCACCCCAAAACTTTTATCCGATTTAGCGACACCCTCACCCGAGAGTCCCGTCACATATTCACCGATACCCACAACCAGTACATCAATCATTGTTGTCCTTTACAAACATGACATCACCCGCATCTATCCCGAGTACTGCCAGCTGTATCTTTGCGCGCTCATCTTTGGAGGCCATTTTCATCTCATGATAGGCCTGCCGCTCCTCTGAACTCCACTCTGTATCCCACTCCACGGAATCCAGGTGTATCACCTTGGCATTCATACTGTAGGGTTTGAGACGCTGCAGGAGAGAGATCGTCACCACCTCCTCTACACCGCCGGGGACATCCTCATAGTTGCCGCTTGAGACGGACAGGAAACCTGTCAGTGCAAGTTTCTTCAGATTCCAGATCGCCAGGGTATTCCATGGTGTTGTCCAGCCATCCAGCTTGCAGCTCTCCCCCTCATCACCATGCCCTTCACAGAGTTTTGCGCCTACCACCAGTGTATTGCCATCGAGATGTTTCTCCAAGCGCTCCATATCCTCCAGAGAGATCGTCACCTCGATACTCTGGAAAAGCAGCTCTTTGGCCCCCATCGAAAGTGCTTTTTCCACCATCATATTGAGCGGCTGTGTATAGCTGATCCAGGGATCGATATGAAACAGCTTGATCTTCTCCCCAAACCCGTAGAGTATATCCTTGGTCGCTTCAAAATAGTGCCTGTCAACCACCACGATGAGCAGGTCACAATAGTTCAGTACATGCTCGCACCACGCCCTGACATGATCGACATTGATCCTGGCATTGTCGTTGGTGGTATGCAGCCTTGTTGCCACCATTCTCATTGTTTCCCCTTTGTGATACCCAACACTATCCTGCCATCTATTATACCCTGATAGGTCTGCGCATCCAAAGGGCGATACCCCTCCCCAAGCAGGATGTAGTGCGGCATCTCCTGAAACCTCTCTATCCCCTCTTTTGCCAGGTGCGCCTTCTGTATCTTCAGGGTCGATGTCGTACGGTGTTTTTCTCTCTGTACCCTCAGGAGATAGGGAAGCGCATAGGAGGCAACCTTCTCTTTCAACTTCGTATAGAGGTTGTTTGCCTCTTCTGTGCCGAACGGTTCGCTGCTGACCAGCGAAGCCATCCCGATCTTCCCCTCGATATGGGGAAGAGCGATACCGTAGACCACCACCTCATCGAAACTTCCTGCATTGCGTATCGCCTCCTCTACATCCACACAGGCGACATTCTCTCCCTTGAAACGGTAGGTATCCCCCAACCGTTCAATAAACGTAAAGAACCCCTGTGCATTGCGTTCCAGCAGATCACCCGAACGCCACCAGAGATCCCCCGCTTTGAAGAGGTTTCGTACCAGTTTCTTCTCATCCAGACTCTCATCCATATAACCGCGATACTTCCCGCTGGGCACGACAAAGAGTGCTTCACCCCTGTGGGTATTTGGCTTCATCTCCTCATCCACCAATACCATCTCCTGTGCCTTGGGATCATCAGGCGGCAGGTAACCGCAGTAGCCGGGGATATCAAACCAGTTGGTCAGTGCCCCCGCAGGCATCTCTGTCGCACCGAAATGTTCGACCACATGTTCGATACCGTAACGTTTGACGACCTCTTCCCAGAGACTTCTGTTCAAACCGTTTCCGAAGATCACTTTGAGTGAACGGTTCGGGTTTTCTCCTCCCTTGTCTGTACTGGTCAGGTACCGCCAGAGCTCCCCGATATGGACCATGTGGCTACACCCGTAGCAGTTGATATCTTCCCAGAAGTGTGTCACCGAAAACTTCCGGCGCACGACTGCCGTCGCCCCGCTGAAGATGACTGCCGAGAAGGCAACAGCCAGTCCGTTGCCGTGATAGAGCGGCAGAGAGATATAACAGCTGTCACAGTTCTCCATCCCCGTGCGCAGTCCCCAGGCCACACCCGCTCCGATCATGCGGCGGTGGGAGAAGAGTGCAGGCTTGCTTGGCCCGCTGGTACCGCTGGTGAAGATGACAAAGGCAGGGTCATCGAGTGTCGTTGGATGTACACGATACCTTGGCTGATAGCTCTGCGCACTTTCTATGATCTTCTCGATCGCATAATGCTCCAGCTCCCCTACCGGGTCGCCAAACACGGTCTTCACTGAGGTGGTCTCTGCCAGCCTGGCCAGCCGTTCCTGCGGTTCACGGTTATTGAAAAGAATCGCGATACGCCCCGCTTTGTTGATGCCGACCAGTGCCGCCATAAAGGCAAAGCTATTATGGTAGTGCAGTCCGATATGGCGATCATCGGTTGTGGCAAGGATAAACTCTTTGATCTTTTCAGAAGCCTCTTCAAGCTCCCGATAGCTATATGTTTCCCCGGTATCTACCTCTGTGATGACACTTTTTTTCTGCATTTTTTCGGCAACACGCTTCAGCCAAGTTGTCCAGTTGGTGATCTTTTGGGACTCGATCTCCGCCCAGATGTCAGATTCTATATCGCCTAACTCGTAAAAGAGCTTCTCTCTTCCTTCAGTCGTTTGATGATGGCTTCGTATCTTTTGTAGTAGTTCACTGTTCATTGGGTGGAGTATAGCAAAAAGAGCTAAGAGAATTATTGCATCACTGCAGCGTTTTTTTTATTGCGAGGATATTCGTCACAATAAGTACCTTTCATCCGTAGGTTTGGCACTGCCAAACGTTCTTAACCAATCTTCATACTTCTTATATTACCGGATTTATTTTTCTACTGTCGATAGATTTAACATTACCAAATCGTACAATCCATATCCCCAGGTATACGTTTGGCATTGCCAAACCTACAGACTACTGAAGATTATTTTGTCCATCCAGCGATGGATTCAACGATAATGAACATAAAAAAATGAAGTATGTATTTCCCAACGTCCTTCGTTGGGAACAAGCTAAAACATTTGTTTCGATATCGCCTACATGCAGTGTCTGGGAGTTTGCCCTGGGGTTGGAGTTGAGCAGACTGACCTCTTCATACTTTTCAAAGATGATGATATCTTAAAGCTTATTGAGAATCTCTCCAAAACCCCATCATTGCTTTAAAATCTTTGGATACAATTTTCTTTATCAAACCAAAAGGATTTCCTGATGAAGTTTTTTATGACACTTTTACTTTCTCTCTCCGCTCTGCTCAATGCAGAGTCTTTTTTTGTGCTCAACAATATCAAGAAGGTCTATCCCGTCATCGAGATCCAGACGGACAAGATCGATCAGAGCTATAAAACAACGATCCGCAGTACCATGGATGAGACACTGAGGGAACTTGGGATCGACAGTTCAGGTTATGATCCGCGTTCACTTGCGTTGCTTGTCTCGCACTCCTATGCCGGAGAGACACTGCTGATCCATACCGAGCTAGTGATAGGCGAGGAGCTGAGACGACTTGATGATGGAGAGAAAGTCTTTGGTCTTACCTATCAGGACAGAGAGCATTTTGCCGTAGCAGATATCAACGATACGGAAAGTATCAATGAGGGGGTAGAGGACAGTATTGACAATCTGCTTTCAAGGTTTTCCGATCAGTACAGGGATGACAACAGACTCAAACCCAGGGTGAACCATACCGGTGATCAGAGTTTCGCAGCGCTTATGGGATATGAGACTGACTACCGGATAGCCATGCAGAAAGCGAAGAAAACAGGAAAAAACCTGATGCTGGTGCTGACAACCAACTACTGTCCCTGGTGCCGCAAGTTTGAAACCAACGTACTTCAAAAAGAGGAGGTGAACCGGGCTGTGCATGAAAAATATATACCGGTGATACTCAACCGTGACGAGAAAAAGTTTCCCGAAAAATTCACCAGTACCTTTACTCCGGTGATCTACTTTATCGATGCAAGCGATGAGAAGATCCTGCACCAAGTCACAGGCTACAGCCAGAGAGAGGAGTTTCTCTATCTTTTGAAGTAGTCTACAGGTGCTTTCTCAAAAGCGCCTCCGCTTCCTGGGCCGACAGCGGTTCGCTAAAATAGTTCCCCTGCATTTTTTCGCACCCCAAAGCGAGCAAAAACTCTTTTTGCTCCTGCGTTTCAACACCTTCTGCAATCACATCAATATGCAGGTTCCCAGCCAGGGCGATCATTGCTTTCACGATCTCTATGCTCTCCTTCTTCTCCGGAAGATCACTGACAAATGTCTGATCGATCTTCAATTGGTGGATAGAGAATCGCTTCAAAAATGAAAGGGAAGAACACCCTGTACCAAAGTCATCGATGGAGATATGTACGCCCAGGAGATTGAGCGCCTTGATCTTCTCCATCGTATACTCGATATTTTTCATCATATGCGATTCAGAGATCTCAAGCACCAGCCTTTCAGGTTCGACCCCATATATTTCCATCATGCCTTCCAGCTCCCCGGCAAAACCTTCATACTCCAATTGTTTGGTGGTAATATTCAGTGCCACTCTCTCCGGCATTATCCCCTCTTTGGACCAACGGTTCACCTGGGACATCGCTTTTTCCATCACAAGCTTATCGATCTCCACCACCATACCCGTCTCTTCGGCCAGTGACAGAAAAGCGCCCGGCAACACAAATCCCTTATCCGGGTTCTGCCACCTCACCAAGGCCTCCAGACCGATAATTTTGTTCTGAGAGACATCCATCTGGGGTTGATAGTAGAGCACAAACTCATCTCTTTCAATCGCCTGCTTCAAGCTCGTTTTGGGCATCATTCTGGCCAACGCATGGCTGGTCATCTCTGAGGCATAGAACTCAAAGGTATTTCTTCCGCTCTCTTTGGCTTTGTACATCGCTGTGTCAGCATATTTTAAAAGCTCCAGTGCCGTCGTCGCGTCATCCGGATAGATACTGATCCCTATACTCAGACCGAGATAGAGTAGGTATTCGTCGACATGGATCGGCTCGTTCATATGCTGCAGGAGTTTTTGTGCCAACACTGCAAGGTGTTCGCCTTCACTGATCTCTTCGATGATCATCGTAAACTCATCGCCGCTCAATCTTGCCAGAGTATCCCCTTTACGGATCAGAGAGCCAAGGCGTTCTGCTACGACCTGAAGGACTTTGTCCCCGACCAGATGGCCGTAGGAGTCATTGATATGCTTGAACTTATCCAGATCGATAAAAAAGAGCGCCACCTTATTACCGCTGCGTTTTGCCTTGATCAGTGCCTGTTCCAGCCTGTCCATGAACAATGCCCGGTTCGGCAGCCCCGTCAGGGTATCATAGTGTGCCTGATAATCCAGTGCTTCTTTCTGTCTTTCCAGCAACACTTCGGCCTCTTTCTGTTCGGTGATATCTTTGTTGATACCGATCAGTCCGACGGGGATTCCTTTTTCATCCTTCAGCAATGTAAGAGAGAGGGAGACATAAATATCCCCTCCAGACTTCGTGATAAAACGTCCCTCAAGATTACAGGTCCCTTTTTCCTGCAGTGTATTGACATAGCTCTGAAAGGGGATAGCATGTTCCGGATGGAAAATGAGAGAGATGTGCCGGCCCAGCACCTCCTCTTCGCTATAGCCGTAGATCTTTTCGGCACCATGATTCCAGCTGATGATATTGCCCTCCATATCTGTCCGGATCACCCCGTCACTGATCTGCTCAAGAATAAACTGCTGTGCCTGGGCCCTCAGCTGCAGCATTTTCTGTTCTGTGATATCGGTCATGGTTCCGATCATCCGTATCGGCTGCCCTTTTGCATCAAAAAGCGTCTTGCCCCTGACCAGCACCCATACCCAGTGCCCCTCTTTATGTTTCAGATGATGGACCGTTTCACAATACTCTCTCTTCTGATAAAGGTTTCTGTTGATATGCTCCCATACCTGTTCAAGATCATCCGGATGTATATGCGCTTCGAAGTTGCTCAACTCATTGGCAAACTCATCCTCCCGGTAGCCTATGATTTTCTTCCAGCGTGGAGAGAAGTAGATACTGTTTTCAACAATATCCCAGTCCCATACACCGTCATTGCTCCCGGAGAGTGCAAGCTCCATGCGCTCTTTGAGCATCTGATTGAAGGCATTGTTCCCCTGAAGCGCTTCGGTATACTCCTGCACCTCCCTGCTGGTCACATTGATCAGGTGGATCAGTGCACTGAAGTAGTCACTCCTGATGATCTCTGATTCGATCCTGGGTTTCTGTTCTATTTTTCTGACCCTGATGCTTTCACTCAGCGAGACAATCGTCATTGCCTGGTTGAGCAACTCGTTTTTCCCGGAAGTAAAAAACTCGCCATAGGTAAAAAAACCGGAGACCGGGGCAATCGACTGAAGCGGGAAGATCTCGGTTTCGATCGCCTCACCCATGAAATATCTGCGTGCCGTACAGGAGTAGACAAAGATCACTTCAGAAGGCTTTCCGGATATGCTCTCGATGATCTTCTGCGTTTGATTGAGGATCCCTTTTGCATCACCGAAGCCGATACGTACTTTATCCCCCACAGAGAGGTTTCCCGCCATGATCACAGAACCGTCATCCTCTTTTGAGAGAATCGCTCTGGCTGCATTGATACCGTTACGGTTGACAATCAGCGGAAAATTGATCCCCGTCCCCTGCATAAACTCTTCGGGTTTGATCCCAAGATAGTGGCTGTAGATATCCACGACCCTCTTGTCGTTTAACGTATAAAGCCGGTTATGATCTACTTTGGTGACGGTCATCTCAATTCCGATAGGCTGCCAGTTAAAACTGTAATCGGTATGAAGGTGGAGATGTTTGCTCTCCAGGGCTACAGCTACGGCCCCCTCCTCAATGATCTCATCGCGGGTAAATACCAACGTCTTTTCAAACCTGAAGTTATCTCCGGCCAATCCCCCGGCAACCACTACCTTATCATCGACAGAAGCAATGCCCTTGAGAAACTCCTCACCGTTTGTATGCAGCCCGTCAGCAAAGGAGATCAACAGCCTGGTATCCTCGCCTGCCAGTTGGCGGGCCAAATGACGGCCGCTCTCAAAACTCTCATTTTCATGGTGACGCACCACTCCATATTTCAGGGTCGTATGTGCGAACCGGGTAAAACTCAGAACCACTTTCCCGGAGCTTACCTTCCCGTCCATGATCTCGCCATCTGTCGTCGTACCGATGATCACAGCATCAGATAGAAGCGCATTCAGCTCAGAAAGCAGTGCAGAGAGGAAAGTTTGATCGGTATTGGCAGAAAAGATCTGTATCAAAAGTGATGGAGCATTGTCGATACTATGCTCAGCAATAAAGTCTTCCAGACTCTTTTTGTCCGTATAGTAGGTATTATGTTGTTGTATACTGTCATGAATGGACATTGTGCTTCTCCCTGTGCATCACCCTTTGCCCCTGTTCTAATTATATAGTAGCATATTGAGCTTTGACAAGAGGTATACAGGGAAGCTATCTCTTGTCAAAAAAGAGCTCGTTACTTCCCCAGTTGCCATGCACCTCTCTGCTTTTCCTCTCCCAACCGTTTTTGGATAACTCCTTGCGGATCAACCAGTTCATCACGCCATGTCCCATCAAGACGATATGATCATGCCGGGTGGAGAGATGCAGGAGTCTATCGGCTGCCTTTTTCGCATCCGCCCTGCTCTCCCTCAGTGTTCCAGCCCATCTTCCTATCCCCAGCAGCGAAAGCAGACGGAAGAGCACCAGCCACGCTACGGGCCTCAGCCTGATAAATCTGCCGTTGAGCATGGGGATGGCCGCTTCATTAAAGAGTACATTACACTCATCGATCTCCACCTCCAGCAGCTCCAGCGAATCTATGCTGCGTCTTAGCGTACTGCTTATCACATAGTCTGCATCTCTCAGCTCCCTTATCAGCTCATCTCCCGGCAGGACATCAGTCACGATCGGTGCCGTGTTATAGGCTTCCTCCCATGCGGCGAGTTCCCTGGCATAGATCGGCCGGCTGGAGTCCATATCCACTTTGGCATGTCTGATAAAGGTGACCCGTTTCACCCCTCTTTTCTTATCCATATGATCTTATACCTCGACCTTATAATCCATCAGCATCTCATCCCCTGTCATACCGCGAAAACCGAAGTGATAGGCAGGCTGTTCCAGGATACACATCTCGATATCCGAGGCTGAGAGCCTCACCTCTTTACGTATCCGTTCATAAAGCAGCCGGATCAGCCTCTTCTTGGTTTCGGTTTTTCTTCCCTCCATCATCATGATCTCTATGATGATATAGTCATGTGTACGGCCAACAGGGCAATAGATATCTTCCTCTGCCAAGGGAATAAACCTGTGCGAACGTTTATTTTCCGGAAATGCCAAAGCCTCCACGATACACCGGTGAATCGCATCGGAGAGTTCTCTTTTGATCAGATTGAGTTGTTTTTCTATCCCGTAGATTTTTATTTGTGCCATTTTCTATCCTTACTGACATGCAACAGGTAGATGCTTCCACGCAGTATCCACCTCGATCCCTACTTCCAAAGAAGTAAACGCAAATAGTGAAACAGTGATAGTATTATCGGTAAAAAGTAAGTAACAGGCTAGCGCCAGGAGAAGAGGAGCGTTCTGGTAGTTTGAATCGTAGTTTTGCTTTTCATTGATCTGCTCCTTTGATAAATTATTTGACAGTGTAGATCGTTTTGACTTAAACCGGGCTTTCCGTAATAATACCAAAAACTAACAAAATGAGACAAAAATGCGTTATAATAAAGAGAGCAGAACCAAACTCCAAAAAAGAGTGGAAGCTATCAGGCTTTTAATCCTCATCCAAATAAGAGCGTACAAAAAGGGGTAAGAATATGTTGGAAAAAGAGTTGAACGGATTTATCAAGAAATCAAAAGAGTCATTGGAAAAGGTCGAAGAAAACGTTGAATCTTTTCGTGAATCAATGAGTGAGGATATCAGCGGATTCTGGGGCAATTTGAAAAATGAATTTGGCCGGATCAATACCAAGCTCTCAGATGCGGGGCAAAAGCTTTCAGAGGCAGGCCAGCAGCTCTCAGCTACCAGTCAGGAGCTGCAGCTTCAAGGAACACTGGGTCTCATGGAGGCCAAAGAGCGTGCAGAAAAGATCAAAGGTACCTCAGAGGAGTTTATCCGGAAAGTCACAACCAATACGACCCAGGAACTGGATATCGCCAGGCTACAGGCCCATCTGGCGCAGATGGACGCGGAAGACCTTTGGAGAGAAAAAGAGTCACAGATGAGATCACTCTACCATGAGTCCAAAACGGAGTTTGAAACACTTGCGAAAAAAGCGGGTGAAGAGATCAATGAGATCCTCCTGAAGCTCACCGATATCCGCTAGGGATCGGTGAACGCATCCCGGATCAACGCAGGGGTATGGACCACTTCTTCTGATAGGCCACGATCCTGAGCAGCACACCTGCTGCAAATAACAAAGAGGTGGTATAGAAGTTGAGCAGGTCAAACTGTTCGAGCCCGTAGAGTACGATCGCCACCAAAAGCGCGACAGTACCATAAAAGCCTGTTTTGAAAACAAAGGGCACTTCATTGATGATCACATCCCTGGTGATCCCTCCTCCGACAGCCGTGACAAAAGCCAGTACAAGTACTCCGGTGAGATTGAGTTCATTTTGCATGGCAACAAGTGCACCGGCGATACTGAAGGAGACCAGCCCGATAGAGTCGCTGATGATAAAGAGCAGTCTGTTCTCGATGCTTTCACGTTTGTGAAATTTCAGGACGATCATCAGGATCATCATCCCCAGGACCATAAATCCCGGGGCTGCATGGGTAAATACATAAGGTGTCCTATCTACAAGGACATCACGTATGATACCCCCGCCAAAAGCAGTCAGAAAGACTGAGATCAAGACACCCAGAAGATCAAGCCTGCTGCGTACCGCCACGAAAAAACCACTCATCGTAAAGGCGATGATCCCGATATACTCTGCAACCTCAAACATCAATCGATAAACTCCACCACCTCATCAAAAGGCCGTCGTATCTGTTCGGACTGGGGGTTGGCACGATAGCCGAAAGGGACAAGGACTGCAACCTGATATTTACTAGTATCAAGTTGCAGTATCTCCTCGACCAGGATCACAACCAGGTGTGAGCATGAAGTGATCTGGGGCTGATCCCAGCAGACAGGTCTGAGCTTTGCTTTCAGTGCCTCATTGGTAATGACCAGGAACTTCCATCCCTCCTGCCCGAATGAGCTTGGGGATTTCCGCCCTGCCTCCAGGATATATCGCATCGTCTCATCGGGAATCTTCTTTGTCTCATCAAACAGTTTACAGGCATGTCTGAAGTCCATCGCTTTCATAAAGTCATTTTGCATCATTACTCCTTCAGTTCAAAGCTTTTTGAAGCTACTATTACTCTGCAACTCTACCCTATGTTCCCCTATATCAAGCTTTCTTATGGAGATATCTGCCTGAAATCGATGCACTTTCTACTCAGCGTACTTCAGCCCCGGAAAATTAATATTTTTTAATTTTAAATGGTCTCGATATGATCTCGTTTTGTCAGTGTATCAGACCTTCTATTATCAGGAGAGAAAGAGTCGATAAACTTTATTGTAATATATTATTTAGTATCAAAAGGATACCCTGCCCTCTTGCTGAACAAAACAAGCATTGATTCCGAGGATGCAGATTTTTTATATTTTAAAATATTATTTTAGCCGATAAACCGTTCCTGCACATATGCCATGGCCTCATCTTTTGTCTTAAGCCTGTCAGAAAGCTGGAGTTCATAGACCTCGTCGAGTATCACTTTGAACTGTGCAGAAGGAGTGAGTCCCAAAGCGATCAGGTCTCTTCCCTTAAGCAGGTTCTCCAGAGGTCGGGACTCCACCTTCAGCTCACGTGCCCTCTCAAGCAGCCACTCACCAGCCTTATACTCCCCGCCCAATGCCTCCGGCGTGGTCCTCCCCAGAAAGTCTGCTGTGGCTACGACTACCAGCTCCTCGATATTCACTTTGGTAGCGAGCTTGCGTATCGCTTTGTTGCCGGCATTGGCTTTGTAGAACTGGGAAGGCTTGAGATGATGGGCAACAAGCGGCACAATACTCTCGATAAAGTCATGTGCGTTGGTCAGACGGTACATCATCGCCCTAGTCAGTTCCACCCCTTCCTCCTCATGCCCTATCGCCCGTATACGTCCGTCATCATCAAACGTCGTGGTGGTCGCCTTGCCAAGATCGTGGCAGAGTATCGCAAAGAGATATTTGAGTTTCTGCCTCTCCTCCATCCCTTTACTCAGTTCTGCCATCACATCCAGAGACATCATCGTATGGACCCAGACATCCCCTTCTGGGTGGTATTTGGGATCCTGTGCAACCCCGATCAGTGCTTCAAGCTCGGGAAAATAGCGCAGTACACCCAGCTCCTTCATCATCTCAAAACCGATAGAGGGTTTGCGGGACTTCAGCAGCAGCTTCTTCCACTCGACATAGATACGCTCTTTGGGCAGAGACTCAAGTATCCCAGAATCCGCCATCCCTTGACAGAGTGCCTTGGTACGCTCGTCCAGCCTGTACCCGAACCTTCCGCCAAACTGCACTGCCCGGTAGACACGCAAAGGGTCTTCTGAGAAGGTCTTCTCATCGATATGCCGGATCAGACCTTTACGCATATCCTCTCTCCCCCCGAAAGGGTCCAGAAAACGGTCTGCCTCGATATCATATCCTATCGCATTGATCGTGAAATCCCTGCGGCGTGAGGCCTCTTCAAAACGCATAGAGCCATCTACCGTCACGTCAAAACCGCGGTGCCCCTCCCCGACCTTCTGATCTCTGCGCGGCAGGGAGAAATCATACTCCTCTCCCGCATGGGAGAACTTCAACACCCCGAAGCTCTTTCCCACCTGGTTGACAGCACCAAAACCTGAGAGTATCTCTTCAAGCGACTCCATAGAAGAGAGGCCATAGACCTCGATATCGTAATCCTTGATCGGAAGCCCCAAAAAATGGTCACGTACCGAACCGCCGACAATAATCGCACGGGCATCATATCCGGTCAGGGTCTTGGAGATATTCTGGAGGATTGCTGGCAACTTCATAGGGCTATTATAGCCTAATCTTCCCGCTTTGGGTATATCCAATCTCTTCAGGCAAAAAACGATCGGCGGCATTATCATTAACCCTTCTATGGTATACATCCACTACCAATTTCGAAAGGAGACCTCTTGGAACCGAACCTAAAAGATATGGATGACTATACGCAACCGCTCTCTGAGACGAAGCTACAAACCATTGCTATCGCGTTCTTAACCACCCTCATGGTTTTTGCGGCCTTCGCCTACGGTATCAACGCACTTGCCTGATGCTACAGGCATCATGCTCTGAAAACAGACAGGGCGGCATATCTACTATGCTCCCTGCACACTCGGCTATGAAAAAGGATTTTAATGAAATTCAAACTATTAATGATCTCTCTGCTCTTGACAGGTACGCTTTTTGCAGAGTTTAAGGTCGGGGAAAAGCTCCCTCCGATCTCCCTGCCTGACCAGTTTGAAAATACCCTGCAAGTTGAAAGCACGGACAGGCTGCTGATCATGGCATTTGAAAAGGATATCTCTTCTGCGATCAACGACTACCTCAAAGCAAAGCCGGCAGGCTACCTGAATGAACATCATGCAAAATATATCTCCGATATCAGTGCCATGCCCTCTCTGATCACCTCAATGTTCGCGATACCTAAAATGAAAAAGTTCCCATTCTCCATTATGCTGATTTATAATGACCTGGGCAAGGAGTTCAGCAAAGAAAAGGGCAGGATCACCGTTTACAGGATCAAAAACCATCAGATCGATGCGATAGAGTTTGTCGCACCGAATAGACTTCCGGCACTATTTAGATAATACCGCAAGAACTCCCTTTTGAGTAGGGAACCTTGTGATCACTGTTTTATCCCTCGTATCGCGATAAATGCCCCTTCATCATGCCCCTCTTTGATATCGGTTTTCACCTCTTCAAGCGTTTTCCCGAAGAGTGTCTGACAGGAGTTTATCTCTTTAAAGCCGGACTCTTCCAGCAGCCCGATCACCTCTTTTGCGCTATAGAATGTGGCCTCTTTGTAGAAACGGCTTTTCATCCGGTTTTTTTCATACAGTTTTCCCAGCTCCGAATGCTTCTCCACAAAACCGATGATCACAAAACCTCCCGGTTTCAAAATACGGTAGATCTCTTTCAGGCTCTGAAGCGCATCATCGACAAAACAGATCGTCGTCACCATAAGGACAAAATCGTATCTCTCATCTTCAAAAGGCAGTTTTTCGGCAATCCCTTCAATCACCTGTAGACCTTTGGCCTGTGCGATATTGGCCATTTTTTTTGAGGGTTCGATACCTGTTCTGATCCCCAAGGGTAAGGCGAACCTTCCGCTTCCGATACCGATCTCAACACCTTTCTCAAAGGGGAGCAGCAGTTTCTGTATCGTTTTGATCTCGGCTTCGTAGAGTTCGTAATGGGTTTCAAACCACGCTTCATATTCTTTGGAATACGATTCAAATGCTTCAGTTCTCGGCATGACAGATCCCTCCTTCCTGTAGGTTATTGTATCCATGTTTCTCTCAAAGGACGGCGGGTTCAAAGTGAAGTATTTTTTGCCGATCCAGTTGATATGATCTACACTGCATTCAAGCACTTCCAAAGTAAGATAAGCAAGCATCGACACAGCACTCTGGAGAGAACAGGCAGCTGTCTCTCTTTACACACATTTCCACGTTTGTTGCGTTATACTAAAGAAAGGTGTTAGTATTGGAGCATAAGATATGAAAAGAAGAGATAAAGAGTAAAGATGGATAGACCTCTATTGGAAATCAATGACCTTCATGTATCGGTAGCAGGCAAAGAGATCATCAAAGGGATGGATCTCCAGGTAAAGCAGGGGGAGGTGCATGTGATCTTCGGGCCGAACGGCTCGGGCAAGTCCACACTGCTCAATGCCGTGATGCATCTTCCCGGCTATACTATCGACCGGGGAGTGATCAGGGTCAAGTCTCAGAATATAGCAGAGATGTCTACGGATGAGATCGCAAACCTGGGCATCGGTATCTCTTTCCAGCATCCGCCCAAGATCAAAGGGGTCACCCTGAGAAACTTCCTGGATGCGATCAACCGTTCCGAAGATCTTGATGAAGCGGTCAAAGCACTGAGTATGGATACCTTCCTGGAGAGAGAGCTTAATGTCGGTTTCTCAGGCGGTGAACTCAAACGGGCCGAAGTCCTGAAACTCTATGCACAACATCCCGACCTGCTCCTGATCGATGAACCCGAATCGGGTGTGGACTTCGAGAATATCGCGATCATCTCCAAAGCGATCAACAAGATCCTCCAAAAAGAGAGACCGATGAGACTGCGTGAACGCGCTGCGATCATCATTACCCATACGGGTCATATCCTCAACTATGTCCAGGCCGATATCGGCCATGTCTTTATGGATGGAAAGATCGTCTGTACGGGGAACCCTCAATCTATCATGGAGGATATCAAAAAAGCCGGTTTCAGCGGATGCAGTGCATGCATCAAGCAGCAAAAGGATCACGCATGAGAGAACTTGATGATACCACCAAAGAGACACTGAAAAAAGTGGCCTATGATGAGAGCCAGGAGCGTTCAGCCACTTTTCTTGCGACTGACTGGGAGGTGATCGATCTGCATTCTGCCACGCAAGCCCTGGAGATCCTCCCCATAAAGATGGCACTTGAAAAGTATGCATGGCTGAAAGACCTGATGTTTACGCTAGTGCCGAAGGAGAAGGACGAATATGTTAAAAAAGTTGCCTCAAGTGATGTGCTTTTGGGCTACTTTATACGCGTCAAGGCCGGAGAAAAAGTGGCACTCCCTGTTTATACCTGCTACATGATCAACAGCGATCTCTTCACCCAGTGTACCCACAACATCATCATCGCAGAAGAGGGCTCGGAACTCCATCTCATCAGCGGCTGTGCAGCCAATACCCACCTCCTCTCCGGCCGGCACCTTGGCGTAACAGAATACTTCATCAAAGAGAATGCGACGGTGACCAGTACCATGATACACAGCTGGGGCAAGGAGGTAGAGGTCTATCCCAGAAGTGCCGCAGAGGTAGGCAAAAAGGCAAAATTTGTCTCCAACTATGTGGCACTGGGAAGCGTGAAAGCACTTCAGATGGATCCCATAGCTCACATCGAAGCAGGCGGGCTGGGAGAGTTTTACTCTGTCGTCTATGCTCCTGAAAACTCCAAATTTGATATCGGCTCTACGGTTATTCTGGAGGGTGACGGGGCCTCTGCGGAGATCGTCAGCCGCGTGGTCTCAAACGGAGGAGAAGTAATCACCAGGGGGAAGATCATCGGAAGACACCCCAACGGGAGAGGTGCGATGGCCTGCAACGGTCTGCTGCTCAGCAACACAGGGTATATCCATGCGATCCCGGAACTGCTCGGTGAAGACCCCCGCCTTGAACTCTCCCATGAAGCAAGCGTCGGGATGATCTCCAGGGATGAACTCGCCTATCTGATGGCATCGGGTATCGAAGAGGAGAAGGCAAAGTCTCTGATCATCGAAGGGTTTCTGGATCTCAAGATACCCTCCCTCCCCGACTATCTCCAAAAACAGATCAATACGATCATCAAAGAGACCAAGGATTTTGAAACCCTGTAGGCGTTGTTATCACCTGCCCTTTTCCTCTTTTGTATGACGGTATCCGTTTATAGAAAGAAAAAATAATTTAAGAGCAATGCCTGTAGGTTTGGCACTGCCAAACGTTCTCAACCAATTGTATCTTTCTTTCGATACTGTGGCTTTATGACTTCAATATGGATAGAGTTGACACTAACAGATCATAAAATCGATATTCCCGGTGTGCGTTTGGCAGTGCCAAACCTACGGATGCAAAGTTTCTCCCTCCCTCCGTTTCTTTCTCTACGCAGCTGAACCTTGGGGTAACCAAAACACATGTTATAATAGTGGCATCAGAGTAAAAAAGGGTATAACATGCAACATATCTCCAAAGAAGATGCCCAGAAGAGAGTCGATCAGATCGCACACTTCAAGGCAGAGTTGGAGCAGCTGGAGCAAAATGATGTGCTGACGCTCACCGAACTGCAGAAAAGACGTATCGGCAACTTTCATCAGACACTCATCAATTCTCTCGCCATAGCCTATGATATCGACTCCACTGTAGAGGAGAAACAGCTGAGCCTGGGGATGAAGATCGCTTCATTTCTCGGTGCACTGGCATTGGCAGCAAGTATCTTTTTTCTCTTCTATCAGTTCTGGGGCAAATTTTCAACGCTCTCACAGGTCACGATACTCATCATGGCCCCGATGATCGGTTTGGCTGCAACTGTCTATGCCTACTACAGAGAGAAAACCGGTTACTTTGCCAAACTGATAGGTCTGGTGACACTTGCCAGCTTCGTGCTCAACATCTCTATGTTCGGTCAGATCTTCAATCTCACACCCACTGCCAATGCCTCTCTGGTCTGGGCACTCTTTGCCTTTCTGCTCGCCTATGCTTCTGATACACGCCTGCTTCTGGCCTTTGGTATCATTCTTTTTGGAGGGTTTTTATCGGCGAAGGTGGGAACATGGAGCGGGATCTACTGGATACATTTTGGAGAAAGGCCTGAGAACTTTCTCCCGGTTGCCTTTCTCCTCTTTTTTATCTCCTTACTCAAACATCACAGCTTTTCAGGCTTTCAGCCGATCTACCGTGTCTTTGGGATGCTCTTCTTCTTTATCCCGGTTCTGATACTTTCAAACTGGGGCTACATAAGCTATATCGATGCGGATCATGCCACGATCGAAGCTTTTTATCAGATCATCGGTTTTGCTTTCAGTGCAGGCGCGATCTGGCTGGGGATAAAAACGCATTGGAGTGAGGTGGTCAATACGGGGAATGTATTTTTTGTGATCTTCCTCTATACGAAATTCTATGACTGGTGGTGGGAGTGGATGCCAAAGTATCTTTTTTTCCTCATTATCGCACTCAGTTCCATACTGATACTGCTGGTCTTTAAAAGACTCCGAACGGCAGCTGTAGCATCCTCCCAAAAGGTATCCTTATGAAAAACCACGCTGCGAAAAAACTCTTTTTTACCGCTTTTTTGCTTCTTGCCGTGACGAACCTCATTGTACTTTGGGGCGTCTATACCAACCGAAACGGAGAACAGGAAGCAAAGCTTCTTCTCACCGAACGTGAGCTGCAGCCGCCCTACAGGATCAGTGATGAGAACAGCGGACTCTCTCTGACGATCATCTGGCGTTCCATAGGAAAAAAAGATGATATATACCGCTCTATCAACCAGCACGCTCCTGTGTGGCTCGATGCTGAAAAACTGAAATCATTGGGCTTTGATATCGATACATATAGAGAAAAAACCGATGAGAAGCGCTATGGCTACACCACAACCAAAGAGTGTTTCATTGTACTCGAATTCAACGGAGAGAGATACAACAGAGATTTGGAAGAGGCGCTTGAGGAACTCACCGCGCAAGAAACAGTACTCCGGTCCGATCCGGACAATGCATCTGCTCAACGGATATACAAAAGAGCACAGGAGAGAGCAGAAGCGATAGAAAAATATGAGACACGGCTTTATGCTGTCGATGCAGGTATAGATCCGGAAACCCTCAAAGAGAAATACTCCGATAGCTCAACATATATCATCACCAAAGCAGGGATACGTCTATCCAACGATTTTAAAAGCAAAGAGATATACGGAGTCATCTCCGGACTGAGTATCCCCAGAGTACATGTGCCAACCAGGTTTCGTCCGGTATTTGACTCCATCATCCCCTATACACATCAAACAGGAAGAAACTATAAAAGGCACAAGACAACATCCCCTCATCCCCCGCGCTATCAGGTGACAATAGCCTATGGGAAACGGCATGAACCATGGATCAGTTCAATCGAACCCTACAAAGAGACTCCCAAGTAACATCTACTTCACAAGTTCGGCCTCTTTGAATATCTGATAGATCTTCTCTGCTGCCATCAGCAGATCCTCTTCGGTATGCTCTGCAGTGATAGAGGCTCTCAGTATCGCCTGTCCCGGGGGTACTACCGGTGGAAATACCGCATGGATATAAAGTCCGCTCTCCTGACACTTCCTTGCCAATATTGCCGCGAGGTTGGCATCCCCCACGACGATCGGAACGATCGAGGTTACACTCTTTTGACCTATGGGAATACCGTAAGAGGTAAGTGCATCGGTGAATAGCTTTGTGTTCGTATGCAGCTTGCCAACAAGCTTCTCTCTCTCGCTTTCAAAAATATCAACTGCTTTCAGTGCGACCGAGACCATGATCGAGGAGAGTGCTATAGAGTAGATAAACCCCCTGGATTCATGTTTGAGGTAATCGATGATCTCCTTTTTCGCTGTAACATATCCGCCGCCGGCAGGTATGGCTTTGCTCAGTGTCGACATGATGATATCTACATCATCGGGATCGATATCAAAGTACTCAAGAATACCCCCGCCCCTTTTCCCGAGCACAAACATCGAATGACACTCATCGACCATCAGGAGCGCACCGTATGTTTTGCAGAGCCTGATGATCTCGGGAAGGTTTACCACCTCACCGCTCATACTGAAAACACTGTCAGTGATAACAAGTATTTTCGAACTCTCCGGGACACTCTTCAATGCTGCCTCCAAACTGCCCGGATCATTATGCTTGTATCTGATCAGTTTTGCCTGCGAATAGATCGCTCCATCGACAATACTCGCATGGTTGAGCCTGTCAGAAAGGATATAGTCATTTTTACCTACAAGTGCAGCGATCGTGGAAACATTCGTAAGATATCCGCTGGTAAGCAGCATGGCGTCCTCTTTCCCATGCAGCGCTGCGATCTTTTTCTCGAGTTGTGAATGCAGTTCTGTTGTTCCGGCCAGGAAACGTGAACCGCTCATCCCTGTACCGAACCTGCTGACTGCATCCACTGCCGCCTGATTGATCCTCGGGTCACGATTGAGCCCGAGATAGGAGTAGCCGCCAAGCATGAGCATCCTTCTTCCGCTGACCATCACCCATCCGGGTTCAAGTTCTCTCTCGATCTCCTGAAACCATGTATAGAGATCGTTTTCTCTCAGATACTCAATATCCCAATGTGTCTTCCATGAAAAATTTCGGTCTTTCATTCTCTTTGTCATCTTCTCACCTTTTTAAGATATAATTAAAGTAACTCTTTTTTATAGGACATTTGTCTTATTTTAGGACAATTATTCTTAAATGACTTTTAACTTTAAAGGGAATCGATGAACGCCAGGGATTTTTTAAACGCTGTCAAACAAGAACTCAAGTTGGATACGGATGAAGAGCTTTCAAAGTACTTGGGGACTTCAAAACCTTCCCTTGACAAGTGGATCCAACGTAATCGGGTACCGGATAAATGGAAACTCATCATCAAGGAAAAGGTGGAAAGAGGGTCAAGAAACCATTACCGGATCAGCGTTGTAGGCGACAATAACCACAGCAGTATCATCAATGGGGATATCCATATCAATATCTCTCAGTTTGATCATAAAGAGGATATCGAAGAGATCATCAGACTGCTCCCCTATGCCCCCAGTAAGTTTTTGGAGCAGCTGAAGATAAGACTCAAAACCTTTGAAGAGCTCTCGAATCTGTAAAACGATCAGAAATAGGGTCTAGAGAGACTGATCCAAAAAGCTTTGAAGCGCAGCGATAAATCCCTGAGCGTTTTCCAGCATGCTCATATGGCCGCAGTGATCAAGAGAGACAAATGTACTATTTTTGATTCCCTCTGCCATTTTTCTCATCTGATCGGGAGAGATGATCCTGTCCTCTTCCCCGGAGATCAGCAACACAGGAATCTCTGTAGTCTTGAGGCTTTGCATGGTATCTGTCCTGCCCAGCATTGCAAGTAACCCGCCCTTGATCCCTATCGGGCTGAAGTAGAGGATCTTTGTTTTCCACTCTTCGATTTTTCGGGCCCCTTTTTCCCTATAGTCCTCTGAGAAGGCAACAGAAAAAAAGTTCTCCAGAAAGGGCTCTGTCCCCTCTTCATCGATACCCTTGATAGCGGCTGCCCGTTTCAGTTTGGCTTCATCATTGTCACTGAGGGTTGTCGTATTTGCAAGGATGAGTGCTTTCAATCTTGTGTTGAATCGTTCATGTGCCCTGAGTGCGATATAACCTCCCATAGAGAATCCGCAGAGGATCGGATCGACCAATTCAAGTGCGGAGATCAGATGCTCCAGATCATCCACATAACCCTCCATCGTAAATTGTCCCGTGCCTACTGCCGAACTGCCAACCCCCCTGATATCATACGAAATACAGTAGTATCTGTCAGAAAGTGCTGCTATGACCTCATCCCACAGGGTATGGTCAAAAGGAAAACCGTGGATAAAAACGATCGCCTGATGCGCACGCTCTCCCTTCATATAGACCGAAATACCGTCAACCACTCTGTACATCTCTACTCCTCCTAAAAGTTACTCTACCAAAAGATTTGCCATCATCGCCTGATCTTCGTGTTCGAGGATATGACAGTGATAGACAAAGAGTCCGGGCATCGTAAAATGCACAATGATACGGACTGTCTCAAACGGCATTACGATCACCGTATCTTTCCACCCCTTATCGGTAGGAAACGCTATCTTTCCATCCCTGTCAAGTACCTGGAACCTTACCCCGTGCATATGAAAAGGGTGTGCCATATGCACACTGTTTTTGATCTCCCAGATCTCCGTAGTACCAAGCTTCACCTTCTGATCCACACGGTGCATATCAAACGGCTTCTGATC
>JACXUO010000054.1 GCA_014763885.1 Campylobacterales bacterium
ATGCCCATGAAGATTTTAAAAAGAATCATAAAGAAGCGATGCAGAGATTAGCTGCCTATATGAATGCAAAGAATAAAGAGTTGAGAATATAACTATGCAAGAGAAGAAGATTATCCAGGACTATACCAAAGAGGAGCTTGCCGAGTTTATCAAGCCGGCATTCCGTGTCAAGCAGATCTACAATTGGATCTACCACAAGTATGTAGAGACTTTTGAAGAGATGAAAAACCTGCCCAAAGAGATGAGGGAGACACTCGAAGCAGGGTATACGCTCACGCCGCTCAAGACGGTGATGGTGCAGGACTCCAGAGACGGCAGCCGCAAATACCTCTTTGAACTGCATGACGGACATACGGTCGAAGCGGTACTTCTACTGATGAGAGAGAAGGAGTATCATGAGGATGGGACACTGAAACACCACGAACGCTATACGGTCTGTATCTCTTCCCAGGTAGGGTGCAAGGTGGGGTGTGCCTTCTGCCTGACCGCAAAGGGCGGATTTATGCGCGATCTGACACCCGGTGAGATTGTCGAGCAGGTGAGGCTCATCAAAAAAGACAATGACATTGATGCCAACCGTCGTGTCAACCTTGTCTATATGGGAATGGGGGAGCCGCTTGACAACCTTCCGGCGGTTGCCAAGGCTGTCAAGATCTTTGCCGATCCCGACGGGATGGCGATCTCGCCGAACCGGCAGACGATCTCTACCTCGGGGCTCAGCTCGAAGATCGAAAAGCTGGGGAAAATGGATCTTGGCATCAACCTGGCGATCTCTCTGCATGCCGTGGATGATGCCCTGCGTCAACAGCTGATGCCGATCAACAAGGCGTACAATATCAAGTCGATTATCGATGCAGTGAAAAACTTCCCTGTCAACGCACGCAAACGGGTTATGTTCGAGTATCTTGTGATCAAGGATGTCAATGATGACATCGAGTCAGCCAAAAAGCTGATAGCCCTCCTGGAGGGGATCAAGGCAAAAGTCAATCTGATCTACTTCAACCCGTACGGCGGGACTGAGTTCAAGAGACCCGAAGAGAAAGATATGATCGCATTCCAGGAGTATCTGACCAAACGCGGACTGCTCTGTACGATCAGGGAATCCAAAGGACTGGATATCTCTGCAGCCTGCGGGCAGCTGAGAGAACAGGAACTGGAAAATAAGAGCAAAGGAGAGTAGATGGGTGTCAGCTCTGCTGCTAGTGAGGAGTGAGGAGTTATTGTGGATGCATAGAATGCATCTTTTGTTTGATAGGATGGCGGGGCATTGGTGATTTATGATTTATGATTTCTGTAGGTCGGGGTGTCCCCACTCCGACGCCAATGGCGGTGATCTTGCGCGTAGGGTGGGCTTGCCAGCCCACCCTACAAAAACCTTAATTCCTAATTCCCCATCCATACCGGGCAGGCACAAGGCACCGCCCCCAGAAAGTCACCTATCATCTTTGATTTCCTATTTGGTGCGTGATTACACACCCTACGCGATAGAGGAATGACAGAAAATACTTGATACCTATTCATGACGCTGTTATGATACGTAACACGTAACACGTAACACGTAACACGTAATACAAATCACAAAAAACACTTGACACACCCTCATGACTCTGTCATGATACTCAACACTCAACACTCAACGCCTGTTAAACCGTCTCTCTTCTTTCGGGTGGATACAGTTTTTCATCGCTTCAAAATCCACTTTGCTTTCGATATAAAACTGTGCACCATATTCAAATCTCAGACTCTGTGCATGGAGCATAAGCCGGGAGGCGCCATGCTCTCTCAGGCGTTCTTCGGGCGTCTGGATCTCATCAAGATAGTTGCTGGTCGCTTCAAAAGATGCACCGTAGATCGGGTCACCGAGGATCGGATGTTTCACGTGAAACAAATGGACACGTATCTGGTGGGTCCTACCGGTATGGGGATAGCAGGCTATCAGGGTCGCATCCAGTTTTTCATCATATTTCAGAGGGACAAAATCTGTATGTGATGCTTTACCCCGTTCCTCATCGATAAAGACTTTATGTTTTGTAATACAGTAGTCATCGTTGACCCTGATCGGGGCCGTGACACTGAAGGGTTCAGTCAGTTTTCCATCGGCCCAGGCAAGGTAGGATTTCTTGATCGTTTTCAGTTCGAAAGCACTCTTTAAAAAGTTCTCCGCTTTTTTATGTTTGCTGGCAAGAAGCAGTCCGGAAGTCTCCATATCGATACGGTGCGTAGCGTTGGCTTTGTCCCCGGCAATATTTCTGATCTCATCGAGCATAGAGTAGGGGGTAACCATGGCATTGGGATGAACGAGTACACCGGAGGGTTTCTCAAAGACCATAAAATCTTTGTTTGAAAAAATCGGTTTTTTACCCTTGGGTTTCGGTCTGAAGAAGACCATCTCTATCTCTCCCTGGATGATATTCCCGGGGCGGTACATGGACTCCCCGTTGATCAGGATACGTCCTTTGGAGATATGTCTTTGTGCTTCTCCCTGGGTATATCCCAGGGTACGCATCACATAGACAAAGGCTTTGGTCGGTTCATCGATATGGAATCTTTCTTTTACAAATGGCATGGGGTATCTCTCGTCATTCTGAACTTCATTCAGAATCTCCCTCAGTTGGCTGTGACACAGTGAGGGTGTCTAGTGAGATCCTGAAACGAGTTCAGGATGACGGCTCCATTGGATTATTTTAGACGAATGTAACTGCAATTTTGATAGAATAATACCAAAATTTCAGAGCAGGATATTTGTAATGGTAGAAAGATACGCAAGACCCGAGATGGCAGAGAAGTGGACGCAGCATGCACGATATGCGGCATGGCTTGAGGTGGAAAAAGCGGCTGTAAAAGCGTGGAACAAACTTGGACTGATCCCTGACGAGGATTGTGAGAAGATCGTCAAGAATGCGACATTTTCAGTCGAAAGGATTGAAGAGATCGAAGCGGTTACCAAGCACGACCTGATCGCCTTCAACACCAGTGTCGCCGAATCACTCGGCGAAGAGTCAAGATGGTTCCACTACGGTATGACAAGTTCGGATGCGGTCGATACCGGTGTAGCACTTCAGATGAGAGACTCTTTAACGCTTATTATTGAAGATGTGAAGATGCTGATGGCGTCGATCAAAAAGAGAGCCGAGGAGCACAAGTTCACACTCATGGTCGGAAGAAGCCACGGTATCCATGGTGAGCCGATCACCTTCGGTCTGACACTGGCGGTATGGTATGACGAGATGGCAAGACACCTTAAAAACCTTGAAGAGACGATGGAGGTGATCTCGGTGGGGCAGATCAGTGGTGCCATGGGCAACTTTGCACACGCGCCGCTTGAGCTTGAAGAGTATGCGATGGCCGAACTGGGACTCAAGCCCGAGCCTTGTTCAAACCAGGTGGTGCACAGAGACAGATACGCAAGACTTGCTACTGCTCTGGCACTGATGGCCTCTTCCATTGAAAAGTTCGCCGTGCAGGTAAGACACCTGCAGAGAACAGAAGTCTATGAAGCGGAGGAGTATTTTGCAAAAGGGCAGAAGGGAAGTTCTGCAATGCCGCACAAAAGAAACCCGATCCTGACAGAGAACATCACGGGCCTGGCGAGAATGATCAGGGCATATTCTATCCCTGCGATGGAGAATGTCGCGCTCTGGCATGAGAGAGATATCTCCCACTCTTCCACGGAGAGATTCTGGCTGCCTGATGCATTTATCACTGCTGACTTTATGCTCCACCGTATGAACAGCGTGATCGCGAACCTGACCGTAATGCCTGAGAATATGATGAAAAACCTGAACCTGACCGGCGGGCTTGTCTTCTCCCAAAGGGTACTGCTTGAACTGCCGAAAGCGGGTGTGAGCAGGGAAGATGCCTACAGGATCGTACAGAGAAATGCGATGAAGGTCTGGGAAGAGATCCAGCAGGGCAAACCGACCACCAATGAAAACGGCGAGTCTCTCTACCTTGGTCACCTGTTGGCGGACGAAGAGCTCAGAAGCAAGCTGAGCGAAGCACAGATCAGAGAGTGTTTCAACTACGACTACTATACGAAAAACGTTGACGCGATCTTCAACAGGGTATTCAAGAAGTAGTCCGGAGAGGGGAGGTATGTTCCTCCTCCGCTCCTTCTCCCGGTATTGAGATCTTCTCCAAAAAAATCTCTCCGGATGATGAATTTTTATCCTCTTTTATTCCCCGTTTTCCCTCTCTTTTATGCATGACTGCCCGCCTGACGGAAGAAGGGAAAAGTATCATCAAATCTTATAAAAAAAATGCCTAAAAATGATACCTGTTTTTATAGTTCTGCAAGCACAAATTGAGTAAAATCGGATTTATCATTACTGCATAACAGAGCGCTTTTTTTAATAAAAAATATATAGAGATTACCTATTATCACTTACTCTGTATTACCACAGTTACAGTAAAAAAGTTAAATATTTCAGGAGACAAAATGGTCAGAGTTGTAAAACGAAACGGGAGAGTAGAGACACTGGATGTATCGAAGATCCAAAAGTATACATCTGCAGCAATCGAAGGACTGGATGGCGTGAGCCAAAGCGAGCTGGAAGTGGATGCCAAGTTACAGTTTCGTGATATGATCCACACCAAAGAGATCCAGAAGACACTGATCAAAACCGCGGTTGACAAGATCGATATTGACAGGCCCAACTGGACCTTTGTGGCGGCGAGACTTTTCCTCTACGATATCTATCACAGAGCTACCGGCTTTACAGGATATAACCACCTTCGCGAATATTTTGAACGCGGAGAGAAAGAAGGGCGTATCGTACTGGGGCTGAAAGAGAAGTACGACCTTGATGAGCTCAATGACTACATCAAGCCCGAACGCGACCTTCAGTTCACCTACCTGGGGATCAGGACGCTCTATGACAGATACCTGATCAAGGACAGGGAAGGAAACCCTATCGAGCTTCCACAGCAGCTCTTTATGGCCGTTGCGATGTTCCTCGCGCAGAACGAGTTCGACTGTCAGACCTGGGCAAAAAAGTTCTATGACATCCTGAGCAAGTTCGAGGTGATGGCAGCGACACCGACACTCTCCAATGCGCGTACCCCGAGACACCAGCTCAGCTCCTGCTATATCGGTTCAACCCCTGACAATATCGAGGGTATCTTTGACGGGTACAAAGAGATGGCGCTGCTCTCCAAGTTCGGTGGGGGGATCGGCTGGGACTGGTCTCTTGTGCGCGGTATGGGATCCTTTATCGACGGACACAAACATGCGGCGGGCGGGATCGTACCGTTTCTGAAGATCGCCAACGATGTGGCGATCGCGGTGGATCAGCTCGGTACGCGTAAAGGGGCGATTGCAGTCTATATTGAGCCATGGCATGTGGATGTGAAAGATTTCATCGACCTGAAGAAAAACTCGGGAGAAGAGCGTCGCAGGGCACATGATCTCTTCCCGGCACTCTGGCTGAACGACCTCTTTATGAAGCGTGTGGAAGAGGATGCGCAGTGGACCCTCTTTGACCCCTATGAGGTCCCGGAGTTGACAGAACTTTACGGCGAGGCGTTTGAAGCACGCTATATCGAACTGGAAAACTCTGATGACAGGATCACCAGGGAGGTGATCTCGGCAAAAGGGCTCTGGAAGCATATCCTTAGAAGCTACTTTGAGACCGGGAACCCCTTCCTCAGCTTTAAAGATGCGGCGAACAGGGCCAACCCGAACAAACACGCAGGGGTGATCAGAAGCTCCAACCTCTGTACGGAGATATTCCAGAACACGGCGCCAAACCACTACAAGATCAAGTTGACATTTGAAGACGGTTCGGTAGAGACCTATGAAGAGGACGAGATGGTAACCGTTGACAACGGGATGACCAAACCGGCGAAGAAAGTGACGGCACTGGACAGCCTGCATGGCAAACAGGTGTGGATCACGGACAAAGAGAAGAGCGACGGCGACACCGCTGTATGTAACCTTGCTTCTGTCAACCTCGGACGTGTCAATACCCCCGAAGATATCGCGAGAGTCGTTCCTACGGCAATACGTATGCTTGACAATGTGATCGATCTCAACTTCTACCCCCTGGCGAAGGTGAAAAAAACCAATATGAAAACAAGGGCGATCGGCCTTGGGGTGATGGGTGAAGCGCAGATGCTTGCAGAGTCGGGCGTGCACTGGGGGACCCATGACCACTTTGCGAAGATCGACGAGGTGATGGAGGCGGTCTCCTACCATGCGATCCGTGCCTCCTCCGATCTTGCACTGGAGAAAGGGAAATACCCGCTCTTTGAAGGTTCGGACTGGTCAAAAGGGATACTCACGATTGACAAGGCGAACGAAGAGGCATGCAAACTGGTAGACAGGGGCGGCCTTTTCGGGTATGCCTTTGACTGGGCAGGGCTCAGGGAGAAGGTCAAAGCAGACGGTATGAGAAACGGTTACCTGATGGCTGTCGCACCAACCAGTTCGATCTCTATCCTGACAGGGACAACCCAGGCGATCGAACCGGTCTACAAGCGCAAGTGGTTCGAAGAGAACCTCTCCGGGCTGATCCCTGTAGTCGTACCAAACCTCTCTCCGGAGACCTGGTCATACTATACCCCTGCCTATGACCTGGACCAAAGGATACTGATCAGAGCGGCGGCGATCCGCCAGAAGTGGATCGACCAGGGGCAGTCGCTCAACATCTTTATCACGCTTGACAAGGCAAGCGGCAAGTATCTGAACGATATCTATATGGACGCATGGAAGTTCGGACTGAAGTCGACCTACTACCTGAGATCACAGTCACCGGAATCATCAGGAGATGTTGAAGACAGATCGATGGAGTGTGTGGGTTGTCAATAAGGTATTGATAACCTTTACACATGAAACTTTTTTCATGAGTTTTGTGTGTAAAAAATTACATTGTAAGTAAGTAAATATCGGTATAATGTAGTTGAGTGTGTTTATGCTCAGCAGGGTTTTTATTGTTGTAGTAAGAATCTTGGTGGGTATACAAGAACGAGTACCAGTCGTTCTTGTTTGCTCAAAACAAATGTTTCGGAGCTAAGAGATTTTCTATAAAAAATCACATAAATTTTAACATAATTATGTTAATAATCTAGTGCACGAGTAAAAAAGAGGGAAGATATTTTTCTGTGTTTCTTTTTTGCTCATCTCTTAGTGGCCGTTGAATCTTTTGTCAAACTTAATAAGGATCATTATGACAACAAAAAGAAGTACAAAAAAATGGCCTCGACTGCTGCAAAAACTTTAAAAAGTAATACCGCTTCAAAAAGACAAAAAACATTAGCTGCTTCCGTCTTATCTCAAAGTAAAACGAAAAAAGTAACAAGTGAACGTGTTGAAAGAATTGCATCAAATGCATTGAAAAGCAAAACAAGTGCACAACTTACCAAAAAGCTTGCAGGTAGTGCAGTGAGTCAAAGTACGAAGAAAAGAGGTGAAAAATGAGAAAGGTTGTAGAAAAACAAACTTTGGTTGAACCTGTTGAGTTCAAAACAATTACCGCAGATTTTGTACTTGACATTGGATCTTTATCACAGTGTGATATTTGTGAACAGAATGGAAAATTATATGCTTATGTGGAAGAGTTGAATATTTATCTTCCCGTGAGAAAAAGTAAAGTGGCATAACTATAACCTCGTTCCGTATATTTTAATGGAACGAGGAACTGTATAAGTTTTCATTCCTTTTCTTTTTTTTCGTGCGCAAAAAAAGAAAACGAACCCAAAAGAAAAAAGCACAAATAGCTGACGCTGAAAATGGATTTCCATAAGTTGCAATATTTTTTGGTGATAAAACAATGCTTTATTTTAGTTGGAACCTTAAAAATCGCTATAAACCTATCTGAAAGCCAAAATAAGCCGTTTTGATGCCTTTTTTAACCTCTGCTATGAAAAATTTTAAAAAGAGGCTTATTTTGGCGCTATTTTGGTGCTGCAATCCGATCTTTTTATCACCAGAAGTTTCTCTCAAAGGAGAGGAGAGTGAAGATGGATTTTGTGGGATTTGAAAAAATGATATGACTACACAATCATTACACAAAAGAAGACTATACTATGGCTAAGAAGGATAGAGGATCTTCGTTTATTTCTCCCCCCCCTGCGGAGATCGCTTGAACCTTCTGACAGCTTTTTCAGACCAATGTAGCAAATTTCCCTTTGAGCATCCTCCTTAATAAAATAGATGCAACTGAAAAGCTGTCCTACTTGTCCCCCCAACCGTGCATTTTTTTCGAGATGATCAGATCGTAGTGCCCAAAAAGATCATCGATGGTATTGGTGGCGACAAAGTAGTTCTCTTCCAGAAGTTTCTCCCATTCCCAACGCTCTTTATCGTTCCCCCGAGGTACAAAGAGGAGGATATTGCCGGAGTTTCTGATGATCTCATGGGCTTTTGCCAAAAATTCGCCTCGCTGCTCCTCCGGGATCTCCATCGTGACAAAGAGGAACTCGTAGGTTTTCCCCTGTATCAGGTATTTGGGTCTTTTCAGGAAGAAGTCGATGATGCGGATCCCCTCTCTGCCTTCAAATCTCCTCTGTGCGCTTTCGCAAAACCCTTTCTCTGTCGCATTGAGCTGGTAGTCGTAGGCTCTGGCATGGCAATAGTCATAGATGGCCTCCGAAAGCTCCAGCTCTCCGTCACTGAAATGGACGACGGAGGTAGAGGGGTAGGGGCCGATGATCTGCAGCAGTTTTTGTAGTTTGTCCTGTTCTATCTGTTCCATGGCAACCAGTCTATGCTATTTGGGATAAAAACACCTTGAAAGGGGAGGGGAAAGGCAAAAAACGGTGAAAGAGGTGGGGTTTTTACACACTTCGGAGGATGAGAAAAATTGAGGTTAAAAGTGTATAATATTTTTTAAATATCCTTATCAAAGGCAGTCAGAATGTTGCGTAAGAAAATCTACAATCCCGAATCAAAAGAGAAGACGAGCGAACGTCGTATATTTGGCGGGGACCCGACAGGAATCTTCGAGCTGAACGATCTTAAGTACCAGTGGGCATACAACCTCTGGGAGATGATGCTGAACAACACGTGGTTCCCCAAAGAGGTCGACATGACCAGAGACGTGAACGACTACAAGAACCTCACCTCCGATGAGAAGTCGGCGTATGACAAGGTACTGGCACAGCTGATCTTTATGGATTCGCTCCAGACCAACAACATCATCGACAATATGAACCCCTTCATCACTGCACCGGAGATCAACCTGATCCTGGTCAGACAGGCGTTTGAAGAGGCGCTGCACTCCCAGAGCTATGCGGTGATGGTGGACAGTATCTCTACCAACACGGATGAGATCTATGAGCTCTGGCGGAGAGATATGATGCTCAAAACGAAAAACGATGCGATCGCAAGGGTCTATGAGGAGCTTGCCAAAAACCCTACAGACCGCAATATCGTCAAAGCGATGTTTGCCAACCAGATCCTGGAGGGTATCTACTTCTACAGTGGTTTCACCTACCTCTATACGCTGGCGCGCTCGGACAAGATGCTGGGAACCGCACAGATGATCCGTTTTATCCAGAGGGACGAGGTGACGCACCTGCTGATCTTCCAGAACATGATCAACTCCACCAAAAAAGAGCGTCCTGAACTCTTCACGCCGGATCTGATCGAAGAGGTCTACGAGATGTTCCGTTCGGCGGTGAAGCTTGAGTCCCAGTGGGGTGCCTATATCACGCAGGGGCAGATCCTCGGGTTGACCGACGGGATCATTGAGCAGTATATCCAGTACCTTGCGGACCAGAGGCTGCATGCTGTGGGGCTGGAGAAACTCTACAACGTCGAACATCCGATCAAGTGGGTGGACAACTTCTCCAAGTTCAACGACCAGAAGACCAACTTCTTTGAAGGGAATGTGACGAACTACTCCAAGGGAAGCCTGAACCTCGACGATTTCTAGGAAAAGAGTAATGAGGAAGAGGACGAAGATGGAGGCTGTCACGCTGCAGCTTCCGACGCACCAGCGCTACCAGGAAAATCTCGATGCACTGATCGCTCTAGTTGAGTATCACAGGGAGAAGGATCTGATCGTGGCACCGGAGGTCTGCCTGACGGGGTTTGACTATGCGCGTATGGATACGGTCGCCAAGTTCTCCGTCCTGGCACTTAAAAGCCTGAAAAAACTCATTGATGAGCAGGTGCTGGTACTGACGCTGATCCTCAAAGAGAAGGAGTCATTCGTCAACCAGGCGGTGGTGATCCACAGGCACAAGGTGATCTACCGGCAGAACAAGGCGAAGCTCTTTACCCTCGGGGAGGAGCAGAAGTATTTCAGGGCAGGTCCTCTGCGAGCGGTCAAGCCTTTTGAGATAGAGGGGGTGAAGTACGCGCTCCTGGTCTGCTTCGAGCTGCGTTTCAAAGAGCTCTGGAAGAGAGTGGAGGGGGCGGATGTCGTCATCATCCCCGCACGCTGGGGACTCCCGCGCAAAGGGCACCTGGAGGTGCTCTCCCGCGCCCTGGCAGTGATGAACCAGTGCTATGTGATCGTCAGCGACAGCAGCGATGCGGATATGGCAAAATCCTCGGCGATCATCTCCCCGGACGGGAGGGTGATCCAGGAGGACAGTGCACTCGCCGTCTCAGGCACGATCGACCTGCGGGAGATCATAAAGATGCGGCGCTATATCACGATGCAGCAGGGAGCTACTCTAGTGAGGAGTGAGGAGTGAGGAAGTAGGAATTAGGATTCTTGTCCTCCTCGGGCCAGGACCCGGGGATCTACAGGTATGGACTCAAATCCAACTTTGTAACAGCAAAAAGGGTTCTGGATTCCGGATCGGAGTCCGGAATGACGGGAAAACACTTGACACACTCTCATGACTTTGTCATGATACGTAACACGTAACACTATTCATTCGCAGCCCAAGCTGCGCTTGCTCACTGCTTTAATACGATTTTGGATAAAATGCCATCCAAACAATAATACAATCCCCGCGGGTATCGCCAATGACAAAAGAGAGAAATCTGCACAAGCTTGTAGATGAGATAGAAAAAAAATTTCCCCTGGAGCCTCATGTAAGAGAGGCACTGTTGTCCGTAGACAGAGAGGCCTTTGTACCGAGCGGTTTCAAGCCGCTTGCCTATACGCTGGATGCGCTGCCGATGGCGGCTTCCCAGTGGATCTCTTCGCCCCTGACCGTTGCCAAGATGACGCAGCACCTGGAGCTGAAGGGGGTCGATTCGGTGCTGGAGATCGGCTGCGGGTCGGGCTACCAGGCTGCGGTGCTGAGCAGGATCTGCCGCAGGGTCTTTACGATAGAGCGCATCGACGAACTCCTCAAGGAGGCGAAGAAGCGCTTCTCGGAGCTGGAGATGCACAATATCTTCACACGCTTCGATGACGGGCAGCGGGGATGGAAGCAGTACGCCCCCTTTGAGCGTATCCTCTTCTCCGCCACCGCCAAAGAGATCCCCGAAGTGCTTTTCGAGCAGCTTGCCGAAGGGGGTATCCTCCTTGCCCCTGTAGAGGAGGCAGAGAACTACCATATCATCACCCGCTACTACAAAAAGAACGGCCGCATCACCTCCGAGGCGATCGAGCAGTCACTCTTCGTACCGATCCTGGACGGGACGCAGAAATAGGGAGCAGCTGAGCTGCTAAGTAAAAATCAGAAATTAGAAATTAGAAATTCGTGAAACGTGAAACGTGATTCGTAGGGTGGGCTTGCCAGCCCACCGGAACCCGGGGAATGTTTATTTCCTCCTTCCGTCATCCTCGACTCCGATCGGGGATCCACGGTTGGAGCGAAGCGGAAACCCCGCAGGTATTTCAAAGTCAAAATTCCTTCCGGGCATGGAGTTGAATCGCACTGCGATTCTTTGGAT
>JACXUO010000055.1 GCA_014763885.1 Campylobacterales bacterium
TTTTTCTAGCCATTTTTATCTCCCGTTTTCAATTCATTTATTGTATCATTGGGAAATAAATCTGAGGATTTAGCTGTCTAAAATATTCAGGCCATTATATGCTATAATTATAACACAGCTACCAAACAAAAGGGATGCAGATGCGCAATATATTCATAACCGGTGTCAATACGGGATTGGGGAATGCCCTTGCCGTTGCCTATCTTTCAAAAGGGTACAAAGTCTATGCAGTAGGGAGAGAAGTACCCTCTATACTGGACAAAAATCCCAACTTTTTCTTCTTCCCCTATGATCTCTCCGGGACCTATATGCTCAAAGAGGCACTCAAGGATTTCATCGAGAAGCGTTCCTTTGAGGTCGCTATCCTCAATGCCGGGGTACTCGGAGAGATCAAGCCCCTCAACCAAACCAACCTGATGGAGATCAAAGAGGTGATGGAGATCAATGTCTGGGCAAACAAAGAGATCATTGACGCCCTGAGCGAATATGCTTTTGTTCAGCAGATTGTAGGGATCAGTTCAGGAGCTTCTGTGAGCGGATCCAAGGGATGGGGCGCCTATGCGCTCTCCAAATCCTCGCTCAATATGCTTTTGAAGGTCTATGCCAAAGAGCTGCCAGATATACACTTCACTGCCCTTGCCCCCGGGGTAATCGATACTGCGATGGTACGCCATATCATCCACAACATCGATGAGCGGAAATATCCCTCTGTATCCAGGCTGAAAGAGGGGAATCTCCAGTCACCCAAAGAGGCGGCACACCTGCTTATCGATACCTTCCCGAAGCTTTTTGAGTATGAGAGCGGCAGTTTCCTCGATGTCAGGACAATGGAGGATTAGACTCTGATCTTTTGCCATTTCCCTTTATCGAAGGTCTTCCATAGCCATACTGCCTTAACAAAGGTATCTGAGATCATCGCCAGATAGACAAAGAGGATATCCTCAAAATACCAGCTCAGTAGATAGGCAGGAATAATACGTACAAACCATAGAGAGATGAGATTGATGCGCAGGGTTCTTTTGGTATCCCCCGCACCCCTGAGTGCCCCGGATAACACAAAGTTGAAGGCAAGAGGAATCTGAGAGAGTCCAACGATCCTCAGGTAGAGGCTTGCCTCTTTGATCGTCTGGGCATCATCGGTAAATACCCACACAATGTGTTCAGGCATAAAGATCATAAAAAAGGAGAGGAAGAACATCAGTCCTGCCGTGTACTTGAGCACCAGGATCACATCCTCTCTCGACTGATCAGGCCGCTTGGCCCCCAGCCCCTGTCCCATCAGCGTCATTGCTGCAATCGTAAAACCGATACCGGGCATAAATGCCAACCCCTCTACGCGCAGACCGACCTGGTATCCGGCAAGCGCTTCAGTACCGTAGTATGCGATGATCGCCGTAAAAAACATAAAACTTCCCGCGCTCAATGCACGTTCGACAGAAGCGGGGATCCCTACCTTCAGGGCCCTGAGAAGTAAACGCTTTGAATAAAACCATACAGGGATAAAAAATGTTTTTTGTTTGATATAAAGGTAACCGTAAACGATAAGCTCCAGGATATTGACAATCACTGTACCGAGTGCTGCACCCATCACGCCAAGCTCAGGGAACCCGAACGCTCCGAAGATAAGCAGATAGTTTAACACAACATTTAAAACAATAGAGACGATCTTGATCTGCATAGGAGTCTTCGTATCTCCGCTGCTGTTGAGCGCCGAGACAAACACCAGCTTCACAAACACAAAAGGCAGCATCCAGCTAAGTACCGTTACATAGTCACTTCCCAATGCTACGACCTCTTGAGCTGTACCGAACCAGAGATAAACCTGGGGCGCGAGAAAATACCATAAACCTGATATCGGTATACTCAGAAGCAGTGCAAAGCGGAGCAGTGTAGAGAGTCCGGTGGAGGCACGCTTTCTTTGCCCCGCCCCGATAAAACGGGAGAGAAGTGCCGTTGTCCCCACATGCAGGAGTGTCATCACGGCATAGACAAACATCAGCAACTGCAGTCCCAGACCGACCGAAGCAACGGCATAGGCTGACAATCTTCCCACCATGATCAGATCTGTAATGATCTGCAGCATATCCAGCAGGGAGTTGATCGCAGCCGGTATAGAGAGTCTAAGGACCTTTTGGTGTCTTTGAGGAAAATAACGAAGCAAATGATCTCTTTAAAGTGCAGTGATATGGGAAAGATGCCAGTAGAGCCCGATGATGACCACCCATGCCCAAACCATCACCCATACCACTGCACGAAGTCTTTTCTCCTGCAGAAATTGTTTTCTTGTCTTATAGAGTGCTACGGGGTATCCTGCCAGGGCAAGCAGCGAGGGAAGATAGGACATAAAGGAGAGGTTATATTTTGAGACTGCCAGACCTGTAGCAATAAAAGAGGTGTAAACAGTAGCATATACGACCAACAGCATAAAGATCTGATAGAGAACAAAATAGAGATAAAGTCCCTTGCGCGTTATCGCATCATCATACTTTTTCATCTCACCGCTCCTTTTTCACTGTTACTTACCATGAAGATAAAACGCATTATATCCAATCTCCTGCCGGTCTGTATCATCAAAGTAACCTGAAAAATATCTATTTTAAGATTTACTTTAAGTTAGATACACTATAATACACCTATTAAAAATCAGTATTATTTGTTATGCCAAACTTGTTGTGAAGCAAGGACGGAAAGCCACGGGTCTCATGCAGATAGCCGGGTTGCCAGATATGATAGACCCATCTATTATTCTATACTCCTTCACTTACAAGTTTTCAACTATTTATTACCTCTTTTTTAATAAGCGAGATTAGGCGTTTATGCAGTTTCCTTTAGTCCCTCCCTCCTTTTTTTCCTGAAGGTACCATAAACGTCTAACATTGCTTCAACTATTCGATTTTCACTGTTTGATCAAATATCAATTTATATTCTGAACCTCACTTACTCTTCCAAAAGATTTTCATCCTCATACAGTTCGAGCGCGTCGATATGTCCCAGTGCCGCATGCCCTGCGATCCCCTGCAATGAACCGTACATCTCCGTCGTGTTCTGCAGCACTCCGTCTATGAGTTTCTGACGTCGTTTCCAGCTTGCCATCAGAGAACGCCTCTCTTTGTCAAGCTCTGCCTGCATCTGCATAAACCCGTCCACGATAGCCTTAAGCTGCATGTTGAACTCATTACCCGTCAGATAGTTGTAGAGCAGTGTCATCTTGTCGCTTTTGTTCTCCTCTTTTTGCACCGTTGCATGCACCCTTATCAGACCTTCTCGAAGCAGTGAGACCGATCCTTTGAACTCATCAAGGCTGCAGACCCAGATCCCCTCCACAAAACCCATACGATCCATGCCGCTTGGATAGACAGAGGTGACAAGCACACCGATATCGGCATTGACTTTCAGCATATCCTGCTTGAGCTTGCTGATCCACCCCTCACTCCACGCCTTGGTATTTTTGCTCTCATAGCAGATCACCCCGCAGTTCTGCAACTCTCTTGTGTGGACTGTCTGGATGCAGTCTGCGCCGAATGCACCTTTCTTTACCTCTTCGATAGTGTCGAAAGGAAACTGTGTAGAGAGCCAACTCTCAATGGTCAACTCCAATGCTTCGCCCTGCACCTGCATACTCCCCTGCTCCGCTTTGCGTTTTGCATCTTCAAGGCTGCGTTTGAGCTGTTCCATCTGCTCATCTTTGGCCTTAAGTTTCAGTTCGTTCTCTTCGGCCACCTGCTTGGCGATACGTTCTCTCTCTTCCAGGGCCAGCTTATCAAACCTCTCTTTCTCTTTCTTGAGTTCTTCATTGAGCAGCTTTTGTGCCTCAAGTTGAGCCAGGGAAGCAGCCTCTTCTTTCTCACGTTTAAGCTGCTCGATCATCACTTTTGCCGCATTGAGCTCCTGTACCTGGCGGGACTTCTCCTCGATCTCTTTTTGCAGCAGTGCGACAGATTCACTCTGCTCCAAAGTGAGCTCTTTTTTGATCTCGTCATAGAGCTTGTTTCTCTCCTGTTTCAGCAATGCATTGGTCGCTTTGCGCAGCTGCTCATCAAACTTCTCTTTCTCCTCGATCAGCGCTTCTTCTTTGGCTTTCAGCTGATCAAGATGCGTTTTATACTCTCTGCGCTTCGCCTCTATCTCGTCTTGAAGCTTCTTTTGCTCCAGCAGATGCTGCTGTTTGAACTTCTCTTCGATCTGATGGTAGAAGATCTCATCGATATCGATCTGTGTACCACAGTTTGGGCATTTGATGGTTGTGTTGCTCATTTCTTTTTCTCCTAAGAGTATCCGTTCATCTAATTGTGCCATACTAAGATGAGAAAACCATACAATTATTTCAAATTGCCATATCTGCTATAATAAACCAAAAAAAAGAATATCCATGAGACTCTTCATCGCTTCCCCCGTCATTCTCGATGACTATGCTGCCATCAAAGAGGATTTTAAAGATATCATCGAAGGGACATGGGTAGCAGAAGAGAACCTCCATATGACCTGGGTCTTTCTGGGTGAGATACCCAGAGCCAAATCCACCATAGCAAAGATGTCAGCACTTACCAATCTCGAGAGTGAAGTAGAGATCGCAGAGCTTGGGTACTTCGGCAGACCTCCCAATATCTTCTTTGCCAAAGCCGAACAGAAACTGCTCTATGAAAAGGCCCGCCATCTCAAAGAGGCAGGCTTTGATCTCTACCGTTTCAAGCCGCATATTACCCTCTGCCGCATCAAAGCGATCCATGACTACAAAATCTATAAAGAGAAGATGAAGGAGTATAGAGAAAGAAAACTGGGGATCATTCTCCCACAAATAGCACTCTATGAGAGTAAGCGGACCTCCAAAGGTTTGGAGTACCAAAGTATCTATGAGGTCAAATGAGATACTAATAAAATGTTTTACAATTAAAACATTGGTAACAAATGGTAAAGATGACTAGCGCCAGCCGTTTGCACTTTTTTTTCTTTTGGTTCGTTGCCTACGCGGCTTCACTTTGTTCCGATCGCTCCGGTTCCTGCCCTACAAAGGCAAAGCAGTTTGCCTTTGCTACACGAGCATCATCTTTGTTGCATCGACCTTGTGCTTGCACTCTCTGTGAGAAAAAAAGAAAATGAACGTACAATCACAGAAAAATTAGGATAGAACCTTACGTATCGCTTCTTCCAGCGCTACCTTCTCAATAGCACGCACCTCGGCATAATACTCCTCAAAACTGAGCCCCGATTTCTCTACCTCTTTTTGGAGGATGATCTCACCGCCGTCGAGCTCAGAAGTGACCCAGTGGACAGAGACTCCCCCTGTGGGATACTCATCTTCATAACTCCGCTCTATCGCTTTAAGCCCCTTATGTCTCGGGAGGAGCGAAGGGTGGAGGTTGATACTTTTGACCTGTTCTGTAAAGACCGGGGTAAGGATACGCATAAACCCTGCCAGAACAGTCAGGTCTACCTCGTAGGGATGAAGCCTCTCTACCACCGCACTGTCAAATGCCTCTCTGCTCTCATAGACTCTTGAATCGATCACCTCAAGCGGAATACCGTGTTCTTTTGCAAGCCGTATCCCTCCGGCCTCGGGATTGTTGGTGAGAGCTACGGCAATCTCCACTTCCTGCTTGTGTAATCTGTTGATGATATGGGCAAAGTTGCTTCCGGTGCCACTAAAAAGTACAGCGATTCTCTTACGATCCGGCATGGGGTGCCTCACTTGCATTGCAATTTAATTCTAATCATGAGGCGCATTGTAGCGTTTTAGTCCTTAGCATAACTCCAGTCTCGCCACCTCATCGATAAGGTCCGTGGCAAGCATCGCATAGCTTGAACCCCGGTAGTTTTGCGCAGCCGTTACCAAAGCGAGCGAGCCCTGGATCGCCGCATCGATCGCGGGATACCCCTGTGCCAGCAGGGAGACGATCAATCCGCTGAGGACATCACCGCTGCCTCCCTTGCTGAGCTTCGCGCATCCCAGCGGATTGATATAGAGATTTTCCTCCTGCATGATCAGGGTATTGGCACCCTTGAGCAGAAGCGTCACATGCGGATACCTGTGGTTGAACATCCGTACCATCTCGAAACGTTTTGACTGTACCTCGGAAACCTTCAAAATTTCGCCGGTAAGTATCTTCCAGAGAGAGACAAACTCTTTGGGATGGGGCGTGAGGACAATCTCCCTGTCCCGCTGCTCGACAATAGAGAGCAAAGGGAGAGAGGAGAGTGCATCTGCATCCAGGACGATCGGAAGGTGTGAGTTGATTACATACTTTTTCAGAAACTCCTCTTCAAAATGGCCGCCAAGCCCCATACCGATTGCCAAAGCCGAAGCCGTCTCAGGTACGGTGCTTGCATGCATCAGGCAGGGCGGTGCCATGATCTTCTCATGGATCACCAGTGTCGTCAGACCCGCACCGAAACGTGTGGCTGCCGTCCCGGCGATGATCCCTGCCCCCTCTTTTTCCCCGGTGAAGATCGCAGCATGTCCGAACGTACCCTTATGGGTCACCTCTTTTTCCCTGACGGGAAGCTTCATATCCTCGGCTTCAAGTACAAAAGTATGGCTCTCTGCCTCATACATCTCGCTGCTCATCCCCAGGTTGATACGCTCTATTTTGCCGACGACATCCTTGCCCTCATCCAGGTAGAGAGCTTCTTTGTAGGCACCCATCGTCAAGGTGATATCCGCATTGAAAGCGAGCGGCATCAGTGATCCGTCTTCACCCACCCCCGTGGGAATGTCGCAGGCGATCTTGAAGCCTTCAAAACTGTTCAATTTATGCATAAGCAGTATCGTCTCGTCATCCAAAAGGCGATTCAGCCCGGCACCGAAAATCGCATCTACGATCACATCGGCATCCATAGGCTCTTCTGCTTTCTCCATCCCCAATGCCTCTGCCCTGACGAGCTGCAGTTTTGCCATCGGGGACTTGACACCGAAAGGAAGATGCAGTTTTACACCATAGTCATGATGGAGCAGTCTTGCCAATGCGATACCGTCCGCACCGTTATTTCCCAAGCCCGCAACGATCAATACCGAACTCCCTTCCGGGAAATGCCTGCGTATATACTGCTCCATCCCTATCGCAGCATGCTCCATCAGGATATCTTCTGTCAGTGCATAGGTGGTATAACACCTTTTATCCAGTCTATCACATGATTTAAATACTTTCTGCATCTCTATCTCCTCATCATCGTTCAATTTTATCATAAATGATAAATAAAAGCTATCAAAATCGCTTTTCAATAATATTTTCTTAAGACTATAATATATTTAATTTATATTTATATTTATAATTTATCATGATCAATAAAGTTAATCAAAATTTAAAATATACTTTTATATGATTGCACATACTGAGGATTGATCCATAGGAGTGATCCTCGTAAAAGGAAAGGGACAACATGAATTTTTTAAAAAATCTTTTTAGCCTTATAGGCTTTATCGTAGTAGCAGCGACCATCTTTGCATTTGCAAAGTTTGATCTGGGAACAAAAGCAGGACAGGTAACACAACTGGACCCTCAGGCATTGCCGGAGTATATGAAAATGTTTGACAAGGTACTTGAGACAGGTGATCCTGCAAAAGGAATGATCCGTAAAAAGCAACTGATTGTTCCTGATGGTATGACCAAAGAAGAGGCATTTGAGCTCTCTCTTGAGATCATGGATGAAGTTGGTGCCCAGCATGGACTAGCTATGGTAGACCAGAAAACCATGCCAAGAGAGGGGAAACTCTTTAGAGACGGCGGTAAACTGACGCATATCCGTTCCTACTGTTCTCCGACAATTGCCGATAAATTCCTGACACACTCTGGTGAGTTCATAGGGTTTATGCCTTGCAGGATCGGTTTTGTTGAGAACGAAAAAGGTGAGATCTGGATCTACACAATGAGTATGGAGCTTATGATCAATGGCGGGTATCCACTCTCTCCGGAACTCCTGGAACTTGCCAATGAAGTGAGAACCGGCATGTATGCGATGATGGAAAAAGCTGCTGCGCTCGAAGAACTGTAAGCTGTTCATTAGTGTAAGCTGCCAAAGGGATAGCTTACACTGCATCTTTTAATTACTCAACATTCCCCACACTTAAGCACAAAATATCTATAAAATTACTACTTACTCCCATAGCCATACACCAGTTTAGCCTATCTTAAAATTAAACCGGTATAATCCGCTTTACTTTTATCCCTTCTGCCGTTTTAGACGCAGAAAATTTTGATAAGGAAGGGGGTGCTTGAAATGCCAGGAATTAAACTAACTTCACGTGATTCATTTGATGATGCGTACAGAAAGTTCAAAAGACAGTGTGATAGAAACCTTATCGTAACTGAAGCAAGAGCTCGTAAACACTATGAGACAGCTACAGAGAAGAAAAAGAAAGAGAAGATCGCTACTAGAAAGAAGATCCTCAAAAAACTTTTCATGCTTAGAAGATACGAGTCAAGACTCTAATCGCCTCTTCATAGGGCTTTTGCCCTATGACATTCATCTCAATTCATCCAATTTTTCATCCAAACTCATTACGCCTTATTCAACTTTTCGGTAAAATAATTTCAATTATTTTTTCAAAGGTTTTCCTATGACATTTACAGCTCCACTACAACAAAATTCTATCAAGATCATGTTGCTTGGTTCAGGCGAATTAGGTAAAGAAGTTGCGATCGAAGCACAAAGACTCGGTGTCGAAGTGATCGCAGTCGACAAGTACGAAAATGCTCCGGCTCACCTCGTTGCCAACCGTGCTTATGCGATCAATATGCAGGACAAAGAAGCCGTCCTTGCGCTGATCGAAAAAGAGCAGCCGACATTTATCCTGCCCGAGGTTGAAGCAATCAGTATCGATGCGCTTTTTGAAGCTGAAGCCAGAGGCTTTCATGTCATCCCCAACGCTGAAGCGGTCAACAAAACAATGAACCGTAAGAACATCCGTGTATTTGCCGCTGAAACACTGGGACTAAAGACAAGCAGCTATGAGTTTGTCACTACACTGCAGGGACTCAAAGAAGCAGGTGAACGTATGGGGTTCCCCTGTGTGATCAAACCGGTCATGAGTTCTTCCGGGCACGGACAGAGTATCGCAAAAAGTGCGGATGATATCGAGAGATCCTGGGAGATTGCCAAAGAAGCACGCGGGGATGCAAGTGAACTGATCGTAGAGGAGTTCATCCCGTTTGATTATGAGATCACCTTGCTTACCGTACGTAACGAAACAGGTACAAGCTTCTGCGAGCCTATCGGTCACGTACAGCAGGATGGTGACTTTATCCTCTCCTGGCAGCCAATGCAAATGAGCGACATCGCACTGCAAAAAGCAAAAGAGATCGCAAAAGCTGTGACTGACGGTCTTGGCGGTCGCGGTATCTTCGGTGTGGAATTCTTCGTAAAAGGAGATGAAGTGTACTTCTCAGAGCTTTCACCACGCCCGCATGATACAGGAATGGTCACACTGATCACACAAAGCCAGAGTGAGTTTGCGCTGCATGTAAGAGCAGTGCTTGGATTGCCGCTTGACTTTACTTTCTACGGAAGCGGTGCGTGCGGTGCCTACAAAGCGAAAAACGAGAGTCATACACCGACACTGGAGATCCCTGAGAGCGCCTTCACGAAAGACAGCTTTGTAAGGGTCTTCGGCAAACCGGAGTCCCACGTAGGCCGCCGCATGGCGGTCAGCCTCGTACTGGATGAAGTGGAAGAGGCAAAGAGAAGAGCGACTCAGATCGTCGATCAGATCACGGATAAATAATGAATATCGTTATACTGGATGCAAAAACACTGGGTGATGATCTCGATCTCAGTGTATTGGATCAGTTTGGAAAGGTTGTCCGATACGAAACCACTGATCCCTCAGAAACCTATGAGCGTATCCGAAACGCTACGACCGTGATCACGAACAAGGTAGTCATCGGCAGACTCCATATGCAGCGATGCCCGCTTCTCAAACTTATCTGTATCGCGGCGACCGGTACGAACAATGTCGATCTTGAGGCTGCAGCCCAGATCGGTATCGAAGTCAAAAATGTCGCGGGGTACTCTACCCGGTCAGTGGTACAACATACCTTCGCCATGGCACTTTATCTTCTGGAGAAGATGGCCTACTACGATCAGAGTGTCAAAAGTCAGGAGTGGAGCCGTTCGGGACTTTTTACCGATGTCAGCCATCCCTTCTTTGAGATCGCCGGGAAACACTGGGGGATCATCGGCCTGGGAGAGATCGGCAGAGGGGTAGCCAAAGTCGCTGAAGCTTTTGGTGCAAACGTAAGCTACTACTCCACATCGGGTAAAAACAGCGATGCGCACTATACACAGCAGGGCCTGGAAGAACTTCTGGGCAGCTGTGAGATCATCTCTATCCACGCACCACTGAATGCACAGACCAAAAATCTCATCCATGCGGATAATCTCAAACTGCTCAGAGAGAACAGTATTCTGCTTAACCTCGGTCGGGGCGGCAAAGAACAATCTTTGCAATAAAAGGAAAGTATTGTTAGCGTCAGCTCCTTGTGTTTTCTTTTTTTGGTTCGTTTCTTTTTCTTTGTCACATCAACAAAGAAAAAAATGAACATTCAACCAAATATTTCTCACTACTTTTTTAAAAAGAGTAGACAAAAAGTGTCTTGGCTCTCGAATCTCTTCGCTTTCAAGGTCGTTCGCCAAGACAATTTTTATCATTAATAAAATGAAAAAGGATTTTTTCATGGTAGATATCTTAGTGATTGGCAGCGGCGGTGCAGGCCTCAGTGCTGCACTTGCAGCGAAACAGGAAGGCGCTTCGGTACTGGTAGTCGGCAAGAGTTACCCGACCACTTCTCAAACCTCTATGGCACAGGGAGGGATGAACGCTGCACTGGGCAATGCCGGAGAGGACCATATCGCTTCCCACATCGCAGACACGGTCAAGTCAGCACACGGTATCTGTGATGAGAATATGGTACGGAAGATGTGTGCCGATGGACCGGAGGTGATCAGGTGGCTCGAGCAGCTTGGTGTCCCTTTCTCAAGGCTGGATAATAACAAAGTGGGTATCTCCAGTGTTGCTCAGCGCCAAATGGGCGGAGCCAGCGCGAAACGCGCCTGTTATGCGCAGGACTACACGGGACTGAAGATCCTGCACACCCTCTATGATACCTGTCTCAAAGAAGAGATCGACTTTCTGGAGGAGCACTACCTGCTCAACCTTATCACAGAAGAGGGGACCATCAAAGGTGCAACCTTCCTGGATATCCGAAGCGGCGAACTCGTACAGATCGATGCAAAATCCGTCGTGGTCGCTACAGGAGGTTTCGGTGCACTCTACCACGGCTATACGACCAATGCCTACGGCTCAACTGGTGACGGTATCGCGGCCGTACTGCGTGCAGGCGGGGCGGTCAGCGACATGGAGTTCATACAGTTCCACCCCACTGCACTCAAACACTCCAGTCTTCTCATCTCCGAGGCTGCCAGAGGGGAAGGGGGCTACCTGCTCAACAGCGATGGGGAGAGGTTTGTCGATGAGATCAAACCGCGCGATATCGTAGCCCGTGCGATCTTTGAACAGTTTGAAGCCGGACAAGAGGTCTTTCTTGATGTGCGGCACCTCGGTGAAGCCAAACTGATGGAACTGCTGCCACAGGAGGTGGAACTGTGCCGCCTGCACGAAGGGGTAGACCCTGTAACCGAACTGATCCCCATCAAACCCGTAGCCCACTATACCATGGGAGGGATCGATGTGGACGATGCCCTGGAAGTGAACGGTATCAAGGGATGCTTTGCCGCAGGAGAATGCTCCAATGCAAAAATCCACGGTGCAAACCGTCTGGGCGGGAACTCGCTGCTTGAGATCACGGCCTTTGGAAAGTTCGCAGGGCAAAATGCCCGCAAGCATGCGATGTTTGCCAGTAGCAAAACTGCTCCGGATACCCAACTCAAGAAAGACCAAGCCCATATCGAAGCAATTTACAGCCGGGAGTGCAGTGCCAACTTCTATGAATCAAGAGAAAAACTGGGAAAACTCTTCTACGATCACGTCGGCATCGTACGGGATAATGACAGACTGAATACAGCGCTGGAAGAGGTGATCGGTATGCAGGTAGCCCTGTCAACAATGGGGATAGCAGACCCGTCAAAAGCACACAACCAGAACCTTGTAGAGTTTTTGGAGTTCAGCAACGCCCTCCTCCTTGCCCCTACAGTCATCTCCTCGGCAATCGCCAGAGATGAGAGCCGCGGCGCACATTTCAAAAGGGGATTTGAAACCGAAGATGATGCGAGGTTCAAAAAGCATATCGTACTTCAGTGGAACAGTGAGGAGATGCAACCATGAAAAAAATATCTGTAGGTCGGGGTGTCCCCACCCCGACACAACCTCGTATAGCAACACGTTATAGTGTCGGGGTAAGGATACCCCGACCTACGCGAAGGAGTGGTGAATGAAAATCAAAATCCTAAGAAGCCAAACAAGCACCCATCAAGAATACACCCTTCCGAATGAAGAGACCACCCTTCTCAAAGCACTGACACATATCAAGGCCTCCCAGGATCCCACACTGACATTCAGCGCAGGGTGCCGTGCCTCGGTCTGCGGGACATGCGCGGTGCGTGTGAACGGAAGAGAAGAGCTCTCCTGTGCCTACAAAGTGCAGGAGGGCGACATCATCGAGCCCCTGCAGTACCACCCTGTGCTGCGTGACCTCAAGGTCGACAAACAGCCGTCAAAGAAGACACTCTCCATATCCACGGCATGGCTGCACAGTTTCAAGCAAGCTGCACAAAACCATGCCGATGAGAAGAGGAGCGAAAGACAGACGGACTGCATCCTCTGCGACAGCTGCTACTCCGCTTGTCCGGTCTTTGCTGTCAACCCTGACTTCCTGGGCCCCTTTGCCCTCACCCGCGCCTACCGCTACAGCGTAGACAAACGAGAAGAGGATGTTAAGGGTATCATTGATAACATACAGAGTAACGGTGTGTGGGATTGTACCTTATGTGGTGAATGTACAGCAGTTTGTCCTAAGGGAATCGACCCCAAAATGGATATCACCATGCTACGCTCTACTTCAGTACAACAAGGTTATGAGGATCCAAGCTTCTCTCAAATGAGTTTTGGTACACCTGATTTTAGCGGAGGATTCGGATTCGATCCCAATGGAGGATTTTAAATATGGTAATATTGGTACTCACGCAAAAAGGTTTTCATGAAGTAATGCAACTCAAGGAATCTCCTCATCTGAGCATTTGGGTCAATCCGCATCTTCTCTCAAAAGATGAAATAGCCGAATATAAAGACCGCGGTATTCATATCAAGGATTGTGCCTATGATATAGATGTCAACTCAGAAGACCAGATCAACAATGCCTTGCAAATGCTCTATCAGAACCATCCCGGTGAAGTGGTCTTTGTGGAAAGATAAAACCATTACTAATATATATCAAGGGGCTAGACTAGTTTAGAAGGTATAAAGTACGAGAAAGGTACGATATAACCGATGAAAAACAAGTATATAAAAGTTAGCCACATTTCTGAGCCT
>JACXUO010000005.1 GCA_014763885.1 Campylobacterales bacterium
CAAAGAGTGTGAATTTAGGTTCAATAATAGAGGTGAAGATTTATACAAATTATTGTTAAAAATCTTCAGAAAAGAACCTCTAAACTAGTCTAGCCCCTTCCTTTTTTATCAGTGATGTGCAGATCTTCCAGGGGCGTGATCACAAAGATGTGTTTGGGGACCAATACAAAGTAGTAGGCCTCTTTTCCTAAAGCATGAAGCAGGGAGATCAGAAGATTGCTTTTGTCGTCACAGTCACCGTAGCCGTTGGCTATCGTCTGCATCGGTTTCTGCGCCCTGAAGTTGTTGATCTTGTAGGGGATCGCTGTCACATAGTCAAGCAGCCGCTGCACCTCACAGAGCTCACTCTGACACCCCTCGACCAACGCTTTAGCCTTCTGCCGGATAGAGGGAGAGGTGCTCACACAGTTGGTATAGATCCCCTCCCCCGTACCGATCTGCCGTTTCTCTGAGATCATTGCTGCCTTGGCTACGATATAGACAAAAGCCATGGCAGCTAGCACGATGACAAGAAGTGAAAAGTTTCTGGATTTGATTGATTGTGACATAAGCGTATTTTAGCAAAAAAGACGAAGGTAAATTGAGTTTCTTTTCGGTTGGTGTTAGATTTGAGGGTGTTGCGAAGGAGCTTGCTGGTAGCAAGTGACTGAGCAAACTCCCTCGAAGATGATATCAAATGAGAAGAAATTATTCCCACTCTATTGTTGCGGGTGGCTTGGATGAGATATCATAGACCACACGGTTGATCCCGTCGATCTCATTGATGATTCTTCGACTCATTCCTTCGAGTATATCATGCGGTATATGTGCGAATGTCGCTGTCATACCGTCTACTGACTCTACCATACGGATACATACAGTGTTATCATAGGTTCTGTTATCCCCCATGACACCGACAGACTGGACATTGAGAAGTACGGTAAATGCCTGCCATACTTTATCGTAGTAACCTGTAGCTTTGAGCTCTTCCTGCATGATCGCATCAGACTCTCTAAGCAGTCTCAATGCCTCTTCGTTTACCTCGCCCATGACACGGATCGCAAGTCCCGGTCCAGGGAAAGGGTGGCGTCCGATCATATCTTTTGGCAGACCAAGTTCAAGTCCGAGTTTTCTCACTTCATCTTTAAAGATCTCACGAAGCGGTTCTACCAGTTCGAAGGTCATCCAGTCAGGCAGTCCCCCTACATTGTGGTGAGACTTGATCGTCTTGGATGGACCTTTCACTGATACAGACTCGATCACATCGGTGTAGAGTGTTCCCTGAGCGAGGAAGCTTACATCCGTATGCTTGGATGCCTCTTTGTCAAATACCTCGATAAACTTTTCACCGATAGCCTTACGTTTGGTTTCAGGATCTGTTACACCGGCAAGCGCTGACATAAACTCCTCTTTTGCATCAATCGTGATGAGATCGATATCAAGCAGTTTGAACATATTTTGTACCTGCTCTGCCTCATCTTTACGCAGAAGCCCCTGATCGACAAAGACACAGACAAGCTGCTCTTTGGGGAGTGCTTCGTGAAGGAGTGCAGCCACGACTGAGCTGTCAACACCTCCGCTCACGCCGCAAAGTACTTTTCTGTCACCCACCTGCTTGCGGATATCTTCGATCTTCTCTTTGGCAAATGAGCCCATATTCCATGTGCTGTCACACCCGCAGATATACTTGGCAAAGTTCTTGAGCATATGTGTACCCTCTACCGAGTGGTGTACTTCGGGGTGGTACTGGAATGCATAAATATTTCTGCTCTCATCGGCAATTGCAGCGAAGGGAGAGTTCTCGCTTGTACCGATGACTTTGAATCCTTCCGGAATGCGCTCCGCTTTGTCACCGTGGCTCATCCATACGATCTCATTGTCACTGACGCCATTGAAGATCGGAGACTCATCTTCGATTTTAAGTCTTGCTTTTCCATACTCGTGATGGTCAGCAGCTACCACTTCACCGCCGAAGTGCTGGGTGATCAACTGCATCCCGTAACAGATACCAAGAATAGGCAGCCCCAGGCTCCAGATACCGTCATCCGGTTTGTAGGCATCTTCCGCATAGACAGAGGCAGGTCCTCCCGAAAGGATGATCCCCTGCGGTTTGCGCGCTTTGATCTCTTCGATACTTTCATGGTATGGTACCACCTCTGTGTAGACACCTGACTCTCTAAGTTTTCTCGCGATTAGCTGCGTATACTGCGAACCAAAATCGAGTACGACGATAGGTACTTCTTTTTTCATCAATGCATTCCTTAAAAGTTTCGTAGTGGAATTTTACACAAAAAAGGTATAGAAGAGTCTGAAAGCAAAAAAGAGTTCAAAGATGAGGAATGGCTTTCAGGCATTGCTGCCTGAAAGGAAAGAAAATCAATGTAAGTGAAGTACCTGGAACTGTAGATACCATACCGCTACGGAGACGATATAGCCGACAAGTACTGTCCATGCCAGCTTCATATGGGAAGCGAAGGTATAGATACCGTGTAGTTTCCCCATCACCCCTACTCCGGCTGCCGAACCGAAGCTGATCAGCGATCCCCCTACTCCGGCAGTCAGCGTCACCAGCATCCACTGTGCATGTCCTGCCATCTCTGTGCCCATGTCAGGGTTAGCCTTCAATACCGCCGACATCAAGGGTACATTATCTACCACTGCAGAGAGGAACCCTACACCGATATTGACCGCTGTCGGACCAAACTGTGAATAGAGTGCCGTGAAGTACTCAAGGAAACCAAGAAAATGGAGACCTCCGACCGCAGCCAGGATACCGAAGAAGAAGAGCAGCGTATCATTCTCGATCTTTGCGATAAACGAGAAGACGTTGGGCGGAGGACACTCGATCCCTTCACTGTCATATCTCACCTCTCTTTTCATCCCATAGACATAGAGTTTCAATATCGCAAGACCGAACATCATCCCCCACATTGCAGGAAGGTGGAATACCTGATGAGAGATCACTGCAGATGCAATCGTCAAGGCAAAAAGCCCCATGATCGCTTTTCCACCCGGAGCGATCGTTACGGCCTGCTCATCGCTGTGAAACGGCGGCATACCATCCGGAACAAAACGGCTGAGTAAAAATGCCGTTACCATCCATCCCAGAATGGAAGCAGGGAAAAGATAAAGGAAGTCTACAAAATCACCTTTGCCATCCACCCATACCATCAGTGTCGTGATATCACCGAAGGGCGACCATGCACCCCCTGCATTGGCAGCCACAACGATATTGATCGCAGAGGGTACCAGAAACTCTTTGTTTCTCGGATCAATCGTGATCAATACGGTGGAGAGGATCAAAGCGGTTGTCAGGTTGTCCGCGATGGGAGAGATAAAGAATGCCAACAAACCCGTCGTCCAGAAGAGTCTTCTGTATCCGTATCCCCTGGAGACAAGATTGTAACGCAGTGTCGAAAAAACCTGGCGGTCTATCATCGCCTCGATATAGGTCATCGCAACATAGAGGAAGAAGAAGATCCCCGCGATCTCGACGATCAGTATTTCGATCTCATAGTGAAGATGTGCCCCATCCAGTCCGTTGATCGCATAGTATAACCCAATCAGGACAAAAATAAACGTACCAGCAAAGAGTGCCGGTTTTGCCTTGTTGATCTGATACTTGTCTTCTGCCGCGATAAAGTAGTACCCTACGATAAAAATGATCAGGGAAGCGATCCCCACCCATGTTGTTGTCAAATCCATTTGCATTGCTGCTTCAGCTGCCATATCTGCTCCTAGTGTAATTTCCTGACCATCTTCATAAACGAATCGATACATAGTCCTTCTCTCAGGACTCTATATAGTGTGATCCCAGGGACTCTTTGCGCGCCAATGCCGCCTCAACGATCGCCGAAGCAGTATTAAGCCTCAAACGCAAAAGCCGTCCAATCTCCCTGTTTTTCATATCATAGATGAGATTTTTTGCTTCATGAAGTCCTTCTTTGGTCCTGATAATGCCGACATCCTCCCACATAATTTTACGTAGTTGGTGTTTGTATTTTTTGTCATTATCTTTGTGCAGAATGTTACCGTAATCTTTATCAAAGAGAGGTGTCTGCACCGCTCTCTTCTCTTTGGAGAGGAGATGTTCTACCGCCCTTTTGGCAAATACAACCCCTTCAAGCAGCGAGTTTGACGCCAGACGGTTGGCCCCGTGCACACCGGTTCTGGCAGCCTCGCCGATCGCATAGAGTCCCTCCATTCCCTCTATGCAGCCGTTGATGTCGGTCTTGATACCGCCGTTGGAGTAGTGAAATGCCGGTGAGATCGAGATGCGGTCGCGAGGGAACCTATAGCCCAGTGCGCCAAAGGTCTGCGTAATGTTCGGGAAACGCTTGGCAAACCACTTCTCCTCAAACATCGAAAAATCAAGATAGACCTTTTCTCCGGTTTTGCGCTTATAGTCGAAGATGCCCCGTGCCACGATATCCCGGCTTGCCAACTCTCCCCGCTCATCGTAATCAAACAAAAAGCGGTTTCCCTTCTCCCCGACCACATGGGCCCCTTCTCCGCGCAATGCTTCAGTCAGCAGCAGTTTTCTGGCATACGGGGTTTCCACATAGACGGTCGGGTGAAACTGCATGAACTCCATATCGGCAAGCTCTATCCCTTTTTCAACACAGATACCGTGGATATCCGCGCTTACCGTGCGGGAGTTGGTATTGTACGCATAGAGCGACCCTACACCCCCAGAAGCGATGATCACATCATCCGCATAGATCGTGGTAGGCTGATAGTTCACCGTCGCCTTCGCGCCATAGCATCTGCCGTTTGCTATCAACAGGTCATACACCAGTGTATTTCTCTGCAGCATGTGCTTATTTTGCACCATCATAAAGTAGTGCAGATAACGGCCTGTCGCATCGCCGCCTGCATGGATGATACGCTCGGTAGAGTGTGCAGCCTCTTTGGTATAGAGGAGATTGCCGCTGGGACCGGTATCAAACTTCATCCCTCTGCTGACCAGGTCGGGAGTAGTCTCGAGGGAAGTACGCGAAAGGATCTCCACCGCTTCCTTGTCGTTATGGTATGCACCTGCTGCCATAGTATCTTGAACATGCAGCGGTATATCCGCCTCATTGAGCGCGGTGGTCATCCCTCCCTGAGCATAAAATGTATTGCACTCCCAGGGGATATCCTTGCAGACCACCAGTACTTTTTTGGACTCAGGAAGGTTCATCGCTGCATAGAGGCCTGCGATCCCCGCTCCGATAATCAATACATCATACTTCTCAGGCATTACTCTTCTCCGTTTTCTCCGTCTGATCAGGCACATAAACAGGATCGGTTTTGTGACCGCATCCTGTCAATACTATACAGCAAAGAGATGTTATAATCACGCCATGAAAAGCGCGTATACAATTTTGTCTCATCTTCAAGGACAACCCCAATTTAGATATTTAAAGCGACATGAGTGCTACCAAAAGTATATCAGACTTTTGGGTGAAAAGTACCAAAAGGCGATCGCATTCGTCTATATCAAACAGAATACGCTTTTTGTTGCCGTAACGCACCCCGGCTTTAAAATGGAGCTCAATTATAATAAAGAAGTGTTGAAAGATATTTTATCCCGCTTTGCACTGAGTGAGAAAAATTGTAGCATGTTACAAGCTGACAAGGTTGTCATCTTTCATTCGAAGTATCACAAGGTACCTGCCCACACAGAAGAGTCATCCACTGTTCCCCATTATTATGAACTGGCAGAGGGAGAATTCGAAGTCTGTACCGAGAATGCAAAACTCCAGGAAAAGTTCGAAGCGATCAAAAAGAACATAAAGAAAAACCGGTGAAATCCTTTTGTAAACGTAAACATAAGGGTTTCACTCTTGCCGACAGGCAAAGCTTGAGTGAGGGGGATTTTCACTGGGCTTTGCGCAGTGAAAAGGAGATTTTCAAATGAAAGAGACGATACAGAACCTTCCTGACTCGCCCGGAGTCTACCAGTACTTTGACAAAAGAGGCAAGCTCCTTTATGTAGGAAAGGCCAAAAGCCTGAAAAACCGGGTGAAAAGCTACTGGAGGTTTACGCCCCTTTTCAGGCCAAATCCCGATCAGTCCGGCCGTATTGTGATGATGCTCGGCGAGGCGGTAAAACTTGAATATATCGTGGTAGAGAGCGAAGAGGATGCACTGATCCTGGAAAATTCGCTGATCAAACAGCTCAAACCCAAGTTCAATATCCTCCTTCGCGATGACAAGACCTACCCCTATATCTATATCGACGAATCGGCCGACTACCCCCGTTTTGAGATCACAAGAAAGGTGGTCAAAGGCAAAAAGATCACCTATTACGGCCCCTTCCCTTCGGGCGGAAGGGCACTGCTGGATGCGATCTATGAGGTCTATCCGCTTGTACAGAAAAAATCATGCCTCAAAGAGGGAAAAACCTGCCTCTTCTACCAGATCAAGAAGTGTCTGGGGCCCTGTGAAGGCAAAATTACCCCGGAGGAGTACGCAAAGCTCATCAGCGAGGTAAAAACCTCCATTACCAAACGCAAGAAACTGCTGGATACCCTCACAGAGAAGATGACCGGTCTGGCGATGAGTGAGCGTTTTGAGGAAGCGGCCAAAATGAGAGATATGATCCACTCCATCTCTGCCCTTACCCTCACTTCGAATATTGATATCGCAAACCGTGTTGATCTGGATATCTTTGCGATCAAAAACGGTGATGAGAGAGGCGTGATCGTCAAGCTTTTCATGCGGGAGGGAAAAGTGATCTCCTCCTCGCACAGCTACTTCAGGCACACCCATATCTATGATGAGAACGAGGCATACAAACAGGCACTGATGGAGTTCTACTCCGCTGATGTGCCGCATATCAGCAGGCAGATTCTAACCGCCCACCCGTTTGAAGATGCGGAGCAGGTCGCTCAGACGCTCTCGAAACGTTTCGGACAAAAGATCGAGATCATCACCCCGCAAAAAGGCCCCAAGAAAAAGCTCATCGAACTTGCGCTGCAAAACTGCGAGGAGCTTCTAAGAAAGCCCAAAGAGAAAAATATTATCGAACAGAGGGTAGCTGACCTCCTCGATCTTTCAGCGATCCCCTACCGGGTAGAGACATTTGACAACTCACATATGATGGGCGCTGCAACTGTCGGCGGCATGGTCGTCTGGGATGAAGGAGCGTGGGATAAGAAGAGCTACCGGCGATATGAACTCCATTCAAAAGATGAATACGGCCAGATGAAAGAACTCTTAAGCCGTCGCATCGAAAAATTTACCGAGGAGCCTGCCCCTGACCTCTGGATCCTGGATGGCGGCCAGGCCAATCTCAACCTTGCCAAAAAACTCCTGAAGGAAGCGGGGGTCAACCTTGATGTCATTGCCATCGCCAAGGAGAAGCTTGATGCGAAAGCGCACCGTGCCAAAGGGGCAGCCAAAGACCTGCTCTATACAGACAACGGCATCATCGAGCTTCAAAGCAGTGACGAACGTCTGCACTGGGTACAGAGGCAGAGAGATGAAGCACACCGTTATGCCATCACCTACCATCAGAATAAAAAGCGCAAAGAGGATACTCAAGTCTCACTGCTGAACCAAAAAGGGATAGGGAAAGCGACGATCAAAAAGCTCATTGACTATTTCGGTACATTTGAGGCGATCCACAATGCTTCCTTTGAGGAACTCGCCAGGGTCACCAATCAAAAAGTAGCGCAAATCATTCACGCCCATCAAAAGATGGATGAGTATTAAAAAGAGTTTACCAGTTCTATAATTAAACGTTAATCTTAATATTTTTTACTAAAAAAGGCTATTTCAATCCACTTTTAGTTTAATTGTTATAAAGTTTCTATAATAATTTTTTTCATTTACGAGTTGGTAGAGTCTGTAATATTGTAGATAAAAAAATTTTATTTCATCTGAACAAGGAGTAAGAGATGCAAAGACCTGAACCGATTGATGAGGAATTCAAGTTTGAGCATGGCTTGATTGTCAGCTCTACCGACCTTAAGGGGATTATCACCTATGCAAACAGAAAATTCTGTGAAATTGCCGACTATCCCCGCGGGGAACTGATAGGCAAAAATCATAACATTGTAAGACATCCCGATATGCCGAAAGCTGCATTCAAAGAACTCTGGGACACGATCCAAAGCGGCAAGGAGTGGACCGGTGTCGTAAAAAATCTGCGCAAAGACGGTAAATACTATTGGGTCTATTCGCATATCACTCCGATAGAAAAAGAGGGAGAGATCGTAGGCTATACAGCGGCAAGAAGACCCGCATCCCAAACCGAGATCAATGAGGTCATCCCCCTCTACAAAGAGTTACTGGAAAAAGAAACAAATTAAAGGAGTTATTCAGATATGTACTACATCACCAATCAAAATGATCAAGTCGTTGCTGCGGACAAAGCACTACTTGAACTGATAGGGCTTCAAAGTGTTGAAGAGCTGTATCAAAGAGTGATCAAAGGGGAACTCTCCTTTACCTCTTTAAGTCCGGAAGATCTCGTCATCGTCATTGGTGAAAACGAGGAGGAGCAATATGCATTTCAGCTGGAAAGTTCACCGCTCTCCAGTATGCTTGGGGAACTGACGCTGAATGTTCTGACCGCTTCGGAACTTCCAGAGGCAGAGGAAAAGGAGAGTACGCCGTCAAGCGATGAGATCACTCTCCTGGCGCATGAAGAAGAACCCGCACCAATCATCGAAGCAGAAAAGAGCAGCGGGGAGGAGGATATCATCTCTCTGTTGGATGATGAGCTGTTGTTCAACGAACCTGTCGAAGAGACCACTGTCAAAGAAATACCTGAAGCAGTGGAAGAGCCCTCTGATTTTGAGCCTATCGCTATTTTGGAGGAGGAGGTTGAGATACCTTCGCTTGAACCATCTGCCGAAGAGGAGAAAGCTGAAGCAGCCCCTAGTGAAGAGGAAAAGAAAACATCAGCTCCAATCTACCTTGATGTTGCCAAGGTCAGCGAAACGATCGGGATCACTGCAGAGGAGTACCATCACTTCCTGAATGAATTTATCGATACTGCCATCTCATTGGAGAAAGATCTCAACAGCGACAATGATGAAGCGCAATCCTCTGCGATCAAGACCCTGGTACAGCTTTCAGAGGTAATGCATCTTCCTGAGCTTTCAAATGCTGCCAAAGAGATAGAGAAGGCTTCAGCAGCGGAGCGTGACACACTCGTGGAAAGTTTCTATCATAAACTTGCACGTATCACGACACAAGGTGCTGTATCTGAAGTAGAAAAAGAGGTAGAACTTCCTTCTGTAGAGCCTGAGCCAAGTATCGAAGAGCACATGATCGCAATGCCTGAAATAGAGATATCTAAAGAGCCCGAAGAGGGGTTGCCGGAAGGAAGTTTCGGGACAATCGATCTGAGCGATGTAAAACCTATTCACTTTGATTTCCGTCTTGAGGAGGCAGCAGAGGAACTCAGCCTGCCTGTTCAGCTTATCGAGGAGTTTGTTCATGACTTTATCGAACAGGCAAGAAGCGAGACAGAAAACATGCTTGAGGCCTACAGACAGGGGAACCTGGACAAGATACAAAAGATCGGGCACCTGCTGAAAGGAGCTTCAAGCAACCTTCGTATTAACCCGCTTGCGGATACACTCTACGAAATACAGTTCTGTGAGGACAGCAGTAAACTCGAAGCATTGATCAGAAGCTACTGGGCACACTTCATTGCGTTTGAAAAACAGATGGAATTGATATCTAAATAAAGGAAAGAACATGACAATACGTAACAGACTAAAACTGCTGGGATTGGTACCGGTCACCCTGCTGATCCTGCTGGCAAGTTACTTCTTTATCATTTCATATGCCAACTTTGAAAAGGCAAATGCATTAAAACTCACCCTGAGCAACAATGCCAAACTGGACCATCTGCTTGGAGAACTCGGGAAAGAGCGTGGTTTGTCATCTCTCTACCTGGGGAGTGATCAAAAAGAGTTCAAAGAGGTCCTGGACAAACAAAGAGCAAAAACCAACCAGGCGATTGCCGGCTTCAAAGTGGAAGAGATATCCAACGACAATGCCTACCTCCCGTTTGTCGCCGCCCTTGTCAACAAGGATCTTTCAGGTGACCTGATGGGTTACAGCGCGATGATGAACAACCTCAAAGGTATCGCATCAACCAGAAATATCGTGGATGGAAAGGCGCCTGAATTCAGGGTGGTTTTCTCCGATGAGTTTACCGATAAACTTACCGATCCGACGCTTGATGCGCTCCTCAAAGTCAACCACTTTGCACTTGACACAGAGATCACTTCCCTGATCTCCTCACTCTCCCAGCTCTATATCTCCAAAGAGAATGCGGGCCTCGAAAGAGATTACGTAGCATATTATATGGGGAAAAGACTCTCCATGTCTTTTGAAGAGATCGCACTGTGGGATGAGTTCAAGACCAAGGCGAACCTTTTTGATATCGAACAGATAACAGACCTTCAGCTGCGCAAAGAACTTGAAACACTGATGAACAGTCCTCAGTCTATGGAGATGCTTGCCGAACTTGCTGAAACTTCTTCTGCAATCCAGACGGATGTCGATAATGGGGACTATGCCGAAGAGCCGATGGACTGGTTCGCTTTGCAGACAAAGAAGATCACACTCCTCTCCAAAGCGGAACTGCTTATCTCTAACACACTCTGGCAAAAGAGTGAGGCATATCTTGAAAGACAGATTTTGCTTCTTGCGATCGCATCAACCATTCTTTTCCTGAGTTTTATCCTCGCATACCTTGCCTACACCACCATCAGGGATATGACAAGAAACATCGAAGAGCTTGAAGATGTCCTCAACAAAGCCGTGACCGAGATGAAGAGCAGTGAGCAGTATCTCTCTTCCGATATTGCAGCAATCGAGAACATCAACCTTGATACGCACGAAGGGACAAAAGAGGCCTATCACTTCCTCGATACTCTCGTTGAAACGGCAAAAGAGGATAAATTGACTGCACTGCAGGCAAACGAAGCGAAATCTCTTTTCCTTGCGAACATGTCGCATGAGATCCGTACACCACTGAACGGTATCGTCGGGTTTACAGAGATCCTCAGAAGCACTGACCTTAACGCAGAGCAGAGAGAGTTCCTGAACATCATTGATAAGAGTTCAGAGAACCTTCTCAGTATTATCAACAACATTCTTGACCTTTCAAAGATCGAAAGCAACAAGATTGAGATTGAAAATATCGTATTTGATGCGGCCGAAGAGTTTGAAAGTGCCGTAGAAACCTACGCGGTAGGGGCTTCAGAGAAAAACATCGACCTGAACTTCTTTATGGATCCTACGATCTCCAAGAAGCTCAAAGGGGACCCGACCAAGATCAAAGAGATTGTCATCAACCTCCTTTCCAATGCGATCAAATTTACCAGCTATGGCGGGGAGATCAATGTCGAGATCAAGAAGGTGGATAGCAACGAGGGCGAAGCGAACATCATGTTCAGTGTCTCAGACAATGGTATCGGTATGACCAAAGACCAGCAGTCACGTATCTTTGATGCATTCTCACAGGCAGATGTATCGGTCACGAGAAAATACGGCGGTACAGGCCTGGGACTTACGATCTCCAGCCAGTTCGTTGAACTGATGGGTGGGGTACTTGAGCTGGAGAGTGCAAAAGACAAAGGTACGACATTCTTCTTTACCATACCTCTCGAAGAGATTGCCTCAACCGAACCGAGCTATGCCAATGCATTTACTGATGTTACGATCGGAAAATATGAGCAGGATATTCCGACCAAACTCGATACCTACTTTGAAAAGTACTTCAACTACTTTGGCAACAAGGTAAAACACTATGAATCCGTGGGAGAGCTCAAAGAGTTGGTTGATGCCAATGAATGTTCCTCCTTCTGGGTAGATATCGATAAAGCAAAACAGAATATTCTTGACGCACTGCACAATGTCGACAAGTCCAAACTGATTGTCGTAGCCAATGTCACAAGCAGAAATAAGGTGGAGGATCTTGGTGTTCCTCAGGAGAATGTCATCTACAAGCCTGTCAATTTCACCAAAGTACAGGAAGTACTGAGCACTACAGCCGAAACAAAACCGAAGATCATTGAAGAGGCTGTAGAAAAACAGGAGACCTACTTTGATGCGAAAGTGCTCGTTACAGAGGACAACATCATCAACCAGAAACTGATTACCCGTATCCTGCAAGAGCATGGGATTACCGTGGATATTGCCAATAACGGACTGGAGTCATTTGAGAAGCGAAGATCGGGTGATTATGACCTCATCTTCATGGATATCCAGATGCCGGTAATGGACGGTATCGAAGCTACCCACGAGATCCTTGACTTTGAGGAGGATGAGGAAGAGGCGCATATTCCTATCGTTGCATTGACCGCAAACGCCCTCAAAGGTGACAGGGAGAGATTCCTGGCAGAGGGGATGGATGAGTATATCACCAAACCGATTGAAACAGCTGAACTGCTCTATATCCTCAACAAGTTCCTCTCGCACAAAGCGGTGTCGGAGAAAAGAGAAGCAGCTGCAGGCAAAGAGAGTGCACCGATGAAGAGTGAGGCAGAAGAGACCTCTGCCCCAGAAGCTGCCGAGATAGAAGCTGCTGAAGAAAAAGCAGAGGAGAGCATCATCTACGACCTTGGAATGGCTGAAGAGAGCGATAAGAAAATCCTCATTGCCAAAAAATTCCTTCTGGAAAGCAGAGTGCTTAAAACGGTTTTGGATAACCTCGGATATGCATATACCATACTTGAGGATCTCAAGGATCTGGATGCAGAACTTGCTTCCGGGAACTATGATATCGTCTTTACCGATGAGGACCTGGTAACAGAGACAATAAGCAATATTTCTGATAATATAGCTATAATAACAGCTCAAAATTCAAAAGAACAAATAGAAAGTATCATTCAAAAGCATAGAGGATAATATAGATGGCGTTAAAAGTACTGATCGTAGACGATGACTTTATCAACAGAAAACTGTTACAAACCCTTTTAAAGAAAAATCCGGGAGTTTCAGAGACCATTGAAGCCGAAAACGGCTCCGATGCCCTGGACAAGCTCAAAAAAGATCCGGGTATCAACATTATACTGCTGGACATTATGATGCCCGTTGTAGACGGTGTAGAGTTTTTGAAGATATTCAGAGCCGACATGAAGAACTCGCACATTCCTGTGATCGTACTCTCTACAGATGATACAAGAAAAACAGAAGTATATGAAAATGGCGCAAATGATTTTCTGAGAAAACCGGTCAAAGAGAATGACCTCAATGCAAAACTGGAGCAGTGGTCCTAAGTACCATTACTTTCATCTTATACACTTTACAGAGCTTGAAGCTCTGTAAAACTCCCCCCTCTCTTTTTTAATCTACAAATATCTCTTCAAGGACATCATCGATCGTTTTCACGGGGATGATCTTCACAGCATCAAGCACCTCTTCAGGTATCTCATCCATATCTCTTTCATAGTTTTTAAGAGGGATCAGCGCACGCTTGACTCCTGCCGTATAGGCTGCGATCAGCTTCTCTTTGAGCCCGCCGATCGGCAGAACATTTCCTGTCAAGGTAACCTCGCCTGTCATCGCAATTTTGTTATCGATCTTCTTCTCACTAAGTACCGATGCGATCGCAGAGACCATAGCGATACCCGCGCTCGGGCCGTCTTTTGGGGTAGCCCCTTCAGGTACATGGATATGCAGGTCATAGCGCTTATAGACTTCAGAGACATCCAGTTCTATACGCTCTTCCTTCTCTTTCAGGCTATGAGGAATGACTGACGGAGCGATAGGCAGCTTATTCTCATCGATCAGTATCTTGACAACGGAGTGGGCAATACGCACCGACTCTTTCATCACATCACCAAGTTTCCCTGTGAGCTGCAATCCCCCCTTTCCTTTGATCTTGATCGCTTCAATGGTCAGGACATCACCGCCTACTGCTGTCCATGCAAGCCCGTTGACCACACCGATCCGAGGTTCAGGATGTACAGGGGATATCTCAAAGACCTTTTTATCGGTGAACTTCTCAAGGTTTTTCTTTGTGATCACTACCTGTGTCAGGGTACGGTCTTCCAGCAGTTTTCTTGCACTTTTCCGCATAAGGTCAGCGATACGTCTTCTCAGGTTTCTCACCCCGGCTTCTCTCGTATAGTCGCTGATAAGCACTTTCAGCGCTTTGTCGCTGATGGATACCTCATTCGCCCTAAGCGCATGTTTTTTGCTCTCCTGAGGGATAAGATAGCGTCTGGCTATCTCAAATTTCTCTCTTGGTGTATAGGAGTTCAGCCCGATAAACTCCATCCTGTCACGCAGCGGCGCAGGGATGCGTCCCACCTCATTGGCCGTAGCGATGAAGATCGCCTTGCTCAGGTCAATATTGAAATTCAGGTAGTAATCGCGGTACTTCACATTCTGTTCAGGGTCGAGGATCTCCAGGAGTGCTGCCGTAGGATCACCCCTCATAGAGCGTCCTACTTTATCGATCTCATCCAGCACGATCACGGGATCCATGCTCTTTCCCTCTATCAGCCCTTGCACCAGACGTCCCGGCATCGCCCCGACATAGGTACGTCTGTGGCCGCGGAGCTCGTTGACATCTTCCAGTCCGCCCAGAGCGATACGCACCAGCGGTCTCCCGAGCGCCGTAGCAATAGAGTTGGCCAATGAGGTTTTACCTACTCCCGGAGGTCCCGCAAAGCAGAGTATCGCCCCGTTGGTCTCTTTTTGCTTCATCCCTCTCAGTGCCGCAAGTTCACGTACGGAGAAAAACTCCACGATACGTTCTTTGGGCTTTTCGAGAGAGTAGTGGTCTTTATCAAGTTCTTCCGCCACCTTCTCTACACTGAGATTCTGTTTCGTATATTTTCCAAACGGCAGATCAAGTACCCACTCCAGGTAGGTCTGAATCACGTTGGCATCCGCAGAGTCGGGGTGCATACGGGCAAAACGCTCCAGTTGCTTACTGATCTCCTTATAGGCATCCTCATGCATATGCGGTTTTAACGCTTCAATCTTTTCGCGGAAAGCTGCGATCTCCTCTTCGCGCTGAGTGTCAATACCCAGTTCGTGCTGTATCTCTTTGAGCTGTTCTTTGAGAAAATACTCTTTGTTCGTCTGTTCGATCTTGCTGTGTACTTTTGAGCGTATCTCTTTTTGGATCTTTGCCGCTTCGATCTCCGAGGTGATGACATCGATAAGCGCCAGGAGGCGTTTCTCGATATTCAGCTCGATATAGAGCTTGTAGGCCACCTCTTTATCCGGTTTCAGCATCGAAGAGACAAGATCCGCGATACGGTTGGGCTCGTCATTCTCTTCGATCGTACGTAAAAGATCGGCAGGAATATTGCTGTTGAGCGAGGAGAGCTTCTTGATCTTGCCTCTGAGGATATCCATCAGGGCGTTGGTTTTCAGCTCATTGTAGGGTTCAAGCTCTACCGTATCGATCACCGCCTGATTGATCTCCCCCTCAACCGGCTGGACGATCCTGGCGCGTGAAAGCCCCTGGAAGAGTATCTTTACTCTCCCGTCAGGCAGATGGACTTTTCGCATGATGGAGCCCACCACGCCGACCTTATGCATCGCATCAAAACTTCTTTCCCCCTCTTTTCCGCTTACCGAAGAGGTCACAAAGAGCAGTGAGTTGTTTTCCATTGCCATCGTTGCGGCATCGATATCCTTTTGATCGCCCAGAAAAATCGGGCTGATCATAAATGGATACAAAAAAAGCTCGTCTTCTACAACCACCGGCAATTGCGTAGGGAATGCATCATAATCACTTAACTGCATACTTATATTTCCTTTTTTATCTCTATAAAATTCTGTCTGTAAAAATAGAACAGACTATAACAAATAATTTCTTTTTTTATGATATTTGTATCTAAGGGTAGCGCAAAAAGATTAACCATTATCTATCCGCGCACTCTCCCCTAGTTAAATACAGCCCCTATAATCCCCTTCTCCGGCGGGGTGATGTCACTCTGCTGTACTACGGAGTCCCTGTTCTTCTCCCTGTAGATTTTGGCTGCGGCATCTTTGCCTGTGCGCTCATAAAGTGCAGCGATATTTTCATTAAGCAGGTATTGTGTCATATAGAGCCTGACCAGCAGTGTATGGATCAGCGGCTGATACGCCGAACCCGGATAACGATTGATAAAGATCTTCGCGTTCGTGATCGTATCCTCGATCAGTTTCTGGTCCTTGTAGACATCTTTGATCCCCAGGAAAGAGGCCTTAACCTTCAGAAACTCTATATACTCGCGATTGCTGCCCGCGCCAAAACGCTTGTTGTACTCATCCAGATAGAAGTTGGCAAGCAGGTACTCCTCCTTGTTCATATGTGCATGCGCCAGCATGATAATCGCATCGGGCATCATGGGAGAACGCATGTGCTCGCTTTTGAGCGAGATATAGTAGGCATCCGCTTTGTCCATATGGCCGCTTGAGATACTTTTTGCTATCTTCTGGTACCAGTAGAGCGCAGGCTTGTTGAACTCCTCGACCGTATCTTCATCGCCCCCGCACCCCGCAAGTAAAAAGGCGAGGAAAACCCCTGCAAAAATTGTTTTGATCATCTGTAACATATATGTCCGCTCCCAGTCTAAGTTCTTTAACTTCCAATATCATAGCTCAAAAGAGGTAAAAGTCGTATTAGGCAGGAGGTCAGAGTGATGAGAAAACACCTTTCTATCTTCCACTTTGCCTGCAGCTGTTCGAGGTTTAAGAATCGGGCTGTCCTACGATAAAGGCATGTCCTGTGCCTTTTTCCACACGAATAAGCAGATCATCGATACTGGCATCCTCAAACTCAAATCTTAGGGTACAGTCTGAATGCAGGAGAGAACTGTAGTCAGGTCTGTCAGAATCGTCAAATCCGGTATGCGGCCTTCCAAGGTGGTCAAATCCTATATACTGGGTTCCTCCGCCACAATTTGTAAAGATCGTGTTGGTATATTTGATACCGTGTTTATGTGAGATAAATATGTCAGAAGATGCATTGTTATTGCTTCCGTCTGCACAGGATGTACCTGCAGCACCCACCATGATCTGCCCGTTTATCGGATCTACGGCAGCTTCGCTGTTATCGATATTGCCTTCCCTGTCTTTGTCAGAACCCACATAGTAGAAGATATCACCCTCTGAGGCCAGACACGCCCTCACGCCAAACCTCCAAAATGACCGCTGCCAATCACTGTTTCTGGGATTGGTGACATCATCCATCAGTGCCATATGCTGTGCATAACGTATCGCTGAGAGGATATTGTCACCGGCCTCCTGTCTGAGGTCCCGATCCATCCTTGGCAGTGCCATCGCCGCAAGGATACCCAACACGACGATCACCACAACTAGTTCAAGCATGGTAAATGCAGATTTTTTCATTCTTTCTGTACCTTGATATAGAGATATTGGACTTATTATAACATAACTTTCTATGACTCCTGCAAACAAAAATAGTGCCTCATCCCCTGCTCTCATATTAATCAATTTAAGAAAAAACAAATCTTAAAAATCTTATACTAAGAGTAGAGGGTTGTGTAATTATCAAGTCTATAGTTACACCGGAAAAAAGAAGCGAAAGAGAAAGATTTCTCTATATTGATACAACGACTTGGTTGTAAAGAAGGAGCTAAAATGAAAGATATCCAGACTGTTTTAAAATACTTACTTATTCCGTTTCTTTTTTTAGTGATTGGTTCGCAATTTATATATGCGGATGAAACACAAACAGATAATTTTAGGAACAACCTTGAGAATTGGACTGGTAACATCACTCATGACAATCGAAGAATGCGAATCAACCCGCAAGATGGACGTGCCGAAAAGGACTTTGATTTTGGTTCCACTTATGCCAATGCAAGCACTACAATCTCTTTTGACTTAGAACTAAATCGAGAGTGGGAAAATTCAGGTGGTGCTCAGGACTTCATCCGTGTTTATGTTAATGGTATCCAAGTTGCAACATACTCTGAATCCGCAAACTCCACCGGACGGAAGACAATTACAACAGGTGTAGCTAATGGCAGTGGTGTCGTGAACATCGAAATCTTTGCGGATACCACTGCTTCAAACGAATATTGTTGGATCGACGATGTAGAAGTGACAGTACACACTCCGACTGATCCCAAAGAGAGTTGTCCCGGTGTGGTCATACCAAACCTGGAGGGTGCCAGCTCCACGGTAACCGACTCCTTCAACAATGAGTCTATAGACGGGCTGGTATCCTACTACTACCACTTCACACCGGCAGTGGATGGTGAATTCAGGATCGATTTTGACGCTGATAATTCTAACCGTGATGTTTCCGTACGTATCTATGACGGTTGTGGCAACCTGCTACAGGGAGATGAAGGTGACGGCGACCGGGTACTGACACAGAATGTACAAACGGGTCATCAGATCGTTACAGAGGTCTATCGGAGATATAATGGCGATATGGACTATGATATCGACTTTACCTTTACGGTATCTCTTCCTCCTGCCATGGGGGATATTCCTGATGATACGATAGAGGCCTTTTTGCCCTACTCGCTGAACATTGCAGGATATGTTACCGATGATGGGGGAAGTCCTGTGAGCTCCTATGCACTTTCTGGGACATTGCCTGCCGGTCTGAGCTTCGATACATCCACAGGTATGCTCAGCGGTACACCGTCAGAAGGGGGTACGTTCAACCTCTCTGCCACGGCAACAAACGGTGTGGGGACATCCAACAGCGACAGCTTTGTACTGACGATCACTGTGCCGCCGCCAACCCCGCCGATCATGCATCCGATCGCCAACCAGACGATAAACATCCATCAAAGTTACACCCTGCAGCTCTCGGATTACGTAAGCAGAACAGAGGGAGATGAGATCATCCTATACGGTCTGGATGAGTCAGCTACGCCTCTACCATCAGGACTCAGTTTCAATGAAACAACAGGCGAGATCTCAGGGACTCCCAACCAGGAGGAGAGCCGCACTCTCACTGTCTGGGCAGAAGATGATGATGGCATATCAAATAGAGTGAGTTTCACTATCACAGTCGTAGATAAAGTGGTTACGAATGGATACAGGGACTTTGAACTTCGCTTCAGTGAAAATATGCTCGGTAAAATGCATACCTTGGGAAATACTGTCCTGGTCGCACCTGTCGCAAGTTCATCAGGTGGCATTGACAACGGGAATGCGAACTGTAACACCTATACAAATGGCAACTATATTAGTAATGCTGGAAATTACAACAACGAGTACAAGCTATGTGCATACTGGGCAGATAGCAGTGCGGGCTTCCCGACGACACGTGCGCAGCTGAATATGCCTGCGAGCGGTGTCAATGTCGTATGGGCAGGACTCTACTGGCAGGCGCTGGTGGATGAAGATTATGACATTACCGATATGCAGATCAAGATCAAACATGAGATATCCGAATCCTATACCGGCGCGCCTTACCAGACAGTCCAGTACAATACCCTGGATTACCAGGAAGATGTAGGTTATCCTGGCTACATCAGCTACTCTGCATTTGCCGATATCACCACTCTTTTCAGCCAAAACGACTGGTCTAAAGGCGGGTATATCACGGTCGGTGATATCCCTGTCTACGAGGGCCAAGTTGATGTACTAGGAACATATGGTGCATGGACGCTGATCGTCATCACGGATGATCCAAGCGGGAAACTCCAGAACTTCAGTATCTTTGACGGATGGAAGCAAATAGACGCAGATAACTCAAATGTCTATATCGATATTTCGGGCTTCTACGCACCGAAATCAGATGTAAACGGTATCGCTGCAAGTGTCTCGGTCTTTGCCGCAGAGGGTGATAAACATATCTACAATGACTACCTGAGAGCAAAACCCGCAAAAAAGACAACCTGGACAGGGTTGAGTCATACCTCAAATCAAACATTCAATTCTGCCATCAACGTACCCTCTGATCAGGCATTTGACAGAACTCCCGATCCGATCAACAACCAGGGTATCGATATCCAGGCCTTTGACATTGGTACCACAGGGTACAATATCATAGAACCAGAAGAGACGGCGATCCAATTCAGGTTCGGTTCGGACCAGGATAAATACTGGCCTTCCATGATCGCATTTTCAACCGAACTTTATCGGCCGAATGTCTGTTATGACTACGTTGCAAAGAGAAATGAGCATACCCTTCCGTCAGGTACACATGAGATAGATGCCTACTTTGACAAAGGGGATGACCTGAGCCTTACCGTAGCGATCAGGAGCTTGGAAAGCGACTTTGACCTTAATGCCTCAAAAGTAGCTATACGCATGGAAGAGAGCAATGGCAGTGTAAGTTTCGAGCCTGCGCGAAGTGAATACTCTGCTACGACTTCGAATGTACTGCTTCCTACCGGGGTAACAGAGGGTTCAATACCGTCACGGCCCGAGATCGCCATCGGTAAATACAGAGAGGAACTCTACGGAGGTACGATCGGGCCGTATGAAACCTATTTTGCTAAGTTCTATTATGATGTGCGGAACACACAGAATGGTAAATTCCAGGCAACCATCAATGTAGAACTCAATACTACGATAGATTTCGGCAGTGGACCAGTCGCTCAGATACTCCCTGTCCCAAGATGCGAGCAGACACAAGTCTACAATCCGCAATGGGGAGAATTCAATGTCGAAAGAGACATCACCCCAACGTCGGGTACCTCAAGGACTGAACGCTATTCGCTCTATACACAGGTAACAGGCAGGGATTTCGACTACTCGGTAGCACACTATGACACCAGTGCCCCTCAGCAACCTCGGGCTATCGAGAATGCTACAGTAGATGTCGAGCTCATAGATGTCACCGCATTTGATGACAACAGCTCATTCCTTAAGTGTGCAAATACCGAACCCTCTATCATCATCGGCGGTATCTATAACAGTCCGTTCGTACATTTCCCGGCCGGAACACCTCGTAACAGGGTTCCTGTCAGAGAAGAGGATGACCTCAACAACTTGTCTGCAACAAGAGCCGCAGCTTTCAGGATGTGGGTACTGCTCGATGAAGACAACAGATTGATACGTCATACCTATGAGAGGAACGATGGTGAAGGATTCAGGGAGATTTATGAAACCTACTATAAAGACACCCTCGATACAACAACGCCTAAACTATGCGGAGCGTACTGTATACCGGCCAATGACAACAATAGCGAATGCTACAACTGTCTGAGAAGGTTCTTCGCAAAACCTATCTGTTCAAGGGACAACTTCGCCATCAGGCCGGAGAGCTACCGCGTCAGTATTGACGATGTGGAAGAGGGAATATCCCAACAGATCACACGCAATGATGCGACAATGACCGAAAAGTCCCTTGCTGCCGAATATGACTATGCACTGCGGGCGAGAGCTACAAAATACAATTCTGATATTACAGCAGAGGGATATGTGCGTGACGACTTTACCGCAGAGCGGCTTGAGACACTGCCGGACCCAAACTACTTTAATGATTTTGCAGCACTTGAGTTCAAGGACGTAAGCAGCTGTGCTGACCAGAACCATACAACGCTGCAGGTCTTTTTCAGAAACGGTGAAATGAAGGACTATAACCTTTCACACAACAATGCCGGTGACTATCAGCTTTGGATAGAAGACAATACATGGACGAAGGTAGACCAGGCAAGCGGGAACCCCCATAAAACAACATTTGAAAATGAATGTATCGCTGCGACCCCAGATACGATGGTACCTGAAAGGTGTAATGATTGTCTATTGGGAGACAATACTGCACCGGAGAATAAAGGAGAGAAAGTAGGATGTACGCTGGACTCTGATATCGAAAATGATACAGAACATGTCACGATCGATCTCCATTTCAATCCCTACCAGTTCGGCCTGGATAGTATCACCCTCAGAGTTACCCCCAACGATACCAATACCTATCTCTATATGAACGACCTCAACAAGAGTCTGGGAATGGCAGCCAAACTGGAGGGCAACATCACCGCGGAAGGTAAAGAGGGAACCACACTGACTAACTTCACCGACCAGTGTGCAGCAGAAGACGTCGTACTCTGGCTTGACCGCACGATGGTCCCTGCCGAGAACGACATCCGTGACGAGAACGGCAGCTCTGTGCTGTTCCAGCAGGTACTTGTCGACGCATCGGGCAACCCTGGTCCTATTACGGATCAGAATGTCACGCTTGGCAGAGAGAACTTTGCCGATACACTCGACAGAAAAGGGAGTGCAGAGGTTGACCTCTACTATAACTTCCAAAAACCGTATACCTCAGCGGTCAATGCTATCGATGTCAACTTTACGATGCTCCATGCAGGCTCCCCTGATGCATCATCCAATGCCCATCTGACACCGACCTATACACCGGATGGCAATACGACGATCAACCAGTCGCTCTGGTTCTACTTCGGGAGAGTAGCACCTTCACAGGGAACGGACGGTAAGATAGAATATGGACCATCCGTATCGACCAGACTGTGGGTGAGCTCGTTCTGCAGGGATGATCTTACCACGACACCGAATATCGTGTGCTCAGTGCTTCCTGGTCTGCCTGCGGATCCGGAAGAACAGGTGCTTGGAGGTGGAGGCTGGTATCGTATGGCGAGCCACAGCTCTATACTGGGAGACGGACAGGTAAATTCATTGAGCACAACAGAGCCGAGCACTACCCTCAACAATGTCAATCCTCTGAATAACATCACGTTTGACAGCAATGGCTCTTCAGCAACCATCACTATCGCCCACCCGATTCCGGGGAACCGTAACGTAAGCCCGGAATTTATCATCAATCCTGACGAGTGGCTTAAGTATAATCGCAACAACGCCGACGGATTGCCAAGGTTTACTATCCACTTCTTCCTTCAGGGGCTCAGATGGAAAGGCGAAGGGAAAACGGGCCATGTCGTTGAAACAGAACCAGGCGGCGGAGAAAACAAAAGGATCAACTGGTGAGAGAGATGTCAATGTGCCACAAAGGAAACACCATGCGAAAAGCCATCGCTATGATAGAACTCATCTTCGCCATTGTCATCATCGGCATTACGCTCTTAAGTGCACCGTTATTGATAGACCGTTCTGCCCAAAGCAATTATGTTGCACTCAAACAGGAGTCTATCGCTGCTGCTGCTACACAGATCAGTATGATCATGACAGCAAACTGGGATCGCAACAATGCCGGCACCGCAGAAGGATCACCGGTACTCCAGACAGGTGGCACCTCTATCTGTAATACCCTGCATCCGGTCGGAGTCAGCAGCACAAGCGGCAGGTACTGTACAGGGACAGGCAGCGGAATATTTATCAACGCAAGTGCTATTGGAGCCGACACGAATGAGACTGGTTTCTATGATGATGTAGATGACTATCATCTAAAATCTTACACGGTAAGTGTTTATAACAGCGAAACCTATGAAGCCTATGAAGGTGACTATATCAACAGAGATATCACTATCTCGTCCAGAGTCAACTACGGAAGTGACGCTATCGCCTACAGCAAAACCATGCAGGTCAACAATCCATTTACAACCATCGTCACGGCAAACTCTACCAATATCAAACTGATCAATGTCAGATTGGAATCATCAAACCCTGCTGATGAAAATGAATTAAGTGACGTGAATATTACCCTGAGTGCATTTGTATGCAACATCGGCGCGCCAAGACCCGATATCATCAATAACAGGCCCAACCTATGAGAAAAGTCCGGATATTAAAAACCAAAAAAGCCTTTACGCTGCTTGAGTTGACCATGGTGATTGTCGTGCTCGGCATTGTCGCATCGATAGGCTCCTCTATCATTGCACAGGTCTATGAGCAGTATATCCTCCAAAGGGCAACTCACCGTGCCTCTCTGAAGACCGAACTGGCGGCACAGCAGATCGCTAACCTGCTCAGCTACCGTATCCCCCGCACCACCATTGCGCGTCAGCCGGCAAACCTGAGTAATGCGATCTATGTAACCGACCCAACCAATATGACAGACAATATACATACCCAGCTGGAGTGGATCGGCACAGACAATGACGGCTTCAGTGCAGATATACCTCCTTCGTGGAATGGCTTCTGTGATGTCAATGCTTCTACCCAGAACAGTGTCCGTACCCCTGGTTCACGGCTACTTAACTCTACCGCTTCCCATGCAGCCGCACACGATATCCTCTCAAACCTCTCCAACGGAAATGTTTCACTCGATGCTGCAGGTCAACATCCTGCGATCTTCTTCAGGGACAGACACAGAAGATACAGCGACGATATAGCAGGCAATGAAGTGACCATGAAGGCTCTCCCCGATGGAACCGATCCCGCCTGCCTCGGGATGGTCTCATCAGACAGAAGCTGTATCTCCACCGTCAGTGCCGCAGATGATGAAAATTTTGCCTTCCAATGGGACAATGGCAATACCCAGAAGGTGATCTCTGAGCACTATAAACTCGCATGGAGTGCCTACTCCATCTGTCCAAGACCCAGAGGGGGCAATCACTATGACCTGATACTCCATTACAACTATCAGCCCTGGGAGGGCGAGAGACTGGATGGACAAAATTGCAACCCCACTGTAGGCGAGAGTGCCATTTTGATCACCAATGTGACGGTATTCAAATTTGCAGAATCAGGCAATACTTTCAGGTTTAAGCTCTGTGCCCAGGAGAGTATCGGGGGAGATACCAATGTGACCATCTGTAAAGAGAAGGCGGTGATATTATGAGAAAAGGATTTTCACTGATAACTGCGATATTTGTCATGGTACTCATGGCAACATTGGCACTCTTTATCCTCAACCTCTCAGCCAAAGTCACCAAAGAGACCTCCGCGCAGTACTACCAGGAACAGGCTGCACTGCTTGCTAGAAGCTATACAGAACTGGCTGTGATGGCAGTGATATACCATGACCGTAATACTACAGGATCCTGTGTTGAGGATATCAATGGCGTGGTCAACGGTATCAGGCCAGGCGAAACACCGACAGGAAGTACGGCTGACGGAAGCGGATATGATGTACAGACACGGATCTACTATATCGGCAACGGGCTTCCTTGTTCAGGTACAAGAGAACTGACCGATAACGCGGCGAACAGTGCAACCACCATAACGACCAACTATGGAGATGTCACAGGGGCTAGCGATGCGCTTGCAGCGATCATTGTCGATGTCTATGTACGATACAGAGATCCCGACAATCTTGGTAACTGGCTCACTTATCACAGACGCACACTGCAAAAAATCTAGCAAGATCGATCCAAACTCCTCTTGCTATTTATCCTTTTATTAAGCTATCTAAGTTATAATCGGATATCGCTATATAAGTAAGACCGTAGCGTATTTAATCTTTGAAGTGGTCGCGGGGAAGAGCATTTTGAAGTTGAAATCAAAGTTTTATCACTAACAGCATAGAGGGGTATCGGCTTTTATTTATGCCGATATAAAGGGTTGCTGTTGCGCTTTTTAACAATTCTCTGTCAATTGCATGAAAAAACAAGAAAAGATCACTGGTTCGGTTTGGCTGCAAAGACACGGTTTGGAGCATAAGGTACGATACAGCTATAGATCACGTAGATAATCTGCGATAGCTCTCTGCCCACAATGATGATGCACATTTACTTTACACGGCTTTTGCCTCGATAGTTCAGTAACCCTACCATGTTCGGTTGAACTGCCTGACTGCTCAAGTACAGGATTAAACCAAAGATATCCCGTAAACGCGAAGATTATACATTCAGTGCTATTGACCGTGAATTAAATAAAACGACTACATCCTCCCTCCCTATTTATGCCAACAGAACTTTATTAGCAGAGACTATCCCTTGGGTGAGGTTCTCTGCTATTTGTATTGTAGAGAGGGGAAAAAATGAAAAGTTTAGGGGTTTCCAAAAAGGGGTTATCTTCCATTGTCTGCTTGGTTTTAGTGGGTTTTCCCGCAGGGGTCATGGCAGATAAGCCACAGCAACAAATCGAAATCATAGAAAATGCGAATGATCTTTGCTACGGAGCAGCTATAGAACAGGAACTTGTTTATCCAAATGTTAAACGAACCGTTCCCATCCTCAATCAGGGAACGGGGTACCTGTCAGACGTAGTCCTCATTGATGCCACAAACGGTATGTTCGACATCGTTCCTCTGGATTATGATTGTGGGATAGATAATGTATCCGGCGTTGCTTCGGGCGAGTGTATTTACAGAAAAGAGGGTGACCCGGTTGGAGATTTTCGAGGACTTGACTTTGATTGGTCGAACTCAACAACCACTTTTCATAATACCATGTTCTATGATATGCCCAATTACGAGGCATACAATTCTCATTCTATCTATAACAAACATACAAAAAATTTGCAAGATTTAAGCGGTATAGAGATCTATGCAACATATATGAAGGACAATACCCTCTACCGTGGCCGTATCCAGAGCTGTGACACCTCTTCCGACCTGCCCTTTCAGAACGAATACACCTGTGGTACCTTCCCGAGCGTATTGACCTCCTATGAGCATATGTCCCTGATGAAAAACACCGTTTTCAACAGCTGTACCATCTCCTATCCGGAAAACGAATTTACTCAGGGGCACAACATCGCCCCTACCTGCTACACCGACCTGACAGCCTCCGAACTCTGTGAGGATGTGGATGAGATCACTGCAAACGGAAACTGTAACTTTGTACCGCCGCCGACCAACCGCTATGACCATGACTTTATCGAAACAACAGATAGCACAACTGCAGCCTCCAATCAAAACATCGAACTGACCAAACTGGAGTATGGCAACTATATGTTTGCCGGAAATGATCAGGTGATCCACTTCAACCCCTCCCGTACCTACAGCAACAGCGACAAAAAAGTGATGCTGCTGGGGGATGTCACCCTCACGGCAAACAACCAGGAGGTTATCTTCGAGGAGGGAGACTACTACTTCAGGTCCCTGGATATCCAGATGAACAGTTTCCAGATAGAGCCGCGGGGCAATGTCCGAATCTTTATAAAAAATGATCTCCATTATGTAAAAAACAATGCCGCATGGGCCGATCCTGCCGCATCGCTCTTTTTCTATGTAGGAGGGAATATGACCCTCTCGAGCGAAGGGGGCGGTGACGGTTATATCTCTGCCTTCTTCTATGTAGAGGGGGATGTCCTGATCCAGGGTAACTCACCTTCTGAAATATACGGAGGTATCACCGCGGAAGGGCGTATCGATGTGACGGGGAACAACTTCCAGTTCAAGTACAACGAAGATGGCGCCGACCAGTTCGGCCTGGGAGAGTGTGCTCTCTGTTACGAACCCCCGAGAGGACCGAACGGGATAAACTTCTTCCATCTCCTAAGTCTCTGTTCACCTTTGACCCCGTGTGATATTTATGTACCGGTCAGAAACATCTCCCCGATACCATTGGATGATGTACAGGTATTCGAAGCAAAAAAACGCTACTTGGGATTGGGCCGGGAAGCAACCATGAGGTGCTGGACAAAGAGGGCAATGAAGTACCCGGTACAAGTACAGACAAAAGGAGCGCCCTCTATGCAGATCTTCCTTTGGGCTTGGATATAGACCTCTTAAACGGTTACGTCATCTACGATATAGGAGACAGATACCCCACCTATGCTCCGGAGGAAACCTATTACCAGTTGCACAAAAAGCACTCATATCTGGAGATCTCCTTGACTTCAGCCAGCTGGTCTACTTCGGAAAATATCTGGATGATGTCAACCGCAGCTACAATGTACGACTTGACCCTTGTGTAGATGTGGAGATACCTCCCACTTTTCAGACGGGCCCATTTGATGCCTGGGACACTTTCCGGGGAGATACCGACGGTGACGGAAAGTTTGATGACAAAAACATCTCAACCAAAATCGCGGGCAAAACGTTCTCCCTGACCATTGCCAACCTTGACGCCAACCTGACAGGGCTGGAAGCAAAATCGATCTCAAGCACCGTGACCTACGGGCTCTATGATGAAGATGGACCGATCGAGGGAACAAGCGATATCTTCGATATACAAACCACGTTGGATATCAACAAAACCTACACCAACGTATCTGTCGCATCCAGAAATGTCCACGTAGGGTTTGTCTTCTGTTCCGAATTTGACGGGACGACCTATACACTTCTTGAAAGCAGTGAATGCGGCGGCGCTATCATCAACTGTAAGGATACCGACAGTAACCCGAGATGGCGCAGATGCTTCAGCACAGATGAGTTTGCGCTCAGGCCCAAAGAGTTTCTCCTCACACCGCCCGTCGGAGAGGATATCGGACTGCTCACTTCGGGCAGCACCCACCGCTTCACAGTCGTAGCGAACAAAGAAAATGACACCGAGACGACCGGATATGACCAGCAGGATAACAACCTCACCATTGCACAGCGCCTGCTCTTCAAGGATGGGACCGTAGATATCAACAATATTTTACACGGTACATTAGACTTCAGCAACAACGACTTTGCATTTCTCGATGGGATAAGTACATCCAGAACCAATCCTGCACAGACGCAAACCGTGGGGATCAGGTTCAGTGACGTGGGACGGGTGCATATCCTACTTGAAGACAGACAGTGGGCAAGCGTCGACAGCGATGACACCCCGCAGGACTGCAACGGCGGTACCTTTACCAATGCGAAAAATGAGGTTCTGGATATCCCTGACGGTGCCTACATCTGCGGAGACCAGAATGCCACCTTCATTCCTGCTTCATTCGGGGTGACCGGTATTACACTGAGAGACCACAACAGCGACAGCAACTTCACCTACCTCTCCAACGACCTCAGTATGTCCGCCCATGTGGCCGCGACCATTGTTGCGCTTAACAGCCAGGGGGCTATCACGCAGAACTTCCGGGAGGGAGAGCTCTTCTATGAAAACAATGTGACTGTGGAGCTGAATGTCACCGACTGGAACGCTACTCTGACCAACAGACACCCTCTGGGCAATGCAGTAAACATCAAGGATATCAACGTCTCCGAACTGCTTGGTTTCGGAGGTGCCGATGAGGCCAACGGTACGCATACGATCACCCTGGCCAGCGAAAGCCTCCTCTTCAACTACCAGCGCAACAACAACCAGCCGGTCAACCCCTTCAGGGTCCCGGAGAGCGACATCAATATCTCCGTAGCTTCTGCCTATACAAGTGAAGCGAGCGGAGTGACAAGAACCGTTACCGGCAGCGGGGTAGGAGGTAGTGATCTCAATGCCACCTTCTATTTCGGACGCGCCAAAGCGTCACAGGAGTTCTATGATGTAGAGGGTACAGTGGCGTATACACCGATCACTGTACAGGTCTACTGTGATCTGTTCCCGACATGTACCTTCTTCTCTGACTCCATACAGCTTATGGGCCAAACTGACTTAGATAGCTGGTGGCTCTCGCTTGGCCACAATGAAGCCTTGGGTGACGGAAACATCATGCTTCAGGATCCTGTAGCAGTATTGGGAAGCGGTAGCGGATCAGTAGATAACGATGTCAATATCGCCAATGGGGTGGATAACACGATCCAGGTAACGCACAGCGGTTCATTCCCGACGACCTATGATATACTGCTGGATACGGGCACCAACAGCTGGCTGATCTACAACGCGGACAGTCTTCTACTGGACCCCGATCCGTTCTACAAGGTACGTTTTAACGGGGACTCAGGCTGGGCAGGGGTCGGAAAGACTGGGTATGTGATTGATATCAATGCAAGTAAAAGAGATACAAAAAGGTTGAACTGGTAATAAAGAGAAAAGCCGTCGCCATAGTCAAGCTGATCTTTGCTATCGTGATCCTGGATATCCTTCTGATATCCACACCGATGCTGATCTCTCTACAGCAGGAGACGATCAATTCTGCTCCTGATAGATCGGCATCAATAAGATGAAAGCAATCATGATGACACTGTCCATATCTCCTTTACAAGGCAAACGCTGTAAACCATGCAGAATATGTCTAGATAGCAGGAGAGGAATCCTTTTAATTTTTTTCTATTTATCCTTTATTAAGCTATCTAAGTTACAATTAAGTATGGATATAGTGATATAGCCATACTTGTTGATCCTCCCGGAGCCTGTGCGCTTCGGTAAGACAGTTTGCCGATGTCGGATTGGCAGACAGACAAGTCATCTTAATAAAAGGATTTACTATGAATACAAGTATTACAGGAAGACATTTTGAACTGACAGATGCGATCAAAGCGTATGCTGAAGCAGCCATAGAGGGACTGAACAAATACAATCTTGACATTATCTCGGCAAATACCGTGATCTCTTCAAATGAGAAAAACGGTAAAAAAGGTTTCAGTACAGAGTTCATCATCAACCTTAAAGATAAAAATACACTTGTAATCACACAGAATGACAAAGATGTATATGCGGCTATTGACCTGGCGATCGAAAGAATGAAAAAAGCGCTCAGAAGACACTCCGAGAAGATCAAAGACCACAAAATCATGAGCTTCAAAGACCTTGGCGAAGAGGCAGAAGCAGTCAGCGAAATGACGGTTGAGGATGTTGATATCGTACCTATGGATCTTGAACTGCATAAACCTCTTGACTTTGATGAAGCGATCGAAGCACTGATGGCAGAAAAGAAACGACAGTTCATTGTATTCAACGATCATGACGGCAACATGAGAGTCATGTATAAAAGAGCCGACGGCAGATTCGGCCTCTACTAGGAACTATACAAGGGCAAACTCCTTTTGCCCTTGCTCTCTTTTTTTCTCTTGCTTCTTTCTCTCCTCTTTTTTATCATTTCAGGGTACCATACCGCTATTGATCGTATCAAAGGGATATCCATGTATAAAAAATTCTTTTTAGCAACGCTCTTTTTTTACCTCCTTCAGCTACGGTTTTATCAATGTAGAACCGCCTGTCACAGGAGAAAAAGAGGGGATCGATGCGGAAGTTTCCCTCTCCGCCGACTACCATACAGGAAACAGCGACAAGCGCTCTATCGGCACCTCGGGCAAAGGACAATACAACAGCAAAGAGTGGCTCCTCTACTTTATCGCCGGCTATAACTACGGGGAATCAAACGGCCAGAAAGATACCGACGACGGGATGGTGCATCTGCGCTATGTCCATACACTCGTCGATGGGCTTTATGACTATGAACTGTTCTACCAGACGGAGTTCAACGCCTTTCAGAATATTCGTATCCGTAACCTTGCAGGCAGCAACCTGAGAAGAAAAGTTGATATCGGATTTGATAAGTTCTACCTGGGAACAGGGATCTTCTATGAGTACCAGAAACCCGATACCCGTACAGAGAACAATCCTATCTATCAACGCATGAAACTCAACACCTACCTCTCCTTTTTGAAGAAGTTCAATGCACATGTCAATGTGACCTATCTTGGCTACTATCAGCCAAATATAGAGGAGTTTTCAGACTACAGGGTATCACAGACTCTTCAGCTCAACAACATTTTGACAGAAAATCTCACCCTCTCGATAGAGCTGATGCATCACTATAACAGCACGCCTTACGAGAACATAGAAAAGAACGATCTCCGCTCTACCGTCAACCTCAGATACAAGTTAAGATAACTTCGACTCCCTGGCAGAGAGCCTCTGCTGTGCAGCAGCGATGAACTGCTCATCCTCTGCCATATCCAGCCACCTGAACTTCTGTCCGCTCTGTATCGTACCGTCCAGGATATCACCGCTGTTGCGGAACTTCAGGTCAAGTTTGGCGATATCAAAACCGTTGGTGGTTTGGGAAAACTGCACCAGCCGTTCATTGGCGGGTGCGTGGCTGTAGAGGTAACACCAGCTTTTCAGGCCGTTGCGCCCCACCCTTCCGCGGAGCTGGTGCAGCGTAGCCAATCCCAGTCTTTCGGCTCCTACGATGACGATCAGTGTCAGCCTTGGAAGGGAAATGCCGACCTCTACGACAGTCGTAGCCAGCAGTATATTCCCCTTTTCCCTGAACTCCAGCAGTACCTCCTCTTTCTCCCTGTCCTTCCCGTGCGTCACATAGACATTATCAAACTTGCTCTCCCAGAACCCCCTGCTCTCCTCCAGAGACTGATAGGGGACTTCGCTGCTCTCTTCTACCAACGGATAGATGATCAGCACCTGGTGATCCTGGGCGATCTCTGATTTGATATGAGTTAAAAGTGCCGGGAAATCAGGCTTGCTGATGGTCTGTGTGGTGATCTCTTTTTCAAAAGGGGTTGTGGTGATCAGGCTGACATCCAGAAGTGCACTATCCATCATCGCCTGCGTCCGCGGGATCGGGGTTGCAGAAAACTGGATGATGTGTGCCCTTTTCTCTCCGCCTTTGCTTACCAGTGCCTCAAGCCCCTGTCTCTGCTGTGTGCCGAAACGGTGCTGTTCATCGATCATCACCAGCGCTGCATCGGGTATATCCTCTTTATAGAGAAGCGCATGGGTACCGATGATAAAGTCCGCCTCTTTGTAGTCGCCTTTGTTATTTCCCTGCATCACCAGAGAGACCTTTAGCTCTTTGGGCAGATATTTGCACGCCTCCTCATAAAGCTGCAGCGCCAAAAGAGAGGTAGGTGCCATCAGGATGCTCTTGTGCGGCAGTGCCATCATCGCTGATGCAAGTATCACCATCGTCTTGCCCGAGCCTACATCTCCCACCACCATACGTTTGGCTGCTCTCTCTTCCCTGGCAAGGTCCTTCCGTATCTGGGCGATCACGTTTTGCTGTTCTGCTGTCAGTGTAAAGGGCAAACGCTCCAGAAAAGGATCGATATTGCCATGCAATGCATGAAGCGCAGGAAAATCAACTCTTTTCCCTTTCAGTTTTTTGAGATGGTTATAGGCTTCGATAAACTTCATCACAGATACGATTTCGCTTTTGTACGTTCCGTTCGCATACACATCATCGATGCTTTTGGGGAAATGGATCCGCATCACTGTCGCCACCTCTTTGGAGTCCAACCCCTCGTTATAAAGGTTGCGCTCATTGATATAGCACTCGATCAATGCCCTGATCTCACTCTCCTTGAGTACGGTCTTGTACTTTGGGGTAATCTTTCCCACCTCTTTGACCGTTTTTGGCTGTGACATCTGAAGGTATCCTCGGTACTCCTCGAGGCGTCCCTGGATATAGTGATGCGAGCCTACGGCAAAAAGTGTATGGTGATAGGGGGTGGTGCGGAAAAAGGTTGAGGAGAGATATCTCCCCGAGGGCTTCAGGAGGAAGTTGACTCTCAGCTTTCCGCCAACAACGCTGGCATCTTTGACAGTCGCCTCATAGGTACCGACCTTGCCCAGCTGGAAATCTGTAGAGAGTGTCGTATCGTTATAAGAGGCAGGAGTGATCAGTGCAAGATCGAGCAGTGAATAGATCTTAAGTTTTTTAAACAGCTGCTTCGCCTCTTCCATACTTCACTCCGTTCAGAATTAAAAATCAAAAATGAAAAATTAATAATTGCTGTATGCATTGTAAACAATGCTTTTATGAGACAAATTATAACGAAGTATTTGATAAAAAGTATAAAAATATGTCAAAATGTCATATATGATAGAAGTATCGCGGAGCGATACACACCATCATTTTTAATTTTCAGTTTTTAATTTTTTATTCTCTTTTGTTACGACAGAATAGGTGATATCGGAAAGCTCTTTGTGTGCAGTGATAAAAGCGTTCATCTCTTCGAGTGTCACTGCTTCAAGTTTCTTCAACTGCTCTTTGGAGAAGCCAAGGGGCCTTCCATAGTAGAACTCATTGTAGGCGCGGCTCAGTCTCTGGGAGAGTGTCTCCGTACGCAGCGGTTCACTTCCGACAAGGAACTGCTTGGCTTTATCCAGCTCATCCTGCGTGATCCCTTTTTCCACAAAGGTATCCACGACCTCCTGGACAAGCTTGATCGCCTCCTCCTGAGTGGAGAGTTTGGTCTGCAGGTATCCGCTCATGTAGGATACGCTTTTGGTACGTCTCAGTGAAGCATAGACGCCGTAGGTAAGCCCGCGCTTCACACGGATCTCCTCCATCATACGCGTACCGAATCCCCCGCCGCCGAGCAGATACTCGGCGATCTTCGCCTTGTACTGGTCCTCTTCTCTGTAGCTGTAGTCAAACGGCGCACCAAAATAGATATAGGCCTGCTGTGTCTCTTCGTCGGTATAGAGAGTGGTTCTCTTATCCGAAGCCTCGATCTGAGGGATCTCTTTGGTATCCACCTTCGGAAGCAGACTGAGCACCTCATGGGTATACTGCTTGGCGTCCTCCAGCGTGATATCCCCGCCTACGACGGCAATGGCGTTGTTATACCCGATATGCGTCTGTATAAATGTCCGGAGTTCATCAAGCGTGATGCTTTCAATACTTTCAAATGTCCCATCGTAAGGTCTTGCAAGAGCCGTGCCTTTGAAGAGTTCTGCACGCAATGCCGTAGCAGAGATATAGTCAAAATCACTCCGTTTCTGGTTGAGCCAGCCGATCTTCTGACGCGTGACCTGTTCAAACGCCTCCCGGGTATAGTTCGGGTCTGCAAGCAGCTCCTTGAGTCTCTCTATCGCGTAAGCAAACTCACTTTTGAGTGCTGAGACTTCGATCACGAAACTCTCTCGCCCTACACTGCTGTGGATATCTACCGCACGCGCATCAAGCTTTGTTGCAAAACCGACAGAACCCTCTTTCTTTGTCCCCTCATTGAGCAGTTTAGCGGACATATCGGCGATACCGTCTTTGGTATTGCTCAGGTGCCCTGCTCCCGTAAATACAAACTGGATAGAGACGATAGGAACATAATCGCCTCCCTCGTAGACGACGGGAACCGTGCTCTCTTTAATCTTGACTTCATTGATGCTTGACGCCATCAAAACTCCTTGTAATAAAACAATCATTGTAATGATCTTTGTGAGTGAAGAGTGAGGAGTGAGGAGTGAGGAGTGTTGGTTTGCATTGCGTTGCAATGCCTTTTTTGCCGGAATACTATTCATTTTTTTATCTCCTCTATTCAAAAAAAGCGGTGCCACTGCACCGCATACTTAAACACTTCACTCTTCGTTCTTAATGCTTCACTAATAAAATCTTTCCAGTATTTCGTACGCCGTATTGCGCTTGGCCGGATTTTCCCCTACATCCTTGATCAGTTTGATCATCTCTTCCTGGTTCATCTGGTTTTTTGCTCCGGCTGCGGATACCACATTCTCTTCCATCATCGTCGAGCCAAGGTCGTTCGCACCGAAAAGCAGCGCCATCTGACCGATATAGGAGCCCTGCGTCACCCATGAACTCTGGATATTCGGGAAGTTGTCCAAAAAGAGTCTGGCTACGGCCAGATAGCGCAGGTAGAGGTTGGAGGTCGTCTTTTCGATCGTCGGAAGTTCACGCTTGAGCTGTGTGTTGTCGCTCTGGTAAGACCACATGATAAATGCCCTGAAACCGGCGGTTTCATCCTGTAGCTGACGGATAAGGTCCCAGTGTTCTACGATCTCTCTGGTCGTCTCCACTGTTCCATACATCATTGTAGCCGTCGATTTGATACCAAGCTTGTGTGCTTCTCTGTGCACCTCAAGCCAGGTATCCTTATCCAGTTTTTTGGGCGCGATGATATCACGTACACGGTCGCTGAGTATCTCCGCACCGGCACCGGGGATGGAGCTCAGCCCCTTCTCTTTCAGACGGCGCAAAACCTCGGGGATAGAGATATTGGAACGGCGTGCGATATAGTCGATCTCGATCGCCGAGAAACCATGGATCGTTACCTGGGGATACTTCTGGTGGATATGCGCTACCAGATCCTCGTACCACTCGATCTCAAGCTTTGGATGCACGCCCCCCTGGAAAAGGATCTGCGTACCGCCAATCGCAAGCAGCTCCTCGATCTTCTGGTCGATCTCGTCAAACGTGAGAATATAGGCATTCTCTTTTTTCTCATGCGTATAAAAGGCGCAGAACTTACAGTCTACCCAGCAGATATTGGTATAGTTGATATTGCGGTCCACCACGAAGGTCGTTACCCCTTTGGGATGCAACTCCTGTTTGCGTGCATAGGCCATCTTCCCCAAGGTTTTAAGGTCAGCCTTTTCGATCAGTTCTACCGCCTCATCGATACTCATACGCATACAAAACTCCTTTGGGAGTTTTTAGTGATGAGTGATGAGTGATGAGTGATGAGTGTCGGATTGTATTGTTCTGCAATACTTTGATTTATAGCGTTTTGAAAAAATGGATACATAAATTTTTCATTCCTCATTTTTCATTCTTCGTCTACCGTTGGAAAATACTATTTCCCAATGGCATCAAGTACTCCGTTGATGAACTTCGGTGATTTGTCATCTGCCAGCTCTTTGGCGAGCTCTACAGCCTCATTGATAATGATAGGCCTGTCGGTCTTTGCTACCAGTATTTCATAAGCGCCCAGTCTCAGGATCGCTTTCTCGACTTTACCGATCGCATCGTAATCCCACTCTTTGAGATGCTTCCGGATCTCTTCATCGATCAGATCCAGGTTCTCTACCGTCCCGTGGAAAAGAGCATTGGAGAACTCTCTTTGTTTATTGCGTATTTTATCCTCTTCCAGAATCTCATCTGAGAATTTGGCGATGTTTTCATTGCCCAGATCATAGGCATAGAGCAGACCTACTACCGCCGCCCGTGCTTGGTGTCTTGTTGCCATTTCATTCCTTCTTTATGCTTTCTGAACAAAGTCCAAAAAGCTGCGCTGACGCTGACTCCCGTCTAAAGGTATACCCTATGATATCTTCAACGGAGTGCTCATGCGACAAGCCGCATTTTATTTTTCTATTTTTCCATCTCTGTATAAAGATTCATCAGTTCGATCAGCCCGGCCATTGCCTCACCGCCCTTGTTGCCGGCTTTTGTACCCGCCCGCTCAATCGCCTGCTCGATACTGTCAACCGTCAGTACTCCGAAGGTTGCCGGCTTTCCGTATTTGAGTGTCACATTTGCCACACCTTTTGTCGCCTCTGCGGAGACATAGTCAAAATGGGGTGTCGCACCACGGATCACCGCCCCCAGACAACATACCGCATCATACTTGCCTGATGCCAAAGCTTTGTCGAGTGCAAAGGGGATCTCAAATGCACCCGGAACCAGGATCAGATCAAGATCCTCAGGGTTTCCGCCATGTCTTGCATAGACGTCTTTTGCCCCTTCTACCAGCCTGTCTGTGATAAAGTGGTTGAACCTTGCATTGATGATCGCTACTTTTTTACTTCTATCTACGCTTAAATGACCTTCTACTACTGTCATATTTCTCTGCCTTTCACACTACTGTTTTAAAATTTTCTGATTATAACAAAAACTACCCTAACGCTATTTGATACCTATTCTACAATCGAACGTATCGCATCGATCTGATCCATCAACGCTTCAAGTTTCGCAAGCTCGATCATATTCGGCCCGTCGCTCAGTGCAATACTCGGATCAAAATGTGTTTCAAAGAAGAATCCGTCCACACCTACCGCTGCGGCTGCACGCGCAAGGTACGGCACCATTGCGCTGTCACCGCCGCTGGTCGCACCGCCACTTGCGGGAGACTGTACCGAATGGGTAGCGTCGAAGACCACAGGTGCGAACTCTCTCATCGTCACAAGGCCGCGCATATCCACGACGAGGTTGCCATATCCGAAGGTCGAACCGCGCTCGGTAAGCCATACCCCGTATTTTTCGGCATTCTCGTAACTGACCTCACCCTCGCACCCTCTGGTTTTGAGTACCTTCGCAACAGAGTGTACCATCGCTTGAGGCGCAAGGAACTGCCCTTTTTTGATATTGACCACCGCATCGGTTTTTGCCGCTGCGACGAGCAGGTCGGTCTGACGGCACAGAAATGCAGGGATCTGAAGCACATCCGCCACCTCTGCTGCGGCAGCAGGCTGGGTATAGTCATGCACATCGGTAAGTATCTTGTAGCCAAACTGTGCTTTCACCTCAGCGAGCAGCTTCAACCCTTCATCAAGTCCCGGTCCCCTGAAGCTGTCCAGGCTCGTACGGTTTGCTTTGTCAAAACTCGCTTTAAAGTAGAAATCTTTCGTACAATCTTCGTGATATTTTCTCAACGACTCAGCGATCCTCATCACATTGTCACGGCTTTCAAGGACACACGGTCCGGCGATCATAATCATTGTATCTCCTAACTTGTCTTCTTTGTTCGAAAAACTATTTTTTAGCCAGGGCGACGATCAGCCCTGAAGTGATGACCAACAGTATACCCAAAAAGGTCCAAATATCAGGTATAGGGTCCCCAAGCGCGATTCCGATCACGAGTGCAAACACGATATTGGAGTAACTGATCGTGCCTACGATACCCGCTTTGGTATGTTCATACGCTTTGGTCATCCATATCTGCGAAAAGGTTGCAGAAAGCCCCATCATCAGGATATAAAACCAGAGTATCCCCTCCGGCATCACAAACGCAGCAAACATAAAATCCAGCTCCTGCGGCGGGTTCACATAGGGGGTGACCAGCATCAGCATCAGCGGAGCGACTGTCCCCACCCCCATAAAGCTCATCACGATCGCCCGGGTATCATAGTACTGCCGCAGTTCACGGATAGAGGTATAGGCCAGCGCGGCACCAAGTCCGGAGAATATCCCCAGCAGATCATACTTGTCGAACATACCGCCTTCAGGCTGCGCGATCAGCAGGATGCCGACAAAGCCAAGCAGTACGGCAAAAACAGCAGAGCCGGGAAGCCTTTCCCCCAAAAACAAAAAGGCAAAAATCGCTACGAAGATTGGCGAGGTTTTATTGTAGGTGACCGCTTCTCCCAGCGGGATATAGGCGATGATATAAAAGTATGCAAGCAGTGCGGAAAATCCCATCACTCCGCGAAAGAGAAGCAGCAGAGGTTTGCCGCCTATCTGTTTCAGCGGTGATTTGTAGATCGCATACCCGATCAGCACCACACCGAACACATTCCGAAAAAAAGTCACCTCTACCGCGGGGAGTACCTCACTCACCACTTTGGCAAACCCGCCCATCACGGCGAAAGAGAGTGAGGCGATAAGCATATACAAAATCCCCCGATCGATACCCAGAAGATACTTTTTCACTGCTGACCTTTTAAAATTTTCGGAAGTGTAACATATCTTCTTAAGAGATCTCCCAAAAGACTAGGCTTTCCCGAAAAGATCAGGCCGGGTGTTTCGCATCATCTGCATCTCATCTTCCAGGGAGACAACGATACCCGGTTCATAGTCAAAACTGAGTGTTTTGCTTCGCTCCTCATAATCAAAATGGTTCAGTATCAGCTTCATCGCTTCTATTCTTGCCTTGTGCTTCTCATTGGAACGGATCACATGCCATGGCGCATGCTTGTGATCTGTCTTCTGGAACATCCTGTACTTCATTTTGCTGAATTCATCCCAGAGCTCCTGTGCCTGGAGATCTACCTCGCTCAGCTTCCATTGTCTCAGCGGATCAACCCTTCTCTGTTCAAAACGTTCAGCCTGTACTGATTTCTTGACACTGAGATAGAGCTTGATGAGGATCACCCCCTGTCTGCTCACCGATCTCTCAAAACCGGTAACATCATTCATAAAGAGCTGATACTCTTCGTTTGTACAAAAACCGAATACAGGTTCCACCATCGCACGGTTGTACCAGCTGCGGTCAAACAGAATGATCTCACCGGCTGAAGGAAAATGTTCCACATATTTCTGATAATACCATTGTGTTGTCTGTTCAGTCGTAGGCTTTCCGAGCGCTACGATACGGTAATGCTTCGGGTTCATATATCGAGAGACCGTTCCGATCAGGCTTCCCTTTCCCGCAGCATCCCTGCCCTCAAAGACGATGATCAGTTTTTTCCCGTGTTTTTCAATATGCTGCTGCAGCTTGATCATCTCTGCCTGATAGAACTCAAGCTCTTTGATCTGGCCAACGATTTTGATCGCCTCTGCCGATTTCTCTCTTAATTCCTCTTGTTCTTTCTCTAAAATGCGAATACGTTCGCGTAGTACTTCTAACTCATTTTCCTGCATGCTTTGCCCTTATGCCAACCTATTAATCCGGGGCTGACTCCCCACCTCCAAGTCCAATAGATATAAAGTCAAAAAAAGGTGGTATGCCCACACTTCACCCACATTATAACATTCCTTCAATCCCCGATACTGGAGCTCGTGACTGTTTGAAATCTTAGTTTAAATCTCCTTAAGATAGGGCTCGAAAAAATTTATCTCTTTTTTAGCTGTAAAATCCATTTTTCAGAGTATAATTTTTTATCGGTTATGGTTTATGGTGGACGGTCATTGCGATACGTACCCGGAGAATGAAGATATCAGTGGATATCTATACAATTTAGATGTTGATGTTGGAGGCATCACCCAAGTGAAAACGATCCACTCGTTCACCGTACGCTCTCAAACAACTTCTATGGAAATGAAGCTGTAAGAGGAAGATACGATGACTATAAAAGATATGGAATTTACCCTAAAGACATACGGCGTTGAGCCGGAAGATATCGAGACGCTTGTGTCGCACTACAAAAAGGCACATGCAAGTCTCTCCCAACTCGATGAAATGCTTGAAGAGATGGGATACGCAAGAATCTTTACTGATGAGATATTCGGCTGGATGGATGATGATGAGGATGAGTATGACGATTCATTTTCCTATAGCGAAAAAAACCATCACCGACCTCAGTGGGTAGATTGATCATTATTACCTCAAAGCGCTAAATTTTTTAGCGCTTTACCTACTGTATTTCAACTACTTTTTGCATAATTACACCTATGAATGAAACAGAATTTTATACCAGGCTTTCAGCGCTCCCCGATGGTGCCACTGATCTCTTCTACAGGAACAGACGCTACCTGCTCCGCAAAGAGACCCTGCTCGATGGCAAACTGATCAAAATCTATGCCGAGGAACTCGGAGGCAATGACATCGTCAGCGGGAACTACTACCCCACCATGAAAGGCGGGATGCTGAAACCCTGCGAGATGAGTGATGAGAAGGTGATAGAGTTTATCTTTCATGCATCATCCAAACGCAATTGATTGACCCCATCTGATTCTCTCCAATCGTTTCATCGGCTCTGATCTCTAAAGAAAAACAGAAAAAAACCGCTTTAAATTCAGCCTTGAAAAGGTTATAATAGTAGGGATGATCAATATAACTGTTGCGGAAATCAGTATAAGATCCAGAGAGGGGGAAGTATAATTTTTATCATGAAACGATTCAAATCATGTTTGGTCCCAATGTTAAAATGCGGTCAAGCTTTCACGCTCTGTTTAACCCTACTTTACAGGGAGCAAACCTAAGCATATGAATAGCAAAACCGGTCTCTTCGCTTCATTTATTATTGTCGTAGTGTTCCATACCTATCTGCTGAGCGCATATAAGGTGGAGCAGATACATATCGCACTGCCCTCTACAGGAAAGGTCTCTACCGTAATAAACCTCCAGAGAGTCTGCCTCAAAGGTTCCGAACCTGTGGCCGAATCTCTGAGCGATGAGCCTGCCTCCGAAGCGCTTTATGACGAGACGCCTCCAGAACCAGAACCAGAACCGAAGATTATTTTTCAATGGTATGGAAGATGATAGAGCGAAAAAAAAGATATCCCAGTGTGGCAAAACAACTGCACCAGGAGGGTGTTGTACATCTCTCTTTCACGATAGGCAAAGATGGACAAATCAGAAATATCGGTTTGGCAAAAAAGTCTCCCTATCAACGGTTAAACAATGCAGCCCTGAGAATACTCAGGGAGATCGGGTCTTTTCCTCCCATTCCCAAAGCGCTCAAGAGAGACTCTCTCTCGATCATTGTCCCTCTCAGATATAAAATTCAACGAAACTAGGAGTCCAAAGTGTTAGATATTATGCATTATGTAGATAGAGGGGGTATTATCGTCTATATCCTCATTGGGTTAAATATTGTCGGTTTTACGATAATGTTATGGAAGTTTATCGTGCTTATTCTCGCAAGGTGGCAGAAAGAAAGGATCATCAAAGAGATCCTTGTCTTTGTCCGGGAACACGACCTGCACATAAAAGAGAAAGCCATGCAGAATGCGATCGATCATCAGATCAACGCTTTGGAGCTTGGATTGAATACGATCAAGACCATTGCCTCCATTGCACCGCTTTTGGGTCTGCTTGGAACTGTAATCGGTGTCCTGGGTGCATTTGATGCGGTTAGTCAGCAGGGGCTTGGAGATCCGGCGGTATTCTCTTCGGGTATCTCCGTTGCCCTGATCACTACGGTGGCAGGACTGATCGTGGCGATCCCGCACTATATCGGGTACAACTACTTTATATCGCTTCTGGCAAATATTGAGATCGGACTTGAAAAAGAGGTGCTGGAGCAGCTATGAGACGACGAGAACCCCTGGTACCGGAGATGACTCCGCTGATTGATGTAGTCTTTATTCTGATCATATTTTTTATCGTCACCTCGATATTCAAAAAAGAGGAACTGGCACTTCTTCTCAATCTGCCCTCCTCCAGTGCGAAGAAACTGGATATCGAGAAAGAACAGATCACCATTGAACTCTCGGAAGCGCAGCTCGCATTCAGAGGCGAAGAGGTGACACTTGAAATGCTGGAGGAAGCACTGAAAAAAATAGAAGATAAGAAAAGAGCCGTCATTGTCAGGATAGATGAAGAGGTGATCTATAAAAGGATCGTCCAGGTCCTGGATATGCTTCAAACGTATGAGTTGAACAATCTGGCACTGGTGACCAAGAAAAAAGATCAATAGTTCAGCATAAGAAAGAAGCAGGAAAAGCATTCCGCCGCTCATAGGGCGGTGATGAAGAAAAAACTCTCTCTGATGCAGACTATTTGATACGCTCGGCCGTAAGATCACCGAACATCACAAGGTCTTTCAGGACCGCCTTCTGCGTGATCCCGTCTTTGCCGATTGCAATCATCAGCTCGCCTTTGTTGCTGGAGAAGATCTTCTGATAGATGATCGCTGTGAGATAACGGTACGCTCCCCTGCCCAGGGTATCGGTATACTTTTTGAGCTGATCGGGTTTGGGCAGGCGTATCTCCACCTTTCCGTCCTGCTTTTCCGCTCCTATCGCACGAAACGTGTAGAGCCCCGGTTTGCTCTTTGCATCGAGCAGCTTCGGCAGGTTGAAATAGAGTGTCAGAAGATCATCTGTGCTGAAAAAGTCCAGCGTGCTCTCTGTATGGGCTGTCAGCTTGCCTTTTCTGTATTTTTTGCTGCTTTTTGAAACGATCTTTTTTTGATGATCTACCGTATAGACCTTTTCTCTTTTTTTCTCCCCATACTCCACTTCAATCGTGTAGCGTTCTGTATAATATCTCCCGTTTTGTATAAATCCCTCGGAGAGATGTGTCTCTTTCCTGTTTCGGCTGAGTGCTTTGGCCATCCCCGTGGCTCTGGCATCGATAGAGAGCCTGTAACGGTTCCCATTCGTCTCCAGATGTGCATGGGAAACCCCCAGTTCCCCGAGTATCCCGAACTTCACCTTATACTTCACATCCAAAACCTGGGCATCAAGCCAGGAGAGAGACAAAAACAGACCAATCAACAGATACTTTTTCACTACAATGCTTCCCTTCGGTATACTTTAGTACGAATTTTACTATAATATCGTAAATCAACCAAAAGGAATCATCGATGTCGGCAGGAGACACCGCAGAAAACAATACCACCATTGCACTCAACGTGATTGATGAGCTTGATCTGGGACTACCTACAGAAGTACAAAAGCTGCTTGCCCCGCTCTATGAGGCCTTCCCGGCTCTATCCAATACGATCCTGGATATCCCCTATGCCAACCTGATCGCAGCAATACTGGTTTTTCTCTTCTTTCTGCTGCTGCGCAGATTCTTTACTTCGGTGATCGTTGTAACCTTGCAGAAATTTGCCCAAAGAACCTCCACCCATTATGACGAAAAGATTATCTCCGCACTCAAAGGGCCTCTTGGTTTCATGTTTATTCTTGTCGGAATCCACCTTTTTTTCATTCTTATTTTCAAAGAGACAGAAGTGATCAAACAGATCCTCGAAACCCTGGTCGTCTATACCGTATTCTGGGCAATCCTTTCCATCATAGAAGCGATGAGAAGTGTGGTTTACGAAATCACGGGGAAATTCAACAAAGACCTCTCCAAGGAGATGGGAAATTTTATTCTGGCATTGATTAAAATCCTGGTCGCAGGCATAGGCCTGGGGGCGATGCTGCAGGTATGGGGGATCAATGTCACTGCCCTTGTAGCATCACTGGGGATCGGTGGTCTTGCCTTTGCACTGGCAGCAAAAGACACTGTTGCCAACCTATTTGGCTCATTCTCACTCCTGGCTGACCGCACGATCCGTATAGGAGAGTGGATCATCGTCAACAATGCTGAAGGTGTGGTCGAGGATATCGGTATGCGTACGACCAAGATACGCTCTTTTGACAAATCCATTATCACTGTACCCAACCATGTGATTGCCAACAACCCGATAGAGAACTTTTCACGAAGAGGTATCCGGCGCATCAGGATGCATATCGGCCTTACCTACGCTACGACCACCGAACAGATCACTACTATCGTCAATGGGATCAAAACCATGCTGCAAACGCATGAGGGTATTTCACACAATGATACGCTGCTTGTCAATTTCGAATCGTTCGGAGACTCATCACTCAATATTTTTGTCTATACCTTTACCAATACGGCTAACTGGGAAGACTATCTGCAGATCAGGGAAGATATCAATTTGAAGATTATGAAAATCGTTGCAGAGCACGGCGCGAGCTTTGCCTTCCCTTCCCAGTCTCTCTATATAGAGAGCATGCCCCAAACATGATTTGCACAAACCAATAATATGGTATAATCACAAAACAAAATCGCATACCTCTCGTTCCCAACCTCCTCGTTGGGAATGCGTATTTGACTCTATATCTCATAGCAGGATCATGGTCTCCAATCGTATAGATGCATTCCGCCTCCGCAGAGCTGGAACGAGAATTTGTAAAAAGAAAGAATATTCATGTCAGATCTTAAAAAAGTAGCCATTATAGGACGCCCCAATGTAGGCAAAAGCTCACTCTTCAACCGTCTTGCCAGACAGCGGGATGCCATCACTTCAGATATGTCCGGAACGACACGAGATGTGAAAAAACGTGTCGTCACGATCTCAGGGAACCGTGACTTTGAGATCCTTGATACAGGGGGGATCGACTACTCTTCGGAGCTCTTCAGCAAAGTGGCAGAACATGCACTCAGAGCTGCCAAAGAAGCAGATATTATCATCTATATGGTCAACGGCAAAGTACTTCCCGAAGAGGAGGATAGAGAACTCTTCTACAAACTTCAGGCCCTCTATAAACCGTTGGCACTCGTCGTCAACAAGATCGACAACGAGAAAGAAGAGGAGCGCTACTGGGAATTCCTGGAGTTTGGTGCGGAACGTACCTTTCCGCTCTCTGTAAGCCACAACCGCTACTTCAACGACTTCTATGCCTGGCTTGAAGAACACATTCCTCCGCGCGAAGAAGAAACCGCACTGGAACTTGATGAGGAGATCGATCCGTTTGCGGAGATGCTCGAAGAGATCAACTTTGACCGCGAAGAAGAAGAGGAAGAGGATAGAGAGATCAAAGTCGCGCTTATCGGACGTGTCAATACAGGGAAAAGCTCCCTGCTCAATGCACTGGTGGGCGAAGAACGTACCATCGTCTCTGATGTTGCAGGAACAACGATCGATCCTGTCGATGAGTCCATCGAACACAATGAGTATAAGATCACCTTTGTCGATACGGCGGGGATCAGAAGAAGAGGCAAGATCCTGGGGATTGAGAAATATGCCCTGGGTCGGACCGAAGAGATGCTTGAGCAGGCAGATATCGCACTGCTTCTGATCGATGCCACGGCAGGAGTGACTGAGCTGGATGAGAGGATTGCCGGATTGATCGAAAAGTTTAAACTGGGTTCGCTGATCGTGATCAACAAATGGGATGTCCGAGAAGAGAAGAGTTATGAACAGGCGATCGATGATATCCGTGATGAGCTCAAGTTCCTCCATTATGCACCGATCATTACTGTCTCGGCAAAAACCGGGCAGCGTGTACACAAGATACTTGACCAGATCGTTGCGATCTATGAGCGCTACAAACAGCGTATCCCTACCTCAAAACTCAACGATGTACTGCGTGAAGCGATCAGCCGTCACCATATCCCTTCACACCATGGTGCAGTGGTCAAGATCAAGTTTGCCACACAGTATGAGACCAAACCGCCGAAGATCGCGCTGATTGTCAACCATCCTAATTTCCTGCATTTCAGCTACAAACGCTATCTGGCGAACTTCATCAGAAGCAAGTTTGACTTCGAGGGGGTTCCTCTCGATCTGGAGACACGAAAACGCGGTGAAAGAAAGATCGACGAGTAATAGGGAAGTGCATCCAAACCGCTATCTTCTTCACGATAAAAGCGCTTCTCTCCCCCTGATAGTGATAGCAGGTAAAAGCCTAAAGCGCTCACCTGCTATAATCTCAAAAAAATTTTAGGATATCGCGATGCGTGTACTTACAGGAATCCAGGCTTCAGGGAAACTTCATTTGGGAAACTACTTTGGAGCAATGAAACCCATGGTAGAGCTTCAGGAGAACCACGAACTCTTTACCTTTATTGCCAACTACCACTCTTTGACCACCTCCAAAGATGCCGATACGCTTAGACAATATACGATTGATGCCGCAGTGGACTACCTCTCTGTCGGAATAGACCCGGATAAAACCACTTTCTGGATCCAAAGCCATGTACCCGAGGTACTCGAACTCTACTGGATACTCTCCAAATTCACGCCGATGGGACTGCTTGAACGTGCACACTCCTACAAAGACAAAGTGGCAAAAGGGATCCCCGCCAGCCATGCGCTCTTCAGCTATCCTGTCCTGATGGCAGCCGATATTCTTCTACTTGACACCGAACAGGTGCCGGTAGGAAAAGACCAGATCCAGCATGTGGAGATGACACGGGATATCGCGATCAAGTTCAACAATGAGTACGGAGAGCTCTTTATACTGCCTGAGCACCTGGTACAGGAAGAGGTAGCCACGATCCCCGGAATTGACGGACAGAAGATGAGCAAGAGTTACAACAATGCGATCGATCTCTTTATGGATGAGAAATCGCTCCAGAAAAGATGCAACAAGATCGTCTCCTCCTCTACCCCGCTGGGTGAACCACTAGAGTATGAAGGAGACAATATCTATGCATTGGCTTCGCTCTTCCTGAATGACGAAGAGAAACTCGAACTACAGGCACGCTACAGAAGCGGGAAAGAGGGATACGGCCACTTCAAAAAATATCTCAAGGAACTGATCTGGGAAGAACTTGGGGAAGCGAGAGAGAAGAGAGAATACTACCTCAGCCATATGGATGAAGTACACGACATTCTCGCTCAGGGAGCAAAAAAAGCTTCAACCATCGCTTCGGCAAAGATGGAAAAAGTCAAAGCAGCAATAGGGCTCTAAGCCCTCCTGCCAGGCTGAAGCCTGGATTTGTCTATCTCTATCCTTTTTTCTTTCACCTGGCACCTGATTTTACTTATGATTCTCTCCCACAATCATCAACGAGAACGCTATCTGCTCCGGAAAACAACTATTTTAATGGTCAAAATCCTGATAGGATGGAGAGATCAGTCTTTCAGCCAGCGCTTGGCTATCGCACGCAACCCCTCTACATTGTCCGAAGCATAGATGCTGAGTTTTGTCTCTTCGGCTTTTTCTCTGATACCGTGCGTCTCTTCGAGGTACTCTACAATCGCTTCACCCGAATGGATCAGGGTAGGTTTATCGTCAAAGTACCCCCTGATCGCATCTGATATCAGAGGGAAATGAGTACATCCGAGGATAATCGCCTGGGGTGTATCGATCTCTTTGAAGTAGTGATCCATCGTTTCATAAAGCAATGGCCCATCAAAGATCCCCTCCTCCACCATGGAGACAAAAAGCCCTGTCTGTCTTGCCGTAAGGTTGTGATAACCGAGCTGTCCGAGTGCATCCTGATAGCGTTTGGATGCGATCGTAGCGCGGGTTCCGATGATCAGTATCGGGGCATCTTTGTCCGTGAGGCTGTTCTCCAGCGCTTTGATACCCGGTTCAATCACCCCTACCACAGGATAGGAGGCTTTCCCCTGCATTTCGGTGATGGCATAGGCACTTACGGTATTGCATGCGGTAATGAGAAGATCGATATTGAAATTGTTGAAAAACTCGAGTGCTTCGAGCGCATAGCGGATCACCGTATTGGCATCTTTCGGGCCGTAGGGGACGCGCGCCGTGTCACCGTAGTAGATGATCTCCTCAAATAGTTTATGGTCCAGAAGGGACTTGACGACGCTCAGTCCCCCGGCACCCGAATCAAAGACACCTATCTTCAAAAGGGATCCTTTTTAAATAATGAAAAACGAGGAGTACGCCCAAACGAAGTGACAAGTGCCCTTGGGGTAAGGAGTGAGGAGTTCACGTATGTTTTACACTGTAAAACTTCTATTACAATCTTTTCAATCAAAGCTTTTCGCACGAAAAGCATACCAGAACTCTTCACTCTTCACTCCTCACTCTTCACTTTTTATGAGCCTGGGCTCATAAAACTATGCCCCTTCGTTCATCAGGGAAAGAAACTCTTCGTTGCTTTTGGTTTTTAGCATCTTAGAGTAAAGGAATTTCAGTCCTTCCACCTCTTCCATGTTCTGCATCGCAGTTCTGAGTGCCCAGACTTTCTGAAGCGTTTCAGGAGTTACAAGAAGCTCCTCTTTACGCGTTCCCGACTTGGTCACATCGATCGCCGGGTAGATACGGCGCTCGGCAACATGGCGGCTGAGTACCACTTCGGAGTTACCCGTACCTTTAAACTCTTCGAAGATCACCTCATCCATACGGCTTCCCGTCTCGATCAGTGCGGTTGCAATGATCGTAAGCGAACCACCCTCTTCGATATTTCTTGCCGCACCGAAGAAACGCTTCGGTTTATGCAGTGCGTTCGCATCCACACCACCTGAAAGTACTTTCCCCGAGCTTGGCGTGACAGTATTGTAGGCACGTGCCAGTCTTGTGATGGAATCAAGAAGGATGATCACATCCTTACCCATCTCGACACGTCTTTTTGCCTTTTCGATCACCATCTCGGCAGTTCTTACATGGTTCTGTGCAGGCAGGTCAAACGTGGAGCTATAGACTTCCCCCTTCACTGAACGCTGCATATCGGTTACCTCTTCGGGCCTCTCATCGACCAGGAGCACCATCAGCGAAGCATCCGGGTTGTTATAGGTGATACCGTGCGCAAGCTCTTTGAGAAGCTCTGTTTTACCTGTACGCGGAGGGGCAACGACCAACGCCCTCTGCCCTTTCCCTATAGGGGTGAAGAGATCCAGTACCCTGCCTGTCATCTTCACCGGGTTGTACTCAAGTTTCAGCTGTTCGCTGGCATAAAGCGGTGTGAGGTTGTCAAAAAGTGGTCTCTGTTTCGACTGTTCCGGAGCGAGGTAGTTGATCGCTTCGATCTTGAGCAGCGCGTTGTACTTCTCCTGCTCTTTGGGGGCACGCACCTGGCCGGTCACGACATCCCCGTTTCTCAGCGCAAAACGCTTGATCTGCGTACTGCTTACGTAGGTATCGTTGCTGGAGTTGGCAAAGTTGCCGTCTTCTGAACGCAGGAAGCCGTACCCGTCAGGCAGGATCTCAAGAATCCCGGTAAAGAGGATAAATCCTCCCTGGCTTACCTGAGATTTAAGGATCTCGAAGATCAGGTCTTTTCTCTGAAATTCGTTCGGGTTTTCAACCTGTACCTCTTTGGCGATCTCTACAAGCTCTGATAAAGGCAGCTTCTGAAGATCTTCCACTTTGTGTCCTTTAACGGGTACATGTGTCCTGTTGGTACTTTTTTTGGTTTTTGGTGCCTTGGCATTGACCGCAGCTGAAGATTTTTGATTGTCGCTCATGTGTCCTCTTGAGTGTTTTGGAAATTATTCTTAGAAGATTATGTATGGTTAATAGTTATCTAAAACTAAGTAGTAAGCGTATTATAAACCTTTTAAACTAAATTTTAAGTTAAGGCATAGAGCAGCAAGAGGGGATAGAGTATTGGGCCCATCAGAAAATACCATGACGGGATCTGCCACGTCAGCATCTGGGCAAGTCCTTCCGAGACCATTCGCTCCTCAAAAACCTTTTTGAGAAGCTCCAGTTTATAGAATATATCAAAGACCTTCATCGCTACCAGCAGGATCATGCTCAGATTGAGTATACCCGTTGCCATAATGACAAAGAGTACAAAATAAAACCCCGGATGTACCGCGAAGAGAAGAAAAATCGACTTTTGCGCGTAGAGATTGAGCCGCTCCAGGATACCCAGAAGCGTAGGTGCCCTCTGGAGGTAGGCTTCCAAAAGTTCCGCTCCCAGAAGCATAAAAGTAAGTAAAAATGCTGTTTCCATGTGGGATTTTACTCTTATTTGGATAAAATTCATGTAAATTCACCGGAGGAGTTTGATTTGGCAGACTGTACCTGTACCCACTGTAATCTTATCTTTGATGAGAGCGTGATGATCAAAGAGGAGTATAACGGCCAGACACTCTATTTCTGCTGTAAAGGGTGCCAGGGAGTCTACCACCTTCTTGAAAACGAGGGGCTAGGCAGTTTCTATGAAAAGCTGGGGGATACGACGCTCCAGCCTCCCTCCGAGCAGGCGGGAGACCTGGAGAAGTTCGACCTGGAAGGCTTTGAAAAACGCTATGTCAAGGTACATGATGACGGGCTGCACGAGATCAATCTTATCATCGAGGGGATACACTGCTCCGCCTGTGTCTGGCTGAACGAAAAAGTACTGCACAAGCTCGAAGGGGTGATAGAAGCCACCATCAACTACACCAATAACAAAGCCAAGGTCATCTGGGACCCTGAAGAGGTGAAACTCTCGAAAATCATCGCTACGATCCGCTCTATTGGGTACAATGCCTACCCCTATGACCCGAAGCTCCAGGAAGAACGTGCGGTGAAAACACGAAAAAGCTACTATATGCGTATCCTTGTCGCCGTATTCGGTTCAATGAACATCATGTGGCTGGCCGTCGCACACTATGCCGGATACTTCGGAGGGATAGAACAGTCTTTCAAAGATATTCTCAATGTCGCCGAATTCATCCTGGCTACACCGGTACTCTTCTACTCCGGGTGGATATTTTTCAGGGGAGCCTACTACGGCTACAAAAACCGAACCGTCAATATGGATACACTGGTCGCATCGGGCGCACTCTCGGCCTATATCTACTCCATCTATGCAATGGTCACACAGCGCGGCGAGGTCTACTTCGACTCGGTGACAATGATCATCACCTTTGTGCTCGTAGGGAAGTACCTGGAGGTACTGAGCAAAAAACATGCGGTCGATACGCTCGATCACATCATCGGGAGTACCCCTACCGAGGTCACTACGGTCAAGGAGGGTGTCAAGTCACTCGTCGGTGTGGACAATGTCATCATAGGAGATATCATCGAACTCAAACCGGGGGAGAAAGTAGTCATAGACGGCAGAGTAACACAGGGGGCAGCCTCTTTTGATGAGAGTTCGCTCACCGGGGAAAGCGAACCGGTCTATAAAGAAGAGGGGGACGAGATCCTCAGCGGCTCTATCTGCCTTGACTCTACACTCCGCTATGAAGCCACAAAGGATGCTTCCAGCTCCCTTCTTACCTCGATCGTGAATCTCCTGGAGGAGTCCATCACCAAAAAACCGCGTATCGAACAGCTTGCCAATACCATTTCGGGGTATTTCTCCACGGTGATCCTTCTCATCGCCCTGCTCACTTTTGCCGGTTGGTTCTATGCAACGGGAAGTTTTGAGAATGCCCTGATCATCGGTATCTCGGTCATTGTGATCGCCTGTCCCTGCGCACTGGGGCTCGCCACACCGATGGCATCTCTGGTGGGCATCTCCATGTCGGCAAAAAGGAACATCCTCTTCAAAGAGGCAACCTTCCTTGAGACAATGGCAAAAAGCAACCTGCTTGCACTTGACAAAACCGGTACCATCACCGAAGGGAAACCCTCCGTACAGACTGAAAAGATCTTCGAAACCTTTGACTTCAGCCTCCTCTATTCGCTTGTCAGCACCTCAAATCACCCCGTCTCAAAAGGCATACTCGCCTATCTGGAGTCAGAGCATGAGAAACTCGAAAGTTATCCGCTTGAAGCGATCAAAACGATCCAGGCAAAGGGCGTTGAGGCATCCTATCAGGGAAAAACACTGATCGGAGGAAATGCCTCTTTTATGCGCTCCAGGGGAGTCGAGGTGGAGGAAGAGAGTGACTATACCCTCTTCTATTTTGCGATCGACGGCAGGCTTGCAGCACGCTATGAACTCAGCGATACGATCAGGGAAGGTGCGGCAGAGGCTGTCGCGCTGATCCAGGAAATGGGAATCAGGGTCGTCATGCTGACAGGGGACAACCCGCAGAGCGCCCAAAGGGTAGCGGATGCCGTAGGGATCGGTACATTCTATGCCGGATTGCTACCTGACGAAAAGGCGAAAATGATCGACCGATTCCATCAGGAAGGCAGCGTTGTCGTCATGGCAGGGGACGGGATCAATGATACGATAGCCCTTGCCTCTTCGGATATCGCCATAGCGATGGGAAATGGCGCGGATGTGGCCATCTCGGTGAGCGATGTGGTCCTGCTTGATGAGAGCCCGATGAGCCTCTATGAATCCTACAGACTCTCCAGACGCACCTTCCAGGCGGTCAAGGAGAACCTCGGATTCTCCCTCCTCTATAACCTCATCGCCGTACCGCTTGCAGTTGCAGGCTTCGTCAATCCTCTGGTTGCCGCACTCTCAATGAGTTTAAGCTCACTGGTCGTCGTAGGCAACTCCATGCGTATCAAAACATTAAAGTTCAAAAAGGAAAAATAAGTGTCAGAAAGTATAGTCATATTGATGATCGGTGTCTCTACACTGCTTGGAGCACTGGGGCTTATCGCTCTGCTCTGGGGGATCAAAACCGGACAGTTTGACGACCACTCCAAGTTTATCGACAGCGCACGCTTTGACGGCGAAGATGCACTCAGGGATGCAGTGATGATGGAAGAGAAAAAAAAGAAGCGTGACGAGAAGAAAAAAAAGGATGAAAAAGCCTATGGACCACCTGATTGATAGGAAGGACTAACCCGGGCTATGTTAAAATCTCAATCAATTTTAAAGGAGTCTTTATGTATTTCAAAAAAATTCTTCTGGGCAGCTTTCTCCTTGGCGGTGTGCTGAGTGCACAGAACGCTGTCTCTCTGAATATCAACAATGAAGATGCAGAGCTTCAAACTTCTCTGAACTTCAACGATATGATCGGATATGCGGATGGTACGAGCTATACCCTTGATGCAAACTATCTGCACAGTGACGGTGACAACCTTTTTGGTATCGGTCTCTCCGGAGAAAACCAGCTTCAGGGCGTCTACGGATTGCGTGTCGGCCTCGGGATCAAAGCCGTCTTTGCAGATGAGTTTGCCGCAGTCCCGTTTCTGGCAAAAGCCGCCTATACCCTGCCACTGACAGATGCGATACCCACGACAACACTGGAAATGAGTTTTGCCTATGCGCCGGAAATACTGAGCTTCAATGAAGCAGAGGACTACACCGAATTCCGCACCCAGCTGGGTATGGAAGTGGTTCCCAACATCCAGCTCTATACGGGATACAGAAATATCGATACAGACTACAAGGCAGTTGACCATACATTCAACGAGAGCTTCTATCTCGGGATGAAACTCAGTTTTTAGAAAAAATTACGGTTAAAAAGGGGGGAGAATTTTATGGCGATTTTAGTCACCGGCGGCGCAGGATATATCGGATCGCACACCTGCGTAGAACTGCTAGAGAAAGGGTATGAGATCGTTGTTTTCGACAACCTCTCCAATGCCTCCCAAGAGAGCATTGCACGGGTAGAGAAGATCACAGGGAAAAAGGTTCCCTTTATCAAGGGGGATATACGAGATAAAGAGGATCTCGACTATGCATTTAACAGCTATCCTATAGATGCGGTGATACATTTCGCCGGATTGAAAGCTGTAGGAGAGTCTGTAGAACATCCCCTGAAGTACTATGATAACAACGTGCACGGAACGACTGTTCTCTGTGAAGTAATGGCATCACACGGATGCAGATCCATTGTATTCAGCTCTTCTGCGACCGTCTACGGTGACCCGCATACTACCCCCATCAAAGAGGATTTTCCGCTGCAGGCGACCAACCCTTACGGCAGAAGCAAACTCTTTATCGAAGAGATCTTACGTGACCTTCACACCTCAGATAACCAATGGAAAGTAATACTGCTCAGGTATTTTAACCCGGTCGGTGCACACGCATCGGGCCTGATCGGGGAGGACCCCAACGGCATCCCCAACAACCTTATGCCTTTTATCTCTCAGGTAGCCATAGGAAAGAGGGAGCATCTCTCTGTCTTCGGGGATGACTACGATACGCATGACGGTACGGGGGTCAGGGACTATATCCATGTGGTCGACCTGGCACAGGGGCACCTCAAAGCCCTGGAAAAGATCGACACGATCGACGAAGTGCTGGCGGTGAACCTTGGTACAGGAGAGGGGTACTCGGTACTTGATATGGTCAAAGCCTTTGAGAAGGCATCCGGTAAAAAGGTACCCTACCGTATCGCGCCGAGAAGAAGCGGCGATATCGCCAAATGCTTTGCCGACCCGAGTTATGCCAAAGAGATATTAGACTGGGAGGCAACCAGAGATATAAAAGCGATGTGTCAGGATACCTGGCGGTGGCAATCGCAAAACCCCAATGGATATGAAGGAAACAAATGATCAGAAAATCGATCTTTAGAGAGTATGATATCAGAGGTATCTTCGAAGAGGAGCTCAACGAGCAGAGCGTGAAACTGATAGGTTACTATCTTGGTCAGCGCATCACAGGAGATAAAGTAGTGGCGATCGGGTATGATGCGCGTTCACACTCCCCTCTTCTCAGAGACTATCTTGCTTCAGGGCTCAATGCGGCAGGATGCAAAGTCCTGGATATGGGGATGGTCGCCACACCGGTCAACTACTTCTGCAACTACAACGAGATCGGCGGATACAGGACCGATGCTTCGGTGATGATCACAGGGTCTCACAATCCAAGCGAGTACAACGGATTTAAGATCACGATCGGCCAGGCACCCTTTTTCGGGGAGGAGATCTATGCCCTGGGAGAGGAGATCATCCAGCACCAGGAGCAGAAGATCGGAGACGATACCGACCGTACAGAGATCGATGTAAAAACCCCCTATATCCACTATATGGTCGAAGCGTTTGCCCACCTCAAAGGGCTGGATAAAAAGATCGTGATCGATTGCGGAAACGGTGTTGCGGATACGGTGATCACCGATATTTTCGATGCCCTTGAACTCGACTATACCGGCCTGTACTGTGATCCTGACGGCAGTTTTCCAAACCACCATCCGGACCCTTCTGTGGAAAAAAACCTCAGAGATGTAAAAAAGGCGCTGGAAGAAGAGGGGGATATCGCCTTTGCCTATGACGGGGACGCAGACCGTATCGCCGTGCTGACGCATAAGCACAATATCAAGGGGGACCAGATGGCACTGCTGTTTGCAATGCAGATGGAAAACCCGACGGTCATCGGGGAAGTCAAATGCTCCCAGGTGATGTATGACGAGCTCGAACGCCGCGGCGCCAAAGCGATCATGTACAAGACCGGCCACTCCAACCTCAAGGTAAGGATGAAAGAGACAGGTGCCGATCTTGCTTGCGAAGTGAGCGGGCACATCTTCTTCAAACACCGTTACTTCGGATATGATGATGCCATCTACGCAACACTGAGAATGCTTGAACTGATCGCTGAGGGGATCGACCTGGACAAAGAGATCGATGCACTGCCTAAAGTTTTTTCCACCGAGGAGATTAAGGTTGAGACGACCGAAGAGGAGAAGTTCCTGATCATCGACAAGGTCAAAGAACTCCTCATCAATCCGCCGGCGGACTTTCCCGTCATTCTCAATGTCATCGATGTTGACGGTGTTCGTATCAACTTTGAACATGGCTGGGGGCTGGTGCGCGCCAGCAATACGACCCCGGTACTGGTCACACGCTTTGAATCCACCGATGAAGCCCTGGCAAAAAGCTATGAGGCCAAAGTGAACGCACTGATCCAGAAAGCAAAAGATTCATTATGAAAAACAGACTCTACTTTGTATCCAACCATCCAAAAGCACAGGCCCATGCCCTCCAGTCGGTTCAAAAGGAACAGGAGAAGATAGGATATTACTCCCTTCCCGATCAGGATATCACACCGATTCTTGAGTACGCAGAAAAGATCCCGGAACATATTGAGAGTATCGTCATCATTGGTATCGGAGGCAGTTCGCTCGGGGCGAAGGCGATCTATGAGTTTGTCAAACCGGTCAACAACCTCAAGCGCACCCTCTACCTTTTTGAAAGTACCGATCCTATCGACATCAACTCTACCCTCAAACAGATCGACCTGGCGAAGACCCACTTCATCGTCATCTCCAAATCCGGCACTACCGTAGAGACCTTTGCGATCTACAAATATGTCTACTCGCTGCACCCCGATACCTCATCCTATACCTTCATCACTGATCCGGGTTCACCGCTGGACAAATACGCGCAGGAGGTCCATGCCGATGTACTCTATGTTCCCCAGAATGTAGGCGGGCGCTTCTCTGTACTCTCACCTGTGGGCCTGCTTCCTCTAGTTCTCTGCGGTGTCGATGTCGCCTCTTTGCTCTCGGGTGCCAGAAGGGTCAAGGAGAGCTTTTTCGAACAGGGGTATATGCAGGAACCGCTACTGAAAAAAGCAGTCTTCTATGCCAAAAACCATGCGCGCTACAACATCAACTGTATCTTCGCCTACTCCGAACTTCTCAAATATTTCTGCGAATGGTATGTACAGCTGTGGGGGGAGAGCCTGGGGAAACACCAGAGACACTCCGCCTTTCACGTGGGACTTACACCTATCGGTCTGATAGGACCGAAGGATCAGCACTCCTTTTTACAGCTTTTGACAGACGGGACCCGTGACAAGTCCATCACCTTTATCAAGATCGAAAACTTTGAGGAGGGGATGACGATACCAGAACTCTCCCTGCCGCACCTGGAGTCTCTGGACATTCTTAACTCTATCTCCTTTGAGAGACTGATCAATATGCAGTGTGACTCTGTCATAGAGTCTCTGGAACAGGAGGGGGATATCCCGATTGACAGCATTACCCTTCCAAAAGTGGATGCCTATACGATCGGTTCCCTGATCTACTACTATGAGCTCCTTACCTCGCTGGTTGCAGAGCTGATGGATGTCAACGCCTATGACCAGCCCGGCGTTGAAAACGGGAAGATGATAGAGGACCATTTTGATATCTCCTATGAACTCGAACACCAGATCAGGGGAGGCTCAAAAGAGCATCTGCTGGATGATATCCGTGCGCTGATCGAACAATGCACCTTCTCCTATACACGACAGATCGAGATGAAGGGCCTGGGGCATGCCATCCTCACCGGAGAGACACTGATAGGCAATGAACCTTTTGCCGTCGTACTCGCCGATGACCTTTGCACCAACAACACACCGATCACGAATCACGAATCACAAATCACGGATTCCAAAGGAATCTTGGCCCAGATGATCGAGGTTTATGAGAAGTACCAATGCTCCATCGTAGCGATCGAAGAGGTGCCGATGGACCAGACCGACAGATACGGCGTCATTGCAGGGCATCTGGTAGACGGAACCGATGATACCTACCGTGTCACGGATATGGTAGAGAAACCTGATCCCAAAGATGCACCGACCAACATGGCGATCATCGGAAGGTATATCCTCACCCCGGACATCTTTGATATCCTCAGAGAGACAAAACCCGGTAAAGGAGGAGAGATACAGATCACCGATGCTCTCCTCGAGCAGGCAAAAAAGGGGAAAGTCATCGCCTACAAATTCAAGGGTAAACGTTTTGACTGCGGTTCAGTGGACGGGTTTGTAGAGGCGACGAACTATTTTTATCAGCATCTTGCTAAACTATAATAGCCTACTTTCTGCTCAAATAGAGAGAGCATTTCATCAAGCCTCTCTGCGCAAAAATCAATCCTGGTGACTGAGACTCTATTTGCTTGAGGGATCAAGACGGATAGAACTAAGCTCAGGGACTTTGACTTCATTAAAGAGTCTTTCCCTCTCCTTTTCAATCCTTTTAAAATTTTCATTCAATTTTAGATGATCTCGCCATTCCAATACCTCAATCGGATACTCTAACAATTCAACCACCCCTTCCATTTTATGTGTATTTCCCTGCAGAGGGATAAAGGGGACACCTTGCATAGCTGCAAAAATATTTGGGTGCTGTCTTCCTCCAATGACAAGATGAGCTTTGGCGATCACCGCTATAGCTCTCTCATATTTTTCTTCAGGAGCGGCAAAAATCGTATACCTATATTTTGACTGAAGTTTATGTGCCAAATAGATATCCGTTTTTGCATTTGCCAGAAAATAAATTGGAATACCTTGATAAAACTTTTCTATTTCACTCAAAAGGTTATCCATCATTTTAATTGATTTTTTGTTTCTTTTTAAATAGGAAGAACCCGTTACCGCAATAAATTTAGGGGGCAACTTTAAATCAGGTATCAAAGAAGCTACTTTTTCATCTGAAAACTTTCCCAAAGCATAGGCAGCATCGCCTATTAACGCCGGTTCAAGTCCAAGTTTTTGAAGTTCACGTTGCGAGACAGGCTCACGTACAGCGAGATAATCTACCATTGAGTACACCTTGTGGAGAACTTCTTTTAGAAGTTCATTATCACCCAAGTCGACTGTTTGATTCAATGCAGCAACAAATGCTCCTCTTTTTTTAAATTCATAAAGTATTCCTAATAGACGGATCAAGTGTCCGGATTTTGCATGAACCGCACCTTCTCCATTAAAACAAACCGTATCAAAACCATTAAAAAAAGCTTCGTCAATATTTAATTTTTTTAGATTTTTTACAACTTTATTTCTGTCATCATCTAAAATTGCTTTTGCAAGCTTTTTTTCCCAAAAAGATCTGAATATTCTTATTTTATTTAATGGGAAAGAGGGAAGATTCAGAGGAACAAACTCTGCATCAGGATAAGTTTGTTCAACAAGTTTTTTAATACCATTTGATGTTGCTTGTCCGCCCCAGTTCATTGATTTGAATGTATTGATAAAGTAAGCTATTCTCATTGATGTTTATCCTCTATATATGGCTTTATTTTTTCAGCAAGATAGTCAATAGGCAGCTGTTCCATATAATGAAAATCATGAGCATTCAAATCAACTTCAGCCAAATCACTACCGATAGTAATTCTGTTTATTCTTTTCTTCTCGATTAAATTGTTCAAAAATAGTTTATAACCTTTTTGTTCTTTAACTTTCTCAGGAGATAGTGTAAAAACCGGTTTTTTAAAAAATAATGATTCGCTGATCATTGAGCCACTCTCTTCTGTAACAAAAATTGCAGTAGCCAACTCGAGATAAACAGCAACAACTTTTTCAGGATTTTTATTGAAGAATACACTATACGCTATCTCTTCATCGTATTTTGAAAAAAGTTCTATTAACAATTTTTCATTTTCCGATCCTGTCCTGCGAGAAGTCGTAATTAACGCTTTGGCTCCATACTTGCGAACAACAGATATAAATGAATGAATTAAGTTTTCATAATCATCTTTGCCATAGAAGTACCCGGAACCATCTCCACCTATGAGTAAAACAAAATATTTCTCATCTTTTTTTATCTTTTTTTCATTGCAAAACCTTTCAGCTGATTCAATCGTCTTTTTCGCATTCATCTGCGTTGGCAAAATATCTAATTTAATGCTGTTTGTAACATTTTGTTCTGATGTACTAATAATGAGAGAAAAATATTTAGGATTGATTCCCTTTAACGTACCGCAAAATATATTTTTAGTATTCAAAATCTTACTCAACCATACATTTGCAAAGAGAGTATCACCTCCGGTAGAAACGATTAAATCAATTTTTTCATTTTGTTTACAATAATTTTTATAAAATAGTTTTATAAACCAATCATTAAAACTGAAATGATTTTCTATTAAGTGATATCTTAATATAAACTTCAAAATGCTCAGCAGGAATTTTGCTCTTAGTTTTAGATCGACTTCAATGATCTCAACCGGATACTTTTTTTTAATCGCTTCTATAACGCCATCGCTTACTGTAATATGCCCTGCACGGCCATCGGTAATTTTTAAAATTTTCAATCTTTTTCGTGCTTCCTCTCTGAACAAAATAATTCCTATGCTTTTGGGAAACTATTTAAATAATGTTGACATATCTTTTGGCCGATATATTCGTAACCGAAATCATTTAAATGAATGTGGTCAAGATAATAATCGTCCATTTTCATTAAAAAATCATCATAGAGTTTTATTCTGAAAACATTATTGTAATTTTTGGCTATTTCATCCATTTTAGCATTATAGCGCTGTATCTCTTTGTTCCTGAATGTTTGTTTGCTCGGCACTGTGTCAATCAGGTAAATCTTTGCATCCTTTGATGATTCTATCACGTATTCAATATTTTTTGTATACTCATCTATAGGAACAGTATTTTCAGACCCGAATATTTCATATAATCCTAGTTTTTTAGTAACTTTTTTGTATTTTTTAACTATTTTTCTATATATCTTTCTCAATTTATTATCAGGATAATACAAAACATAAGGTGCATGTTTGAACGTCTTCCAAGAATCAACTAAACCATACTGGATTAAAATGATATCCGTATCATCTGACTTAAATTCTTTGAAAAAATGTATCATTTCTCGTGTCGTGGACATCGTATAGCCACAGTTCAGAAGTTCGGCACCGATACATTTTGCAAACCGTTCCGGAAAAGCATTGTTTTTAAAATATACATCCCCATATGTATTGCAATCACCTAAAGCCAAAATTTTCACACTCAACCCTTTATTTTATCATTCCACGCTTACCGGTTTTCAACTTTAACTGAAAAGCAAAAAAATTATCTCTTCCTCTTATCGCAATTCTTGGAATTTCAAATAGATCACAACTTCTCAGGTCAGCAATCCCAACTTTAGTGGTTACTGCACTACCAAATCCACATTGACTCACGATTTTTTTATCCGTATCATTATAATTTCCGAAAGGATAGGCGAAACTTTTGCATTTAATATTAAATTGTTCTTCTATTGTTTGTTTTGATTCGCAGATCTCTTTCTTTTTTTCATCAAAATTGAGTTTATTCAGATTGGCATGACTTAACGTGTGCGCTCCGATCTCTATCAGACCACTGTTTATTAATTCGAAGACATCATTGTCTGTCAATCTTGGTTCACTTTTTAATCCAAGATGATCTCTATTGTTGACAAGATAAATCGTTGCTTTGAAGTTATATTTTTTCAAAATAGGGAAAGCGTTTGTAAAATTGTCTCTGTATCCATCATCGAAAGTGATTATAACCGATTTGGAAGGTAGTTTATCTACATTCTCAAGAGCTTCCGTAACCGTAAAAGATGCCCATCCATTTTCATAAAGATATTTTATCTGCTTTTCAAACATATCTGGCGTTACTCTTAGAGAATTATATTTGTTTCGTCCAATATGTTCTCTCACTAAATGATACATTAATATTCTTGGGAAAGTATAGTTAACCGGTCTCTTCCACCAGTTGTACCGGAAAGAAAACCATCCTATTAAAATCACAAACGACAAGACTATCCAAACCATCTCAACCAATTCCTTTAACTAATATATTATTTTAACATAAATTCGTATACAGATGAGTTTCAGTATAATTCAAAGGCACGATAAACTTCAAAAGGAAATCAAGATTGAGAATCGATACAAAAAACAAATCACTTAAAAGAATCAAGATATATTTCTATCGTGTTATCATTTCCTTCTTAAAAATTTTCAAAAATGAACCTGAAGAGATGTTGAAACTTTTCTGGCTCAAAAGAACACAAAACTTTGGTGACAGTCTCAATCCCATACTCCTGTCAAAATTGACCGGCAAAAAGATAGAGTGGGTAAAATCCTATTCCCCGGAAACCCATTATCTTGTGATGGGGTCAATTTTGGATGCAGCAACAAAAGACACCATCGTTTGGGGTGCCGGCTTTATTTCTCAAGAGAGCCATTGTTTTGAAAAACCCAAAAAAGTCTGTGCAGTAAGAGGGCCAAAAAGCCGAAAAAAGCTCATTGCAGACGGCATAGAGTGTCCGGAAGTATACGGGGATCCAGCACTGTTACTGCCAAAAATATATTCCCCTGTGATAGAAAAAAGGTATAAACTCGGTATCATCCCTCACTTTGTAGATAAAGACAATCCATGGTTCGATACGATAAAGTCAAACCGTGATATAAAAATCATCGATATTCAAAACCCCAATATATTTGAAGTCATAGACGAGATACTCTCTTGTGAAAAAATCGCATCAAGTTCCCTGCATGGAATCATCGTGGCCGATGCATATCATATCCCCTCTTTATGGATAGAGTTTTCAGATAAGGTGATGGGAAAAGGATTTAAATTTTTGGATTATTTTCTTTCGGTCAACAGAAAAGATACCAAACCTCTGTTGATCAACGAAAAAGTAACGATTGAAGAGGTAGTCAGTCACTTTTATGAGTACAGTATTGAGATCAATCTCGATAAACTTTTGGAAGCAGCTCCGTTCAAAATAAAACAGGAGTTTTTATCTGGAAGAGAAAACACCTAAACCTTTATTTTATTTTTCTCTATAGCCTTTTCATAAACTTCCAAAGTCCTTTTTACAATTTTTGGCAAGGAAAAGTTTTTTTTGATATATGCGTTTCCATCAAAAGTCAGCTCTTTTGCTTTTACGATTTTCTCTGCCAAAGAGTCTGCATCGCCAATCTCGGCAAAAAAACCATTCTCGCCTTCAATGATGATATCTTTCACGCCGCCGTGATTTGTTGCTACAACCGGTGTATTCATCGCAATCGCTTCAGCTACGCTTCGGCCAAAACTTTCAGGTTTTTTGGATGCACTGACGACCACACTACTCAAGGCATAGATCTCTGCGATATTACTTTGGGAACCGGTGAAAACGACTTCATTTTCCACACCCAGCTCTTTAACGACTTTCTTTAAGCTTTCAAAATAGTTCTCTTTGTCTTTATGTACTCCACCGACGATCAAAGCTTTTATATCCGGTCGATTTTCTTTTACCAAAGCAACCGCATGTATAAATGTCTCTATATCTTTGAGTTGCGTTATACGGCCCACAACGCTTATGACAAATTGATTCTCCAGCTCATAGTGTTTTTTGAATGTTTCCATGAATTGTCTATCTATATTACCTGGATCGAACTTCATCACATCTATTCCACCGGGAATCACAGTGATTTTCTCTTCAACGGTTTGATAGTGTTTCCGGATATACGCTTTGATTGCACTGCTGACGCAGATCACCTCATCTCCAGCAGTCATTATTCTGCTATAGGCGCTTACGCTATTAAACCCGTGCACGGTAGTGACAAAAGGGATATGGAGCGTTTTATTTGCCAAAAAACTGAGCCATGCAGGAACCCTGCTCCTTGCATGAATAATATCCGGCCTTAATGCTTTCAATAATTTTCTCAGTCTATAGACTCTCCGAAATAGAGTAAAAATATTTTTGCTTGCGACGTCAAATGTGAGATGCATTCCGCCATCTTCCTCTATCTGCTTTACAAGCCTTCCACCGTTGCTTATCACTATACTCTCATGTCCAAGAGAAACCAGCTCCCTGTTTAATTCCATCGTCTCAACCTCTACCCCACCCTCATTGAGTTCCGGAAGCAACTGTACGATTTTCATAGCAGTTCCTTTGGAATATATTGTAAAAAATCTATCTTTCTGTTACATTGCTTGAAAGTGCCGTCAAAGCGATGCAGGTAGCCCTCTTTTTCCAAGGAAGCGGAAAAGCGTGTAAATTTGTTTTCACCCTGATATTCCAAAGGCAAAATTTCCACATTCGCATTTCCCCATGAGACTGCTTCTGAGATCATCGAGGTACTGTCGGCTGTGATAAACACATCGCTACACTGTTCGAGAAAATCGGCAATGGGATTGACAGGATTCTCGGAAAAGATCACGGCATAGTCAAACCGATAGCTTTTCACAAGTCTCTCTATCTCTTTGGGGGTCCGGGGAGAGGTGGTCACGGCAATCTCATATCCCTGATAGTGCCGTACGATCAGATCCAGCTGTGCTTTGAGCTTTTCTTTCGTAAGCGTAAAATATCTGTTGCTACCCCCGATCACAATACCGATGGAGGGTTTTGTTGCCAGGTAAATCCCTTTGGGTTCGATATAAGCAAAATTTGCAGGAAGTTGGACAATATTCTCTTTGAGGGGCGGCGCATCATGACTCTGGGCAAAAATCAGATCAAAATCATACCGGTATCCTCTCGGAAGCATCATGGTGATAGATCTGGCATGCAGTTTTTTGGAGAGAAACTTATTGAGGTAGTAGGTATCCGAACCGGTAGAAACCACCCCGTCATAGGTAACATCCGGGAGAGGAGAGGAGATATGGAGCAGATCCGTATAAAAGTGCATCCTATCCAAAACAAAGGATACGCCTTTTGCCCATTTCGACCTGAATTTGACGGGGATGACATCATACGCTGCATTCACATATTTAGCAAAAGCGATAGACTGATTGAGATGTCCCGGCCTGCCGTCGCTGAGTATCAGAAGCTTTTTCATCAAAGTGCTATTCTCCAGCGGTTGTGCATCCAGAACCATTGCGAAGGGTACTCTCTGATCACAGATTCCATGACCTTGTTGTATTCGGCGGTCATTTTTTCTATCTTCTTTGCTTCATCAGATTCCTCTTCAGCACGATACTCTACAGGATCGCGCATAATGATCTTATATTTCCCCTCCCCTACCCTGGCCGCAAAAAAGGGAATGATCAGCGGATCAAGTTTTTGTTTGAGCATCGCAAGCGAGGTGATGGTTTGAGCAGGTTTTCCCATAAAATCCACTTCAACAGCATTGGGGCCTCCTGCTTTCTGATCGATCAAAATCCCCACATTACCGCCGCTTTTCAAGCGCTTCACCATAGAGAGTATGGCCTTTTTCTTTGTGGTTGTGTCATTGCCGTATTTTTTACGAAACGGCTGGGTGATCCTCTTTTCGATCAGTTTATTGTTCCCCTCTCGTCCTACCACCAGCATAGGCAAACCGTGCTTTGCCAAAAAATGCGCGAGCAGCTCCCAGTTGGAAAAATGCGCTGTCATCGCCACGATGCCACGGGGAGCGTTTTGTGTTGCAGTCTGGAGTTTTGCAATGATCTCTTCTCTGTTCACTACCGCTTCATCGATATCAAACCGATCCACAACCATCAATAATATTTCCGAAATTGTTTTCGAAAGTTCTCTATAGACCTCTTTTGAGAGATCCCCTATCTCCCTGTCGCTCTTCTCCGGAAATGCCATTTTAAGATTTTCAATCGTAATATAACGTCTCTTTTTATCCAGATGGTATACCGTCAGCGTTAACCCACGGATACATTGATATATCAATACCTTTGGAGCTATCTTTGAGACTCCCAAAAAGAATTGGATAATGGCGTATTCTATTTTCTCTCTCATCAGTACCTCAATTTTATAATGCTATTTTATCCAAATAGACTAAATGCTGCACACAGGTATCTCCTTTCAATAAAATTCGCTATAATCACGATATATTAACTCCTCTAACTATTCTTAAGGATACAATCGTGATAGGAATCGTCGATTACAATATGGGCAACCTCGCTTCGGTCATCAATGCGTTTAAAAGTGTGGGTGCCGAAATCGAAGTGCAGAGTGATCCCTCAAAACTGGATCAGTATGAGAAGCTTATCCTTCCGGGTGTCGGTGCATTCGGTGATGCGATGGAGCACCTCAGTCGCAATGGTATGGATGAAGCGGTCAAGGCGTTTGCAGCTTCAGGCAAACCGTTGATGGGT